>CP024846.1:1632812-1959375 GCA_004564215.1 Beijerinckiaceae bacterium | reverse complement strand
AGCTCAACCGCTGAAGTGCCAATTCGATTAGTCGATCATCGAAGAGTCGTTGTTTTCGTTCAGCTGCTTTTTGGCCTCCCGCCCACGCATCAAGACCCATGCGGACTGCATTCCGTTCCGGCGAAATGCCTTCTTTGTGGAGAAGCCAATCTAAGGTCGCCAACACTTCCATACCTAGAGGGGATTCGAATCCGGCAATGAGCTTAGCTGTCATTTCCAAAGCGGGCTGATATATTTTGGCATCTGCAACCTTGTCTTTTTTTGAATCGTCGAACCAAATAACATCGAACGGGCTCGCGTTTCCCAATCGTTTGTCGCAATGCAAATTGCTAATAAGGGCCGTACTTGTCTGCTTCAAAGCGCAGATCAAGTGTATTTCTGATGCCAAGAATTTCGGTGCTTCTCTCCAAAAAATATGAAAGCTTTAGAGGATGCTCGACAGGGGTGAGCGAAAGAGGATCGCGCTTTAGAGATGGTTTGGGCGCTTCCCGGGGCAGCGGCGAGGCTCGGGCGGGAGTTGCGTCCCAGACATCAAACGTTGACGAATTGATTGGTTCATGATTATTAGCGCCACCTTTCAGGCTACGCCTGACCGGCTTTCTCTATAGAGAAGCCATTCCGCAGGGACCCTTACCCAGGACATTTTTAATGGCGAATACCACTTCGGCCAAAAAGGCCGTCCGCAAGATTGAACGCCGGACCAAGGTCAACCGGTCACGGCGCAGCCAGATGCGCACCTATGTGCGCAAGGTCGAAGAAGCGATCGCCGCCGGTGACCGCGAGGCCGCCGCCGCCGCTTTGCTCGTTGCGCAACCCGTCGTTATGCGCGCGGCACAGAAAGGAATAGTGCATCGGAATTCGGCAGCGCGAAAAGTCTCACGGCTAAGCCTGCGAGTAAACGCACTGAGCAAATAAAATCCAGCACCGCTGAATTAGTAGTCTTGGAAAAAGTTCCCAAAGGCCTGGCGCGTGTCGGGCCTTTTTTTTCATTGAGAAGACGCGAATTCGCTCGCACTCTTCAGTGCAATGATCGCTCAACCATTTTCCATCGGACTCAATGGCTTGTCATTAAAGCTACGTGACGTCGTGCGGACGAGCGGGGTTGCTTCGTTCTCGCGGGGCCGAAATGAAAATTTTTTGTGACGATTTTGGACGGCTCGGATATCCCCGTTCCGACCCTTTCGAGGTTCAAGGGATGACCGCGAAATCAGGTGGTTATAGAAGCTCGTTGGGTCGCCGTGTTTGTGTCGAGGAACGTCACTTCGTCACTTTTTCTTTAAACGCCGCTTGCGAAGTGCCTTGCCTATGCTACAGTCTCATTCCGGTCTGGATCTGGCTCACTCAAGAGTTCATGGCGGACCTCCTGTGCGTTTTCCGGTTTGTTCGAGCGTCCAGCGTGTAATAGCGCGATTTTGGCGTGTATTAACCTTACGTAAACACGATGCCGAAGGTCATAGCCGAAGTAATTCTGCGCGAGACCTTCCTGTGTGCGTGGAGTAGTAGTATACGCGGTGGTATAGCCGCACAGGATTGAAAGATTTCTTTTGGAGTTGACGTAAACAAGCTTCGGAGGCTTAGTGCCGGAGCCAAGGGGGATTTACGACCGTGAAGGCTTTTGTCCAATGTCCGCCTGCTCAGCTTCCTGCAACCGAATGTGAGCGGACCAAGCGCGTTCAAAAAGCCTATTCCGCGCTAACCCGGCATCGCCCTCGCGTCCGCGATTAGATTCGCGCATTCCACTCTCACGTCATCAGCACGTTTTTTGGCGCCGTCATTTTAACGGCCGCTGTTTTTTTGCCTCGATTCCTGAAGAAGATCACCGATGCTGGATCCGCGCAGACAGATCACCAAGCCAAAAAATGATGATGAAACCGTCGCTCCGAGCAGTGTCGCCACCAAAGAAGAAGCATGGATGCGGATATGCCGCCGCTTGCGCGCGGAGCTCGGTGATGAAGTTTTCTCTTCCTGGTTCGGACGCCTGGAACTCGATGCATTGTCGGACCAGGATGCGCTTCTCTCAGTGCCGACAAAGTTTTTGAAGAGCTGGATCCAATCTCACTATGCGGACAGGATTTTTGCGTCGCTGGCGACCGAATTTCCGGGGATCAAGCGGATCTCGATCAATGTCCGCTCGTCGACGCGTCCGATGTTTTCCCGCGCGGGTGGCGACCACCCGGACTTGAGTCCGGGAATCGGCTCTGACTCGCTGCGAAGCCGAAGTGAAACGCCGAGCCCGTGCGCATTGCCCATGGCCCATTCGGACACAACGCTTTCGACGTTAAAGAGGTCCGGGTCGACGGAGAGCGGGAGTGCCGACATCCTTGCCGGTTCGCCCTTGGACCGCCGCCTGAATTTCTCGAATTTTCTGGTCGGAGCTTCCAATCAGCTCGCCCATGCCGCGGCGCTTCGGGTCGCATTCGCCGCCTCCGGCGATCCCCTCCTCTTCAATCCGCTCTATCTCCATGCGTCCGTAGGGCTCGGCAAGACACATCTTCTGCAAGCCGTCGCGCACGCAGCCTCTTCTGCCAAGCGGCGAGTCATTTATCTTACGGCCGAGCGGTTCATGTACGGCTTCGTCTCGGCCCTCAAGGCGCAAACGTCGATCGCTTTCAAGGAGCGGCTGCGCGCGATCGATGTTCTCGTTATCGACGATATTCAATTCCTGCAAGGCAAGTCGATTCAACAGGAATTCTGCCACACCTTGAATTCGCTGATTGATGCGCGCAGGCAAATCGTGATAGCGGCCGACCGGCCTCCGGGCGATCTGGAAAGCCTCGAAGAACGAGTTCGCTCCCGTCTGGCGGGCGGCCTCTGCATCGAAATCGGCGGCCTCGACGAACAGCTGCGCACGAAGATTCTCGAAGCCCGCATATCCGCGGCCAAACTCGTGCATCCAACTTTCGAAGTTCCGCCTGCCGTCGTCGCCTATGTGGCAAGCGTCGTTCAGACCAAT
This sequence comes from Beijerinckiaceae bacterium, assembly GCA_004564215.1. NCBI lineage: Bacteria > Pseudomonadati > Pseudomonadota > Alphaproteobacteria > Hyphomicrobiales > Beijerinckiaceae > Beijerinckiaceae bacterium. The sequence goes on along the minus strand of CP024846.1, from coordinate 1,956,422 downwards.
GGCCGGGACCTCGACGGCTCCGTCAACCGACTGCTGGCGCATTCTTCCTTGAACGGCGCCCCTCTCTCGATGGAAACGGCCGAACTTGCCATTCGCGACCTGGTGCGAACCCCGGAACCGAAAAAGGTCAAGATCGAGGACATCCAGAAGCTGGTGGCGAGCCATTTCAATGTCAGCCGGGCCGATATTCTGTCCTCACGGCGAACCGCGGCCGTGGTGCGGCCGCGCCAGATCGCCATGTATCTTTCAAAAGTCTTGACCCCACGCTCGCTGCCGGAAATCGGCCGACGGTTCGGCGGCCGCGACCATACGACCGTCCTTCATGCGGTCCGCAAGATTCAAGGTCTGGTCACGGCGGATGGAACATTTTCGGAAGAGATCGAACTTCTGAAACGCATGCTTTTGGAGTAGGCTTCAACCCTGTTGCGGTTGATCTTCTTGCCGCGCGCCACTTGGACAGGCTCTTTATCGGTTTTCATGGCGGGGCGGGGGTATGCAGGGCTCAGGGGTTCGCGTCATGGGAATCGATCCCGGTCTGCGGACCACGGGCTGGGGCGTGATCGAAGTTTTTGGCACGCGCCTATCCTATGTGGCGAGCGGCAACATCCGGTCGAACGATGGGGCCGCGCTGGCCGAACGCTTGCGGGCGCTGCATGAGGGCCTGGCCGCTGTCATCGTTGAATACGCACCCTCGGAGGCGGCGGTCGAGGAAACCTTTATCAATCGCGACCCTCAGTCGGCGTTGAAGCTCGGCCAGGCGCGCGGGATCGCGCTCGTCGTTCCTTCCCTTGCGGGGCTTTCGGTCGCCGAATATGCGGCCAATCTCGTCAAGAAGACGGTGGTCGGCAATGGCCATGCAGAAAAGGCGCAAATTGCAATGATGGTCAAAATGCTCCTGCCCGGCAGCGAAGCGCGTGGCGCGGATGCGGCCGATGCCCTGGCTGTTGCTATCACCCATGCGCGGGTCCGTCTCTGGGCGCGCAATCTGCAATCGGTCGGCGGCGCCTAAGTGAAAATCAAGCCGAGGCGCGACCAAAACCATTCGGACATTGGCGCCGGGCCAAGGCTTCGGTATAAACGCAACCTCCCAAGACTCCACTCCGCTCGTCCCAAATGATCGGCAAGCTCAAAGGCACGATCGACTCGCAAGGCGAGGATTTCATCATCCTTGATGTGCATGGCGTCGGCTATGTCGTGCACTGTTCCGGCCGCACTTTGATGAAGCTGCCGCAAGCGGGAGAAGCCGCGACGCTCGCAATTGAAACGCAGATGCGGGAAGATTCAATAAAGCTGTTTGGGTTTCTGACGGACGCCGAACGCGATTGGTTCCGCTTGCTGCAATCGGTTCAGGGTGTCGGCGCCAAAGTTGCCCTCGCGGTGCAAACCGTTCTGGACGTCGCCGAATTAGCGCGGGCGATCGCGAGCCAAGACAAGGCGGCTATCGCCAGGGCACCAGGGGTCGGACCCAAGCTTGCGGCGCGGATCGTTGCGGAACTCAAGGACAAGGGCGCTGCCCTGAGCGTCGGCGGCATTCCAGCCGAGTTCGACGGACTGGGGGTCAAGCCGGTCGGCGCGGCCCATGATGCGCTTTCGGCTCTCGTCAATCTCGGTTACGGACGCCCGCAAGCCGCCGTCGCCGTGGGAGCGGCCCTTGCCGCGCTCGGTGAAGGCGCGCCGGCTGCCGATTTAATACTGCATGGGCTTAAGGAACTGACCCGCTAATGGGTCATGCCTTGCCGTGATGCGCGGCCTCGGCGTTGGCGTCGAGCGGCCAGCGCGGCTTGGCCGCAAAGGTCAGGTCGTCGACGAGGCCCATCGACAGTCGTTCGATACCCGCCCACGCGATCATCGCCCCATTATCGGTGCAAAGATGTCCGGGCGGCAGAACGAGACGCAGCCCAGCTTCCCCACAGAAGCGCATCAGGGAACGACGTATCGCATTATTGGCGGCGACCCCACCCGCGACCACCATCGCCGTTGGCTGCCCGACGGTTTCCCGAAACAGACGCAGGCCCGCGCGGCAACGATCGATGATCGTATCGACCACCGCCGCCTGAAACGAGGCGCAAAGATCGGCGACATCGGTCGACGTCAAAGGGGCAACGCGTTCGGCTTCGAGCCGGACGGCGGTTTTTAGCCCGGATAAGGAGAAGTCTGGCTTCTGGCGGCCAAGCATGGGACGCGGAAGATCAAATCGCGTGGCGTTGCCTTCCGCCGCCAATTTTTCAACTTCAGGCCCGCCGGGATAGGCAAGCCCCAGTAATTTGCCGACCTTATCGAAAGCTTCCCCCACGGCGTCATCGACGGTCGAGCCAAGCCGGATATAATCTCCGACCCCTTTGACCGCGACGAGCTGAGTGTGACCGCCGGAGACCAGCAGCAGCAAATAGGGAAAGGCGAGCTCATCGGTCAATCGCGCCGTCAGGGCATGGGCTTCGAGATGGTTGATCGCCAGGAAAGGCTTTCGACTTGCCAGGGCCAAGGCCTTGGCGGTGGTCAAGCCGACCAGCACGCCACCGATGAGGCCTGGGCCTGCGGCGGCGGCGATGCCGTCGAGATCGGCCAGCCGAACTCCGGCGACATCGAGCGCACGTTCGACCAGCCGGTCGATGACATCGATATGAGCCCGCGCGGCGATTTCTGGGACGACACCGCCATAGGCGGCATGTTCGGCGATTTGGCTCATCACCTCATTCGAGAGAATTTCGCCAGCTCCACCTTGGCGCCGCTGGACGACGGCTGCAGCGGTTTCATCGCAAGTCGTTTCAATGCCGAGGACCAGCATGGTTCCATACCCTTTGCCGCATTTTCCGTGCAATCGAGTGGCTATGTCACCTACAGTGCACGGCGAGATGCATCAACCTATAAAGCCTTCTGATAAATAAGGAAATCCGTCTATTTTCTCATCTTCTTCGGCTTCGACCTCAGCGGTCCCCATCAAGCTCGGCACGCGCGGTAGTCCCCTCGCGCTGGCCCAGGCGCGCGAGCTGCAAGGACGCCTCGCGGCCGCACATGGCTGCCCGCCAGAACTTATTGAAATCACCATCATAAAAACCAGCGGCGATGTCATCGCCGACGTGCCCCTGAGCGAAGTTGGCGGCAAGGGACTCTTCACCAAGGAGCTGGATCTCGCCTTGATGCAGGGCGATATTCAATTGGCGGTCCATTCCGCCAAGGATCTCCCAACGATCCTTCCGGAGGAAATTGTCATCGCCGGCTATCTCCCGCGCGAAGATGTGCGCGACGCCTGGATTTCTCCGCATGCGGTGCATCCCCTCGGGCTCCCCGCTGGCAGTACGGTCGGCACGGCCTCTCTGCGGCGCGGCGCCATGGTCAAGCGGCTGCGGCCGGATTTGAACATCGCGCTGCTGCGCGGCAATGTCGAGACCCGCTTGGCCAAACTCGACAAAGGCGAGGTCGATGCCACACTTTTGGCTCTTGCCGGCCTGAGGCGGCTCGGCCTCGAGGCCAAAGTCACGGCCATTTTGGATGTGCGCGAATTCGTTCCAGCGGCGGGACAAGGCGCGATCGCCATCACGGCGCGAACCGACGATCTTGCGGCGCAAGCTTTTCTTGCGCCTGTCCTCGATTCGGCGACCGGTATCGCTCTCGATGCGGAGCGGGCCTTCCTGCGTGTTCTCGACGGATCCTGCAAAACGCCGATCGGAGCCCATGCGCAAATCGAACAGCTTGATCTGACGTTTCACGCCATCGTTTTGAAGCCGGATGGATCGCAGTTTTTTGAAACGGTGACATCGGGGTTGGCATCCGCCCCGGCAAGCCTGGGAGAATCGGCGGGGCAAGATATCGCCGCGAGGATCCCGGCAGATTTTTTTAACGGCTGAAAACATGATGGTCTTGCTGACACGCGCCTTGGATCAAGCCAAGCGGACGGCCGCACAACTTGAGCGGCAAGGACACAAGGCGATGTTTTCCCCGGTCCTCGATATGGTCCCGACCGGAGCCATCTGGCCGGCGGGGGTCGTCGACGGGGTCATCGCGACGAGCGCGCTCGCGTTCGAGCTATTTTCCGATACGCCGGAGTGGCCGGCACCGGAAGCCCGCCGCCTGATGCCCTTGATCCTCGTTGGGGAGCGCACGCGCGAAGCGGCCAAGGAGCGTGGCTTTGAGGGTCCGGCTCTGGTTGCGCCAGATGTGAAAATGCTTTGCGCCGAAATCGAACCGGACGGTCGCGCGCCTCGTCGACTTGTCTATCTCGCCGGGCGTGATCGCAAACCCGAGATCGAAGATCATTTCCGGAGTATCGAAAACACGCTCGAACTGATCGAGGTCTATGCGGCACAGCCCACCGATTCTCTGAACGACGCAGTCACGGCCCGCCTGGAGACCGGCGAGATCGGCGCTGTATTGCATTATTCCCGACGCAGCACGGAAATTTTCCTGAGCCTCGCGCGAGCCGCCGCTCTCGATATGTCGCGAGTCAACCACGTCTGCATTTCAAGCGATGCGGCGGCACCGCTCATGGCGAGTGGGATTCATGAAGTCCTGATTGCCAAGTCGCCCGATGAGCCGGCAATGTTGGCCATCGTCAATGCCTTGGCGGGCCTGCCCGAGCCGCCGCCGCTCGGTCCCGGCGAAATACAAGATCTTGATAAGCAAGAGCTTGATTAGACGCCCGTAACCGACCATGATTTACGTATGATTTTCAAGCATGGTGTTGTTGCTGCCCTTCTCGCCGCGGGGCTTGTCATGTGCACCCTCCCGGCGAGCGCAGCGGACACGCTCAACGTCAAGGTGGGCTTCATTCGAGCGCCCCATCTGCATGACACCCTCTCGATTCTCGACGTTCCCGCGGAAGACGATGGCATCGCCGGGGCCAAGCTTGCCGCGGAAGATAACAATACGACGGGCCGCTTTCTTGGACAGAGTTTTACGATTGAGGACATTCTTCTGAAACCCGGAGAGGATCCGGTCGCAGCCCTCAATGCCCTGATCGATCGCGGTGTTTCCCTGGTTCTTGTCGATCTTCCAGCCGACCAGCTCCTCGCGCTCAGCGCCGCGGCCAAAGGCAAGCCGGTCCTGCTGTTCAATACCAGTGCGCCGGAAGATTCGCTGCGCGAGGAAAACTGCCGCGCCAATCTCTTTCATATCGCGCCGACCTATTCCATGCTGGCCGACGGGCTCGCTCAATATCTTGTTTGGAAGCAATGGAAGCGCTGGCTCCTTATCAAAGGGTCGCATCCCGAAGATGAGCTTTTTGCCGAGGCGCTGCGCCGCGCCGCGAAAAAGTTTGGCGCCAAGATCGTCGAGGAGCGAACCTATGCCGACACTGGCGGCGGCCGGCGCTCGGATTCGGGAAGTGTGCAAACCCAAAGACTCATTCCAGCGGCGACGCAAAGCGCGCCGGCCTATGATGTTCTCATCGCTGCCGATCAAAGCGAAGTCTTTGCAAACTATCTTCCATACCGCACCTTCGATCCGCGGCCGGTCGCGGGCTCAGCCGGCCTGAAGCCGACGAGCTGGGATGGCAGCCATGAGCAATGGGGCGCGGTCCAATTGCAAAATCGATTCATGAAGCTAGCCGCGCGGCGCATGAACGATCGCGACAATCAAGCCTGGGTCGCGATGCGGATGATTGGCGAAGCAGCAACCCGCACCCAGTCGAACGATCCCAAGATCCTCCGCGATTATCTGACGGGACCGGATTTTGCCATCGCCGCCTTCAAGGGACAGAAGCAGACCTTGCGGCCCTGGAACCAGCAGTTGCGGCAGCCTATTCTCCTTGGAGATGGAAGAATGATCGTTTCGGTTTCACCGCAGGAAGGATTTCTGCATCAGACGTCCGAACTCGACACGCTGGGTTTCGATCGGCCCGAAACAAAATGCAAATTGCAATGATCGTTTCAGAAAGTCACCGGATGCCAAGGATTGCTTTTTATGCCTGCATGATCGGTGCGCTGGGCCTTGCGCGCGCTTTGCCGGCCCAGGCGTTTACCGCTTATGTGTCGAACGAAAAGGGCAATTCGATTTCGATTATCGACACGGAGAAAATGGCCGTCATCGACACGGTTCCGGTCGGCCATCGGCCGCGTGGAATCGCGCTCAATCAAGATGGCAGCGAACTCTTCATCTGCGCCGGCGACGACGACACGATCCAAATCCTCGATACCAAGAAGCTCTCCATCGTCGGCACCTTGTCTTCGGGCGCCGATCCCGAACTTCTGATCCTCAGCCCGGACGGCAAGCTGCTTTACACGTCGAATGAGAACGACAATCTGGTGACCGTGATCGACGTCGCGACGCGGAAGTCGGTCGCCGAAATTCCGGTCGGCGTCGAACCGGAAGGAATGGCGCTGAGCCCCGACGGCAAGGTCATTGTCAACACGTCGGAAACGACGAACATGGCGCATCTGATCGACACGCAAACGCGCAAGATTTTCGCCAATGTTCTCGTGGACGCGAGGCCCCGCGCGGCGCAATACACGCCGGATGGGTTGGAATTATGGGTGTCGTCTGAAGTCGGCGGGACGGTCAGCGTGATCGATGTTGCGACCTCGAAAGTCAAACAAAAGATCGTCTTTGAGATCCCCGGCCTTTCGAAGGAAGCCATTCAGCCGGTCGGTTTGCGATTTACCCCAGATGGAAAACGGGCTTTCGTGGCGCTCGGCCCGGCAAACCGAGTCGCGGTCATCGATACCGCGACTAAGAAGGTGGAGAAATATCTCTTGGTCGGCCAGCGTGTGTGGCAATTGGCGTTCACGCCGGACGCCAAATATCTCTACACGACAAATGGCGTGTCGAATGATGTCTCTGTCATCGACGTGGCGAGCCTCAAGGTGGTGAAATCGATTGCGGTCGGCTCCTTCCCCTGGGGCGTTGCGATCGCACGCCAATGAGCGTTTCCGTGCCCGAAGCCAACGCTCCGGTCGGCGTTCCGCCTGATGCTTTGGATATTGTCGGGGTCGGTTACAGCTACGGCAAGCGCCGGGCTTTGGAGAATGTCTCCTTTAGCGTCCGGCAAGGCAGCTTCACGGTCCTGCTTGGCCTCAACGGGGCCGGCAAGAGCACCTTGGTCAATTTGATCACGCGGCTGTTTGCGCCACGAAGCGGTACCATCCAAATATTGGGCTTCGACGTGAACCGCGCTCCGGGCGAAGCGCTGCGAAATCTCGGTGTCGTGTTTCAGGCACGCACGCTCGATCTCGATCTGACGATCATGCAAAATCTTCTCTACCATGCGGCCTTGCACGGAATTTCGGCGCGAGCGGCAAAGCTGCGGGTGGGCGAGGTCTTGGCCCAAGTCGAGCTGACCGATCGCGCCAATGACAGGGCGCGTGATCTTTCCGGCGGGCAGATGCGCCGGGTGGAAATTGCGCGTGCGCTTTTGCATCGTCCGCGCATGCTGCTGCTCGACGAACCGACCGTCGGGCTCGACATCAAGGCCCGCGCGGACATTCTTAAACATGTGCGTGCTCTCGTCGCGTGCGAGGGCTTGGGCGTGCTTTGGGCCACCCATCTCATCGACGAGCTCGAACCGAGCGACGAAGTTGTGGTGTTGCACGAGGGCCGGGTCCTTGCCACCGGCAACAGCAGCCATGTTGCCGCCCGTGCGGATGCGGCCGACATCGGTGCCGCCTTCAACAAATTAGTCCGCACGGACGGCGCAACAGCGAGGTGAAATCTATGCGATCTGTCGTGACGGCACCGACGCGCGAAGGCTTCGGGTTTGCCCGCTATGCGGTTTGCTTCGGCGGCATCGTATGGCGCGAGGCTCTGCGGTTCTGGCACCAGCGCGAGCGCTTCGTCTCCGCCCTGGTGCGCCCGCTGGTCTGGCTGTTCATCTTTGCGGCCGGTTTCCGTTCGGTCCTGGGCGTCTCGATTATTCCGCCCTACGAAACCTATGTGCTCTACGAGGTCTATATCACGCCCGGCCTCATCGCGATGATCGAGCTTTTCAGCGGCATGCAATCCTCGCTGTCGATGGTTTATGACCGCGAGATGGGAAACATGCGCACGCTTCTGGTCAGTCCGTTTCCGCGCTGGTTTCTGCTGATGTCCAAACTCGTCGCCGGCACCGCCGTCTCGCTGTGCCAAGTCTATGCGTTTCTGATCGTCGCCTATTTCTGGGACATCGAGCCGCCGACTTTTTGGGGCTATCTGACCGTGCTTCCCGCGCTCATACTCGCGGGTCTCATGCTGGGTTCGCTCGGCATGCTCTTATCGTCGCTGGTCAAGCAGTTGGAAAATTTTGCCGGGGTGATGAACTTCGTCATCTTCCCGATGTTTTTTGCTTCCTCCGCGCTCTATCCGCTTTGGCGGGTCAAGGAGGGCAGCCCGTGGCTCGCCTATGTTTGCGAACTCAATCCATTCACGCATGCGGTCGAGCTGATCCGATTCGCCTTTTACCAAAAGATCGATTTTCTGGCCTTGGCGGTCGTGCTTGGCGCGACGATTGTGTTCCTCGCCGCGGCGATCGTTGCCTATGATCCTTCGCGGGGGATGCTTTCGCGACGCGAGACCCCATAGGCAACGTTTAAGTCGAAAGTCAAAGCTTCCGATTCGGATGGCGCGCTGGAACGCAGGTCTTTTACGGCGCGGACCAGCGGCCTTTCGTCGTGTCGGACTACTTCTTCTTTCCGTCCGCGCCAAACTGCGCGAGATAGGCGACGAGATTTTCCCGATCGGTATCCTTTGGGACACCCGTGAAGATCATCTTCGTGCCCGGAACTTTGGCCTTTGGATTGGCGAGGAATTCGCCGAGCGAAGCGTCGTCCCAGGTAATTCCGGAACTCTTGAAGGCTTCCGAATAATTGTAATCCGGCACGGAGCCAGCCTTGCGCCCGATCAAGCCGTTCAGCTCAGGGCCGACCAAATTCGTGGCGCCTTCGCCAACCTTGTGGCATGTGTGGCAGGGCAGTTTGTTGAAGATTTTTTCGCCTTCGGCGGCATCCCCCGCGGCCATAGCCCCCGCGATGGAACCGACCCAAGCGGCTGTGGCAATAACGCAGACATATTTAAGAGTCATATCCGGTTTCCTTCCCTTTGCATGCGAGGGGCATTCGATTGATCGTCTCACCCATGGCATTCACCATGACCCACCCGGCGATCCTCATTATGGCTCGCTTAGCAAAACATGTATCCTGAGACTATGGCAAAAGACAACCCGCCGCCGTGCGGAAACGCAGCCGAGTTCCGTTTCCGCGGCGATCAAAGAGTTAAGGCAGCATTCATGACACCACTCCGCCGGCTTTCCTTTCGCGAGCGATTTGGACGGGCTGCATTTTACCTTGCCCTAACGGTCCTTTTCAATTGCGAGGCCGCAGCAGCCGAAAAGCTTCGCCTTGCGGTGCAAAAGACCGGAACTTTCGCCTGGGAACTCGCGATTATAACCTCGCGCGGATTGGACAAGAAGGCGGGTCTTGACATTGAAGTCACAGAGCTTGCCTCGCCCGAAGCGGCAAAGATTGCCTTGATGGGGGGCGCTGCCGATATGATCCTCAGCGATTGGCTCTGGGTCGCGCGCCAGAGAAATCTCGGCGGCCATATGGTTTTTTCACCCTATTCGACCGCGCTGGGAGCGGTGATGATTCCGGCGGGCTCCCCCATCAAGGAACTTGCCGGCTTAAAGGGCAAGAAGTTCGCGGTCGCCGGCGGCCCCTTGGACAAGAGCTGGTTGTTGCTGCAGGCGCTCGCGAAACAATCGAATTTTGACATCGCGGCGCAGGCCGACATCATCTATGGCGCACCGCCTCTTCTCTATCAAAAGGCCGTGAGTGGCGAGGCCGACGCCACCTTGAACTATTGGAACTTTTGCGTGGCCCTCGAAGCGCGCGGGTTCCGGCGCCTCATTAGCATGGGTGACGTGGAAAAGCGCCTCGGCGCCAAGGGACCGGTGGCCATGGTCGGGTATGTTTTTGACGAAGGCTTCGCGCAAAGCCACACCGCCGCCCTTGCGCAATTTTTCAAAATTGCGGCGGAAGCTAAAAACATTCTCGTCCATTCCGATGCCGATTGGGAGAAGATCGGCCATCAGCTGGGGATCGTCGATCCGGCGCAACTCGCTCTGTACCGCAAGTATTATGTCGATGGTATCCCGCGCCGCTCGGTTGCAGAGGAAGCCGCCGATGCCCGCGCGCTCTACCGCGTCTTGGCCAAGATCGGCGGCCCCGATCTCGTCGGCAATGCGGCGGAACTCAACGAGGGGACATTTTATCAGAACCCCGACTTTTGAGACTGCTGGAAACTTCTCCCATGCTCTTCAAATTGGCTCCGCTCGCGCTGCTGATTCTCGCTTGGCAATTGGGTTCGAGCCTCGCCGGGACCAATCTGCTGCCCGCGCCGCTTGCGGTCATGTCTGTCATTGGGGCAGAGATGCGGTCGGGCGCGCTGTTTGCCAATCTTGCAATTACCCTCGTGCGCGTTGCCGTTGCGTTTATGCTGGCGATGGTGTTGGGGACTGCGCTCGGCGTCATCATGGGCCGCAATAAGACCGTGAACCAATTGTGCGATCCGCTGATCATCGTGCTTTTGAATCTCCCGGCTCTTGTTCTCATCGTCCTCGCTTATATCTGGGTTGGGCTGAATGAGGCCGCGGCAATCGGAGCGGTTGCGCTGAATAAATTGCCGAATACCACAGTGACCCTGCGCGAGGGTACGCGCGCGCTTGACGTCGGTCTCGATGAAATGGCGCGGGTTTTCCGCATGCCGCTCAGTGCGAGGCTTAGGCATGTCGTGCTGCCGCAGCTTGCGCCCTATGTCGCGGCGGCGATGCGATCGGGGCTTTCGCTGGTCTGGAAGGTGGTCCTCGTTGCCGAGCTACTTGGCCGCTCGAATGGCGTTGGTTTTGAGATCGGCTTGGCGTTCCAGCTGTTCGACGTGACCCGACTTCTTGCCTATGCGCTGCCTTTCGTCGGACTCATGCTGGCGATTGAAACTTTCGTCGTGCAGCCCTTTGAGCGACATGTTGCGCGATGGCGGCCACATGGAGCTTGAAGTTTCCATCGCGGCGAAAGCCTTTCGGGCCGCCTCCGGGGAAACGCGCCTCGTTCTGCGCGATGTCGCATTCGGGTTGCGCGAGGGAGAGGTTTGTGCCCTGCTTGGGCCCTCCGGCTGCGGCAAGACGACCTTGCTGCGCATCATCTCGGGGCTCGATCCAGATTTCCAAGGACGCGTATCATTGCCGCCGTCGCATAGGATCGGAATGGTTTTCCAAGAACCGAGGCTCTTGCCGTGGCGTAGCGTTGCGGACAATCTGAGCCTCGTTGGGATTTCAAGCGAGCTCGATCTCGCCGAAATCGTTGCGGCGCTCGGGCTGTCCATGCATCTCGATCATTTTCCAGCGGAACTCTCCCTCGGACTTGCCAGGCGGGTTGCAATCGCCCGCGCGTTTGCGGTCAAGCCCAATCTTCTTCTCCTCGACGAGCCTTTCGTCTCCCTCGATGCCAATCTCGCAACTCGTCTCCGGGAGGAACTTCTGGCCCTCGTCTTAAAGCACAAGGCGACGACCCTCATCGTGACCCATGACGTCGAGGAGGCGATCTCCATCGCCGACCGAATCATTATTTTGTCCGGGGCGCCAGGCCAAATCATTGCCGACAGAACAATCGAATCCCCCCGCAGGGCCCTAACCGCGGCTCTAATGGCCCGCATGAAGAATGAGATTCTCGCGCTGATTGAACATGCCGCGTCGTGAAATCGGGGGCGTCGTGGACGCCGGCATGAGCGAGGCGAAGGAAGCGCTGAACCGCGTTTTCGGCTTTGCCGATTTCCGGCCGGGTCAGCAAGAAATTCTCGAAGCCGTGTTCGCGGGCGAAAACATTTTGGCGATCATGCCGACGGGGTCTGGCAAATCGCTGTGCTACCAATTGCCGGCGCTGGTGCGTAAAGGTCTTACCGTCGTTGTTTCGCCTCTCATCGCCTTGATGCGTGACCAGGTCCAGCAACTGCAAGCGCGTGGAATTGCGGCAGCGACGTTGAACTCGTCAATCAGCGGCGCGGATAATGCGGCGGTGGAGGCCGGCCTCCGTCGTGGTCTTTATCGCCTTGTCTATGTCTCGCCCGAGCGCCTGGTACGCCCCGATATGCCGGCGCTTCTGCGCGAGGCCGGCGCGCAGATGTTCGCCATTGACGAGGCCCATTGCGTCAGCCAATGGGGACATGACTTCCGCCCGGAATATCTGGGCATTGCGCAAGCGGCGCGGGCCATTGGCGATCTTCAGATCATCGCGGTCACTGCGACGGCCGATCTATCGACCCGGTCGGAAATCGCCGAGCGGCTCTTTCCCGCGCCGCCGAATGTCTTTGTCCGGTCATTCGATCGGCCAAATATCCGCCTCGCCTTCCGTCGCCGCACCGATACCATCCGCCAGATCGAAACAGTTCTTCATCGGCACAAAAGGCAGAGTGGCATTATCTATTGCAGGACGCGCAAGGGTTCCGAAAGCCTGGCGCAAATCTTGGCCGAACGCGGGGTGCCGACACTTGCCTATCACGCGGGACTTGAACCCCAATCGAGATCCGACCGCGAGGACGAGTTTCTGCGTCATGATGCGATGATTATGGTTGCCACCATCGCGTTCGGCATGGGGATCGACAAGCCCAATGTCCGCTTCGTGTGTCATGCGGATTTGCCTGACAGCATCGAGGCCTATTATCACGAAACCGGCCGGGCGGGGCGCGACGGACTCCCCGCGGAATCGATGACGCTGTTCAATGAAAGCGACATTGAAAAGCGCGCGAAACAAATTTTCATGAGCGATGCGCCGGAAGATCGCAAACGGATCGAGAGACAGAAGCTCGACTCCCTGGTCGCCTTGTGCGAATCGCCGCGTTGTCGCCGCCAGACCTTGCTCGGGGCCTTTGGAGAGGCCTCGATGCCTTGCGGCAATTGTGACAATTGCGACGGGCGGTGGCCATCGCTGGCGCGTATCGCCGCCGCGCAAAGAGTCCCCTCTGCAATCCAGCGAGCTGCAAGACGCCTTTTTGCCCATCGCACCGCCGGTTTTTTCGCGGACTCGGGGGCAACTGATCTCGCCCAAGTAGAAGAGATGGGAGATAAGCCTTGGACCTTTGAGCCGCCCAAGGCGCGGATGCAAATCGAGCAGCTGACGGCGCGGCAAAATAAACTCTTCGTGGCGCTCAAAGCGAAGCGTCTTGAAATCGCCCTACGGCAAAGGCAGGCTCCCGTGCTTATTTTCGATGACGCGATTTTGTTCGAGATGGCGAAGACATGTCCCAAGACCCGCGAAGAGGTTATGAGCATTCCTGGAGTTCAGCAGGAAAAATTCGACCGCTATGGTGCGACGTTCCTTGCCGTCGTTTTGGATCATAGCGAATTGTCATGAGAAGAGTGTTGGCCCTCCCAAACCTGTCCGCTGTGTTACGCAGTTCCATTCGAGCGAGCATGCTCGCGCTTGTGTGTCTTGCGAGCGTGGCGAGTCCGCGCGCGGAAGCACCCCAGCCGCCGCCGATTATTTTGCAAGGCGCGCGTTTTCTGCCGGTTCTCGCGCGGCATGGCATGGTCGTCGCGCAGGAAGGGACGGCGGCCAAAATCGGTGTCGAAATCCTGCGGCGTGGGGGCAACGCGGTCGATGCGGCGGTCGCTGTCGGATTTGCCCTTGCCGTGACTTTGCCGCGCGCCGGGAATCTCGGGGGCGGCGGCTTTATGCTAATTCATCTTGGCAAAGAGAAGAAAGACGTCGCGATCGATTACCGCGAAACGGCCCCGGCCGATACGCCGCGCGATGTGTTTCTCGATGAAGCGGGCGAAGCGGTGGCCGCCAAGTCGCGTGACAGCGGGCTTGCAGTGGGCGTGCCAGGGACCGTGGCCGGCCTTACATCGGCTTTCAAAATCTACGGATCGGGCAAGCTCTCTTTGGCCGAGCTGGTCGCTCCGGCGGTCGCGCTCGCCCGCGGCGGTATCGATGTCGGCGAGGATCTCGCCGATTCTCTGCCGCGCGCGGAGGCCCGGCTGAAACGTTGGCCGACGACTGCACGGATTTTTCTCCGCGATGGTGTTACTTCGCTCGCGCGCGGCGACAGGCTCGTGCAATCGGATCTTGCCGGCGTTCTTGAGGCGATTGGCCGCAACGGCGATCGCACTTTCTATGAAGGGCCGGTGGCGGAGAAAATCGTTGCGAGTGTCCGTGCCGCCGGAGGCCGGATGACGCAAGACGATTTGAAGTCCTACCGCGCGATTGAACGCGTGCCGTTGCATGGCGTCTATCGCGGCCATGACGTCATCGCGATGCCGCCACCCTCGTCCGGCGGCGTTCACATCATCGAATTGCTCAATATATTGGAAGGCTTTCCGCTTGCCGCCCAAGGGGCCGATTCCGCTGCAACCATTCATCTCATGGCGGAATCGATGAAACTGGCCTACGCCGACCGGGCCGAATATCTTGGCGATCCGGATCAAGTTTCAATTCCCGTCAGCGGGCTGATTTCCAAAGCCTATGCGGAGAAGCTGCGGGCCGAGATTTCAGCATCGCGCGCCCGCCCCTCGGCTGAGATCAAACCTCTCGATCCCGTGCCCTATGAAAGCGATCAGACAACCCATTTTTCGATTGTCGACAACGACGGCAATGCGGTCGCCAACACCTATACCTTGAACTTTTCCTACGGCCTCGGCCTTGTCGCGGACGGCACGGGCGTCCTCCTCAATAATGAGCTCGACGACTTTGCGGCGAAGCCCGGAACGCCGAACGCCTATGGGCTTATCGGGGGTATCGCCAACGCGCCGGGGCCACACAAACGGCCGCTGTCGTCGATGGCGCCGACCATGATCTTTCGCGATGGAAAACTTGAACTTGTCACCGGCTCGCCCGGGGGCTCGCGGATCATCACGATTGTCACGGAGATCATCCTCGATACTCTCGATTTCGGCATGAACATAGCCGAGGCGACGGCGTCGGTGCGCATCCATCACCAATGGCAGCCGGATGAATTGCAGGTTGAGCGCGGCCTTTCGGTGGACACGATACGCCTGCTCGAGGCCTTGGGACATAAGGTCGTTACATACGGCGCCTGGGGTTCGGCCGAGAGCATTCTTTGCGGGGATGGGCTGTTGATGGGCGCCGCCGATACGCGCCAACGCGGCACGTTGGCGGTAGGGTACTGAGGGGCACTTCAGCCTCTTGCGAGCCCAATCGGTCAATGACCAGAGATCATCCAGCGGGGGCCGTGCAGGATTCACGCGGTCTCGGCGACCACCGCTAATTTGCTCTTCTCAGCATGGCGATCGGGGTTGGATAATCGAGACTCCGAATAATAAGGCGAGCCAATGCCACGACTGGCTTCGGCGACAACGCCTGCGTCAAAAAATTTGACCGAGAGATCGCCGCCGAGTTGCTTGGCCGCATGTGCAAGATAGCCTTCCGCATAGGTTTTGGCGTCCGCGCGCGAATCGAATTCGTAAAAGCCGCCGATCGTGTTGGTGTTGATCCCACTCAGCCAGGTTTTGCTGTTCAACCCTTTCTCTTGCTTCATGGCGAGATTGATCGGCGCCCAATCCAATTCCGCAAATGGGATGGACACTTGAATCTCTGCATAGAGGAACACTTTGCCGTCGCTCATTGATCATCTCCTACGTTCTTGAAGCAATTTGGGTCAGAGGGCTTGTCAATATCTTAGTTGACAAGTTCTATAGAATAAATTACTACAAAACGAGACGGCGGGAGTCAAGGGGCGAGTCGTGGCGGAAGGATAATCCCTGGCCGATGCTCTCTTCGCCGCTCCGGTCCGCAGCCTCTTCAACAGGCGTCCACCCCATCCCACGGCGTTTCGCCGTCCCCCGAGGCAAATCGTGCCAAACCCTTATTATTCTCAAGAAAACCATGGCCCTTATGAGCTTTTCGACCTCGGTGATTTTGAGCTCGAGGACGGTGGGACGATCAGGGGCTTGAAGCTGGCCTATGCGACGATTGGAAATCTGTCTGCGAACCGGGACAACGCGATCCTTTTTCCGTCCTGGTATTCCGGAACAAGCAAAATCCTGGAGCAAGCCTATATCGGTCCCGGCCGCGCAATCGATCCCACCAAATATTTTGTCATTCTCGTCAATCAGATCGGCAATGGTCTTTCGACCTCGCCGGACAATGCTTCCCCGCCCTTCAATGCGGCGAAATTTCCGCGGGTGCGGATCGGCGATGATGTGCGGGCGCAGCACAGGCTAATCACTGAAAAGTTCAACATCGAGCGCCTGGAACTCGTTCTCGGCGGCTCGATGGGAGCCCAGATGACCTATGATTGGGCGGTGCGCTTTCCAGACCTTGTCCGGCGCGCCGCGCCGATCGCGGGGACTGCCAAGGGCACGGCCCATAATAAGCTGCTCCTTGAAACTTTCATTGAGGCGATCACCAGCGATCCTGCTTGGGACGGCGGTTGGTACGCGACACCCGACGCCGTGCATCGCGGCCTCAGACGCCATGCCCGGTTATTTGCGGCTTCTGGGTTCACCCCCGATCTTTTCAATACGGAAGAATGGCGCAAACTCGGCTTCTCTTCCGTCGATGATTTTCTTGTCGGATTCGTCGAAGCTCACTTCCTCCCGCAAGATCCGAACAATCTGATCCTGCTGGCGTCGAAATGGCGGGACAATGATGTAAGCCGCTTGGCCGACGGCGACCTGAAAACGGCTCTTTCCCGTATCAAGGCAAAGACCCTCGTCATTGGCATCGAAGAGGACGGCTTCTTTCCGCTCAAGGATATCGCAGCCGAGCAGAAACTGGTTCCCGGCAGCAAGCTAGCGGTGGTGTCCTCGACATGGGGACATTTGGCGCTGTTCGGGCTCGACCCCGGTTACAACCGCCAGCTGGATACTCAACTCACCAATCTATTGGCCGATGAGCCTGCCGCCGACGAGCCTGGCGCGGGTAGCGACGCCCTCGCGTCGTTCTCATCCCAATCCTCAAGATACCCAGAACAGCAGCATCAGCATTAAGGAGCAAGCCATGTCCGACGTTCAGTTAAGCATCAAGGAACCTGCCGTTTCCGAGGTTCGCCCCAACATCGATCCCTATCCCTTGAGCACCTATGTCGCCTGGGCGGGAAAGCGCAACCGTGACCCCATCCTGGATGTGTTCAAGCAGCTATTTCCACCCTCGGGCGATGCCCTTGAACTTGCCAGCGGAAGCGGCGCGCATATCAATTATTTCGCGCCGCATTTTCCGCACATAAGATTTCAGCCGTCCGACTACGACACGGATGTCTTCGATGCGATCAAAGAAACCCGGATTGCCAGTGCCAATGCCAATGTCTGGGATCCCGTCCATATCGACCTCACCAAACAGCAGACTTGGCCCGATGGCAGCCATCGGTATGATGTCATTTTTGTCATCAACCTGTTTCAGGTCGCGCCCGTGGAAATTGCCGACGGTATCGCCCAAGTCGCGGCCCGGGCGTTGAAGGATACGGGCTTTCTGGCGATTTACGGGCCGTTCAAGGTGGATGGACGATATACGACACCCTCCAACGAGGCCTTCGACAAGGAGATTCTTGCGGCGCGCGTGCCCGCTTGGGGACTGAAGGATGTCAGAGACATTGAAAAAGCCGGCAACAAGCACGGCATTATTCTGAAACAGCAGCTGTCTCTCCCGGCCAATAATTTTCTCCTTGTCTTCGGCCGGCCCTGAGCTCTTATTCGGGCGTGCACGGTCGAACGATGAGGGGCTCGACGTTGGCAGGCACCGCAGTGGTCGTTGGGGTCGGAGCGCCGAGCGGGCTGGGTGCGGCGCTGGCGCGCCGCTTCGCGCGCGAGGGATTGCGGGTCGTCGTCGCGGGCCGTACCGAGCAAAGATTGACGCTCACGGTTGAGGCCATTCGCAAGGCCGGGGGAATCGCCGAGGCGAAGGTAACGGATGCGACCCGCCAAAGCGATATCGCCGCGTTGTTCGATCAGACGGAAATCGGTTCCGACTTGGAGCTCGTCGCCTACAACGTCGGCAACAATATCATGCTGCCGTCGCTGGAGACCGATGCGGAGATTTTCGAAAAGACATGGCGACAGAACGCCCTCGGCGGGTTTCTGGTCGGGCAGGCGGCGATGCGGCGGTTCTTGCCCAAGCAGCGCGGCACGCTTTTGTTCACCGGCGCCACCGCCTCGGTGCGGGCTCGGCCGCCTTTCATCGCTTTCGCGTCGGCCAAGGCGGCCTTACGGGCCGTGGCGCAGGGGCTTGCGCGGGAGTTCGGCCCGCAAGGAATTCATGTTGCCCATGTGATCATCGATGGGGTCATTCAGGGAGAATATGCGCAAAGCAAATTTCCCGAGTTTGTGAAGGCGAAGGGTGCCGACGGGCTCCTCCACGTCGATGCGATCGCCGACACCTATTGGGGTCTCCACTGTCAGCCAAGGAGTGCCTGGACGCACGAGCTCGATTTGCGGCCGTTCAAGGAGCCGTTCTAGAGCCTCGCTCAGGCGACATAGCTTTCCGGCATTTCCATCGGGCCGCCATAATAATTCTGATAGCGCTCTTCCAGCTCGGCGAGCGGCATGATGGTGAAGACATCGGTCGTGCCGAATTCCGTGTCGATCACCGCGCCATTGCCAAACTTCGCGCCGGCCCGCAAATAGGCCTTGAGCAGCGGTGGAAGCGCTGCGATTCCCTTGCGCGCATCGACGGCCTCGCTGGTCAAAATCCCCATGCCGATGCCGCGACCGGCCAGAGGCCGCACGCTCCATTCTTCATCCGCGGCGGCGTGGTGATGGAGGAAACTCAAAGGCAGAGCGAGGGCGAGGGGATTGACGCCCGGCAGGCTCGCGCAGCCGATCAGAACATCGATCTGATGATGCTTGGCGTAGAGCCAAAGGCCCCGCCACAAGAGCTCGATGACGCGCTTCGACCGATATTGCGCATGAACGCATGAACGGCCTAATTCCAAGAAGCGTTTGCCGGGATGGCGGTCCAGCAGGGGACCAATATCGAATTCGGTTTGGCTGTAAAAACCTTGATGGCGGGCCGCGACCTCTCCGCGAAGCAGGCGGTACACACCGACGACTTTTGGCTTCGTGCGACCAAAACGGTTTTGATTCTCCTTGTCGATGACCAGAAGATGATCGCAGAATTTGTCAAACGGACAGACATCCCGCCTGGTCAAGGCTGCGCGCGGCGCGCTCGCGCGGCCTTCCTCGAAGAAGACCTTGAAGCGTAGTTGCTGCGCCTTGCGAATCTCGCGATTTGTCGACGCCAAGCGGATTTCAAAAGGCCCGAAGCGAGCAAGCACGGCCGGCAGGCCCGAGAGATCTCGTCGCGCGCGGCGCGGCTTTATGAAGGAGGCGGGGCGAAGAACGCCCCTGCTGCTGAAGGGCGTTGCAATGTTCCACATGAGCTGACGAATCTCGCCGAGAGCCAATATGGAAGATCTATTAGCGGGACGCGAAAGTTTGATGACGCAAAGGACGCACAACACGCCGGCGCAAGCGGGCTGTTGTCATCAAACTGCAAGTTGGGTGTTTTAGAAGAGCGCGCGAATCACAATGCCAACCTTCGTTGAGACATGGCTTATCTCCGCGTCACGGCGATCATCTTTGCGCTGCTTCTGTTTTTGTTGGCGGCACCGTTGCAATGGATCGCTTTGCGCCGAAGCTGGCCTCTCCGGCTGTGGCTTCCTGTCGCATTCAGCCGGACGATCATCGCGCTGCTGCGGCTTCGCGTTCATGCGGAGCGTAGTCCGCAACCGGAAGGGCCTCGGCTGCTGGCCGCCAATCATGTGTCGTGGCTCGACATCCTCGCGCTTTGCAGCGTCGAGCCGGTCTGCTTTCTTGCCAAGCGAGAGGTCGGAGGGTGGCCGATCGCCTCGACTTTTGCGCGATTGCAAGAGACCGTCTTCGTGGATCGCCAGCGGCGAAGGTCGATCCCCGGCGCGAATGCGACAATTGCGCGACGGCTGCTCGCGGGGCGCCCGACGCTTCTTTTTCCCGAAGGCACGACTGGCGACGGCATGGCGCTTCGTAAGTTCCATAGTTCGCATTTCGCGGCCGCGCGCGATCTTCTCGCCATGGCAAGCGGCGTCGATAAGGTCGCGGTGCAGCCTGTTGCCATCCGCTATTCATCGCCGTCGGCGGCATGGTTCGGCGACGCGGCCTTGCTGCCGCATCTTTGGTCGGTCATCAAAGGTGAGCCTATCCGATGCGAGCTCGTGTTCGGAAAGCCGCTCGCCTTTGCGCGCGGGGAAGATCGCAAGGCGGTCGCCAATCATGTGGCGTCCGTCATTGCCGAAATGCTTGCTGCCATGCCGCGGACGAAGCCAGCCAACGAAGCTGCGGAGGCCGTGGCGCAGGAAATGGAAACGCTCGCAGTCAATACCTAGCCTCGGAAAGGACCGACCGCCGTTACAATCGGGACGGGCCGATTTCAGCAGAAGGCATTGCGGAACGCGCTTTCATCGTTTGTTCATAATAAAACCAACAATCGGCGCTGCGCCTCTTAGAGTTATCCACAGGCAGCTTGCCAAAGAGCAGGTGATTCGTTCTGCGTGATCGCTCGCGCGATCTTCCGCAAGAGAGCACGACAAAATCACGATAGGCCTATTGTTACGGTTTGTAACCCGAATTGACAATGTGCGCTAAACTTTTGAAAAAATAGGATTTTATCGTTTTTTTGGGATTTAATGACGCGGGGTCGGACGGCTCATGCGATGATCCCCTTTTGCTCCCTCCGGCGCATAATGCTATGCCACGATTCGGCTGTCACCGGATCGGCGCGACTGATTAACGCCAATAATGTTAGGGAAGACCGGACCTGCCAATCGTCCCGTGAACCTATCTGGACCTCCGAACCCAAAGTGCAAAAGATCAATAGCCTCGCCGATTATGCAACGAAGCGCTTCCGGCTCGCCGGAAAGGCTTATCTCGAAGGCGGCGATCCTTTCTTCGCACCTATCGACAGCTTACGGCGGGAAGCCGAAATTCACGGCCGGCGCTTCGTCAGCTTCGCGAATTACGATTACCTCGGCCTCGCGTCTCACCCGGCGGTCAAGGCCGCCGCGGGGGCCGCGCTGGAAACATTCGGCGTCGGGGCGCTCGGCTCCCGTCTTGTCGGCGGCGAACGATCGACGCACCGTCGCTTGGAGGCCGGCCTTGCTAATTTTCTTGGAGTCGAGGCGGCGCTGACCCTGGTCAGCGGCTATCTCACCAATGTGACAACTATTTCACACATCCTTGGTTCGCGCGATGTGCTGTTCATAGATGAATTGTCACATAACAGTATCGTCAGCGGCGCCAAGGCGACGGTCGCCGAAACGATTATTTTCCGGCACAATGATCTCGACCATCTGGATTTTCTCCTGCGCGAGCGGCGCGGCAATTATCGCAATGCGCTGGTCGTCGCCGAGGGTCTTTACAGCATGGACGGCGACATCGCCGATCTGGTTCGGCTGGTCGAGATCAAGGAGAAGCGCAAGGCTTGGCTGCTGATCGACGAGGCCCATTCGATTGGGGTCCTTGGGAGCGAGGGGCGCGGCCTCTGGGAGCATTGCGGCGTCGACCCGCAACAAATCGATCTCATCATCGGCACGCTGTCGAAGACGCTTGCGTCGTGCGGCGGTTTCGTTGCGGGTAAGGCTCCGGTCATCGATTGGCTGCGGTATACCTTGCCCGGCTTCGTCTATAGCGTCGGCCTGTCGCCGGTCATAACGGCGGCGGCGGAAACGGCGCTGCAATTGATGCAGGAAGAGACCTGGCGCATCGAGCGCTTGCGCCATAATGCCGAACTCTTCATGGAGTTCGCGCATGACGCGGGGCTCGATACGGGGCCGGCGATCGGGCGAGGGGTCGTTCCAATCCTTTTTTCCGACAGCCTGGAGACCCTGGCAGCCTCCAGCCATTTGATGGACAATGGCTATTACGTGCCGCCGATCATTCAGATCGGCGTACCGAAAGATCAGCCGCGTCTGCGGTTCTTCCTTTCGACCCTTCACACCGAAGCTGAAATCAGAGGCGTGACCGATCTTTTGGCCAAGCGCGACAGTGTTCGTTTGGCGCCCACACGCTCGCTGAGCGCCGCGACCTGACAGCTTTTTCGCACCAGCCACGATTTATTCGCTTCAAACTGTGGCGGGAGAGCCGGCGCATTCTGGCCGCTCGAAAAAAAGGCCCTAGCCGATGAGCAGAATTGAGACCGTTCCGGCTGATGGGCTGTTCAATTTTCTCGCCTTTTGCCGGCTCCCGCGACTCATCTACAAGGATCAACCGGGGTTCGCGCCGCCGCTCGATGCGGAACGCTGGACTATGTTTGCGCACAAACTCAATCCGCATTTCAAGCTGGTCCAATCGCAAACCTGGCTCGCCCGAAAGAATGGCAAGCTTGCGGGAAGGATTTCCGCGCAGATCTACGACGAGGCTTACACGCCGCGCGGCGCGTCGCGGGCACAATTTGGCTGCCTCGATGCCATTGACGACGACGAGGTGGTTGCCGCTCTGACCAGGGCGGCCGAAGATTGGCTTCGCCAACATGGGGCCAGTGTGGTGCATGGCCCTTTTTCGCCATCGGTGAACAGCGAGACTGGACTTCTTGTCCAAGGGTTCGATGCCACCCCCATGGTGTTTATGCCTTGGAACCCAGCCTATCTCGGCGAGGCTTTGGAACGCCAAGGCTACCAGAAGGCGCGCGACCTTATTTCCTATCGCTATGACGTCGGCGAAAAAGACCGCGAGGCGAGCGCTCGCATCCTGTCCCGGCCCGAATGGCGCAAACGGCTGAACATCAGGACGCTCAATCTCAAGGATCTCGGCAAGGAAGCGGAAACCATCGTCGATATTTTTAACGATGCCTGGAGTGAAAATTGGGGCTTCGTGCCTTTCACTCTCGCCGAATTCATGTCGAGCGCCGACGGTCTCAAATTGGTGATGCCTCCCGAAGGCGGTTTCATGGTAGAACTCGACGGAGAGGCGCAGGCTTTCGGGATCATTTTGCCGAACCTGCATGAGGTCACCGCGGACCTTGGAGGCCGCCTTTTTCCCTTCGGTCTGCCGCGCGTGATTTCCCGGATCAGAAACCACGCCTTTACCTCGGGGCGGCTTGCGCTTTTCGGGATCCGCCGCGCCCTGCATCGAAAGGCCGCGGGCGGCGCGGTCATTCTGGCTTTTATTGAGGAAATGCGCGACCGCAGCAAATCGAGTTCGATCGAACATGTCGAATTCGGCTGGGTTTTGGAGGATAATTTCGGCATGCGCCGGCCGATCGAGCTTTCCGGCGCCCGCATCGACAAGGTGCATCGCGTCTATGAGAAAAGCCTCGCGGCCTGACTCGACGCCAAACCGCTTCGCGCGGACTCGTTTTTCGCGCGCCGCCCATTTTATTGGAGGATGGCCGCATGAGTGCTGATGCACGCAATCTTGGATCGGCAGCCGCTTTGAAAGGCACTGTGATGAACGCAGGCTATATTCCCACGCTTGCTCAACGGCCGCATCCACCGCGCCGCCGCGCGATCCTGAAGGCGCATCCGGAAGTCGCCGGCCTGATCGGGCATGATTGGAGAACGGCGGCGATCACCCTTGCGGTCGTTGCCGGCCAAACCCTGATCGCGGCCGGTCTCGGCTGGCTCGGTCTCAGCTATTGGTGGGCGGCCTTGCTCATTGCCTTTTGCGTTGGCGCCTTTGCCAATCACGCGATGTTTGTGGTGATTCACGATGCGACCCATAATTGCGTTCTCAAAAGCAATTCCATGAACAAATGGGTCGCCATTCTTGCCGACCTGCCCAACACCTTTCCAACGGCGATGGGATTTCGCTGTTATCACATGAAGCACCATTCGCATCTTGGCGATTACGACTATGACGCCGATCTTCCGAGCCATTGGGAGGCGCGCCTGTTCGGCAACAGCGCCTTCGGCAAGGCCGCATGGATGTTTCTTTTTCCGGTTCTTCAACTGGTGCGGCTCCAGCGGCTCAGAGGCACCGTGCCGATGTGGAGCCGCTGGACTTTCATCAACGGCGCCTGCGTGTTCCTTTACGATCTCGTGGTCCTCGTTTGCTTCGGGCCGAACGCGCTTGTCTATCTCTTCGCCTCATTCTGGTTTTCGGTCGGAGGTTTGCACCCGCTTGGCGCACGTTGGGTCCAGGAACATTTTACCGCGGATCCGTCTCAGGAGACGTTCGACTATTATGGTCCCTTGAACTTCGTCGCGCTGAATATCGGCTATCACAACGAACACCATGATTTTCCAGACGTGCCTTGGTCACGGCTGCCGCAGCTGAAGCAAATGGCGCCGGAGTTTTACGCCGATCTTAAAACCCATAAATCCTGGTTTGGGCTGTTGTTTAAGTTCATCTTCGATCCGCGGTTCACCCTATATACACGGGTGGACCGCAGCGCCGCCGCCCAGGCCTCATTGGCGAGTGCCCGGGCCCCCTAGAGCGGGATGAGATTTGGCGGAATCGGGAGATTCCTTTTTGTGGAGTTATGTGATTCAAGCTTCGTGCTGGGGCTGCGAGGCCAACATGGATGACGCGACCTTATTCAAGTGATCTTCGTGAGCGCGCGATGGCGCGGGTGGCGGCGGGCGAGACGATCCGCGTCGTAGCGGCGGCATTGCGGATTAGCCCCTCGTGCGTTTCAAAATGGTCGGGACGCCTGCGCGCGACCGGCAGTGTGTCTGCGGGGCAGATCGGCGGCTACAAGCCGCGCGTTTTGTCGGGCGCTCACGCCGACTGGCTGCGCGCCCGGATGTCGTCTGCTCCTTTCACATTGCGCGGACTGGCGGCGGAGCTTGCCGAGCGCGGCGTGAAGGTCGATTACAGGTCGGTCTGGGAGTTCGCCCATCGCGAGGGGCTGAGCTTCAAAAAAAACCGTCGTGGCGGCGGAGCAGACCAGGCCTGACGTCGCCCGCAAACGCGCCCGCTGGAAGGCCTATCAGGACCGGATTGATCGCAGGCGTCTCGTCTTCATCGACGAGACCTGGGTGAAGACCAACATGGCGCCGCTCAGAGGCCGGAGCCCGCGCGGCCAGCGATTGAGAGCGATGGTCCCTTATGGCCATTGGAAGACCATGACATTCCTCGCCGCCCTGCGCCATGATCGCATCGATGCACCTTGGGTCGTCGACGGTCCAATCAACGGCGAACTGTTCCAGCTCTATATCCAGCAGATCCTTGTCCCGACGCTCTCTCCCGGAGACATTGTCGTTCTCGATAATCTCGGCTCCCACAAATCGCATGCCGTCAGAAGCGCGATACGAGCAGCAGGCGCGCGGCTGTTCTTCCTGCCGCCCTACTCGCCAGACCTAAACCCGATCGAACAGGTCTTCGCCAAACTCAAGCACTTGCTGCGAAAGGCCAGCGAGCGCACCGTCGAAAACACATGGCGCCGCGCCGGAGAGCTCCTCGACCTCTTCCCTTCTGGCGAATGCCAAAACTATCTGACAAACGCAGGATACGCTTCCGTCTAAAATCATCCCGCTCTAGGGGGCGCCGCTTCGGGTGCCCTTCCGGCGAGGGCTGCTGGGGCCGGCTTTATGACGTGGTTTCGGTCTCGCCGACATGATCTGCATAACCGTGGCGTCCGAGGCACTGACCTCAGCGGGTCTGCGAAGCCAAGGTCGCGCGGCTGTCATCTGGCAAATCGGGGAGGCGGCAAGCCGGCATGGCCGGTGTCGACCTCGCGACGCCGCGCCTTTTTGTTGAGGCTTGTTGTGGAACAGGGGCCGAGCGCTGCTCGTCGTCCTGCGCGGAACGACGCCGGCTTAGTAGTCGCTCAGCTCTTCAACTACGGGCAGGGCGGCCGGGATGGAATAGGCCTTCGGGGTGCGGACCCAAATCTCCGTTGACCCGAACATGGTCTTAAGGATCGAGGGCGCATTCGAGACGCTGACATAAATCATCAGCGGGGTCAGCGAAGCGAGCGTTGCGAGATAGCGCCAAAACGAGCCCCGCCGCAAAGTGACATAGGGGACGAGGGTCATGCCGATGCCGATCAACAGGATCAAGGCGGCGATCGTCGAGATCACCGGAAAATAGGGCTCAAGATCGCCCCCCCTGATGATCGCGCAGAGCAGCAAAGTCGTGCAGGCGATCGCGGCGCAGGGATAAAACGCCTGGATCAGGATGAGGAAACTGGCCGAAAGCTTTCGCCAAATCGACCAAGGCGACGTCCACACGTCAACCAGAAGCTTGCGAGCAACCTGCACAAAACCGTTCGACCAACGCCTTTGTTGAACCTGCCAATGCGAAACCTTGTCCGGGACAAGACCAGGGACCGCGGGCTCCATTGCGAAAAGGCCATGCCAACCCGCCATTTCGGCGCGGACGGTCAGATCGAGATCTTCGCAAAGCGAATCGGAGGACCATCCGCCGGCGGCGTTGATCGCGGCGCGCCGCCAAACACCACCAGTGCCGTTGAACTGAAACAGCCAGCCGGCGCGGAAGCGTGTCGCCTGTTCCATGATGAAATGCGCATCGAACATCAGGCCCTGGGCGCGGGTCAGCCAATTGGTCTCATAATTCGCGAATTCACAGCGCGATTGAACGAAACTGGCGGTCGGATCCGCGATGAGAGCGGGAACGATGGCGCGCAGCCAATTCGATGGCGGGCGGAAATCGGCGTCGAGGATGGCGACATAGGGCGCATTCGACTGCGCAAGGCCAGCGGCCAGAGCGCCCGCCTTGTAGCCCGTCCGGTCGGCCCGATGAAGGTGAAGAATGTTAAAACCCTGTTGGCGCAACTGGCCGACAACGGCACTGGCGATCGCAGTCGTCTCGTCGGTGCTGTCATCCAGAAGCTGGATGTGCAGCCGATTGCGCGGCCAATCGAGCGCGGCAGCGGACTTCAAACAATCCGCGACCATTTCCGCTTCGTTGAAAACCGGAATCTGGACGAGGACATGTGGAAGTTCAGCCTCGGGAAGGGCGGGTGCCTTGAGCGGTTCAACCAGCAGCCTGCCCGTCGCTTGCTCGAAAATATTGATGCCGATGAGAATGAGAAAGCCGCCGCCGACGAACAAGAGCCCCAACACTGCAGCGAACAGGCCGATTTCGCAGCAAAATCTCAGAAGATCCAGGAAAACCAAGGTGAAGCCCCCGTGACGCGGTCACTCACCGACCGCTGTCGATGCCACCAGGTTCACCTTGCGCATTTTCATGCGCCTTACCTTCGATCTGTCGCGCACCCCGCCTAGGCGGGACTGGCGCAAGCGAACCGACGGGAGGATCGAGCCGCAGGCATCAACATGATAAAGATTTGAATGGAAAGCGCTCTTCCGGCAACCAACAATTTGCAACAAATTGTTGCAGGAATTGAGTGAATAGCCTCTTAAGCCAGTAGAAGATGCGCGGGAGCTTGGGGAAACAAACTAAAGGCGTAAGTATTCGTTAACGAATACGCTCTCGTGTTATCGGTATTTTAACCTTGAATTGCGCCAAGACTGTGTCCGTGAGTCGGACGGGAAGCAATTTCGCGACCCTTGTGAACAGGTAAAGTGACAGTGGAAAAGCGATGATCGGCTTCTTGCGCGCGAGACCGCGGCGAATCAGCAGGGCGGCCTGGGTATCGCTGATTTCAAGCGGCTTTACGGCTTCGATGCTGTCGTTGAGCGGCGTCTTCACGAAGCCGGGGATGATCAGGCTGATGCGGACACCGCTCGCCGCGAGGCGTCCTCGCAGTGATTCGCTGTAGGAATGGACCGCCGCTTTTGTTGCGCAATAGGCTGGCGCGTAGGGCAACCCCCGCAAGCCCGCCATGGAGCCGACGAAGGCGATTTGACCCGACTTCCGTGCGCACATCGGCGCAATCAAAGGTTCGACTGTATTAAATACCCCGATCAGATTGACGGCGGTAATGGCGCGAACCGCAGCCGGATCTTCGGAAAGTTCTCCTGGCGCCAAACCCGTGGTGATCCCGGCGTTGGCAATGACGAGATCAAAGGGGCGCTGCAGGTCGCTGACCGAGATCCACTGCGCCATCGCCTGTTGATCACGGACATCGACCAGTCCGACCGTGACCTCGGCGCCTTTCGCGCGGGCGGCGGTAGCGGTGGCTTCGAGCCGCTCGGCTTCGCGGCCCATCAGAGATAGGGAAATGCCTGGAGCTGCGTAAACCAGCGCGAGCGCCCGCCCAATGCCGCTCGAGGCGCCGGTGATCAGAATGGTTTGCGGCTGCATCTCAGCGCGGGGCGAGAGTCTTGGGAAGCACCGTCGCTTCTCCAAGAATCGCCAAATCTTGATTGGGCCCGCGCGCAATCATGCGCAGCATGAGTTTGGGCGTGGGAAGATCTTGCCGGCGCACGACCCGGCCCGAAATGCGAATGGCCTCGCCGGCCAGCACAGGCCGCAAGAACTTGGCGGAAAGCCCCGCAATGAAAAGATCGGGCCGCCAAGCCCGGAGAGCCGGCTCGAAACAGGAGAGCATCAGCATGCCATGCACCGGCGGTGCGGCGAGCCCGACAGCTTTGGCGACATCGGGGTCGAGATGCAGGGGATTATCGTCCCCGGAAACTTCGGCATAGCGGGCGAGCGCGGTGCGATCGAAAGGTCCGAAGCTTTGTTCGTCGATCTCGTCTCCGACCTTGGGCCAGTCGGGCGGCGCCGGTTGGGGGCTGCCTTCGATCATGTCGCTGCTTTCGAAGTGAGCGCGACAATCCGCAGCACGGTCTCCAACCGGGCGCAAACCTCATCCGCCAAGGTCAAAATGGTCAGACGCACGATGACGCGCGGCGGCTTGGCGACCTGGGATAGCTCGAAGGCGAGCAGATAATCGGTGTCGAGGTGCAACGCTCGTTCGTAGGCAAAGCTTTGTGATTCATGGACCGGCACAAAGGTTCCACCGCCGATCATTTCGAGGATCTCAGCGCGGACCTTTGGCAGCGTCAGCCAGCAGAAAGGGAAAGTGAGCGGAACGAAATCGCCGGTTTCTTGGCCACCGGTCTCCCGTGAAAAAGCCGCGACGACCGACGATTCGGTTCGCACCTCGAAGGGGGACAGGCAGACCGGAGCGTCCTCGCCGCGCGCCTTTTGATCTTCGGCGTGGGAATGCACGGGATTTTGCGCCGCCATCATGGCGCCTCGGCGCGCCTTACCACGAGACTTGCATTGATGCCGCCGAACGCGAAGGAGTTGGTCAAAGCGGTTCGGATGGGCATCGGGCGGGCTTCGTTCGGCACGGGATCGACCGGGCATTTCACGTCTGCTTCGCGCCAATTTATGGTCGGCGGAGCGATATTTTCGCGAATGGCTCCAATCGTCACCACCAATTCGAGAGCGCCGCCGGCCCCGAGTCCATGCCCATGAATGGGCTTCGTCGAAGAGATGGGGAGAAGCGAAAGTCTCTTGCCGAAGATAATCCCCAGCGCCTCGGATTCCGTTGCGTCGTTGGCGGTGGTCCCGGTCCCGTGCGCATTGACGTAATCGATTTCCTCGTCTTCGGCCGAGGCGTCGGCAAGCGCATTCCGCATGCAAGCGGCCGCTCCTTGCACATCGGGGCGGACGGGATCCTTGGCGTCGGTCGAGGTGCCGTAGCCGGCGAGTTCAGCCAATGCCTCGGCGCCGCGGCTGCGGGCCACTTCCGCGTTCTCGAGGATAAACACTGCGGCGCCGGCGCCCAGGACCATGCCGTTGCGGCCCTTGGAAAATGGGCGGCAGAGGTCCGGCGTAAGGACCCGCAACGCTTCCCAGGCGAGCATTGCGCTATTCGATACGCAATCTTCCGTTCCGCCGACGATCGCGCGGTCGACGAGCCCGGAGCGAATGAGATGCAAGCCTATTCCGATGGCTTGTGTCGCCGAGGAGCAGGCACTTGCCACCGTAAAGCACGGCCCCGTGGAGCCATAGCGGATGCTGAGTTGGGACGGCGGCGCGCTGGGAATTAGACGCGGTACGGTCAAGGGATCCGGACGTCCTTGTTCGACCAGCGTCAGATAAAGCCCGTTCTCAATGGTGTGCATGCCACCGATGCCGGTGCCGATGATGGTGGCCGTGCGTGGACCGAAGGGCTTGGCGTTACCCAGTCCCGCCTGCACGACCGCCTCTTGCGCGGCCGCGAACAGATATTGCGTGACGGGATCGCTAAACGGCATTTCGCTGGGCGAAACATGGGCGGCGGGATCGAAATCCTGCACCTGGGCCGCTCGTTTTATGCGGCCGCGATAGGGGCGGACGAAGCTGATCTCACTGACGCAGGAGCGCCCGTCGCGAGCGGCCTGCCAAAGGGCCGGCGCGCCGATACCCGCAGCAGAAACAGCTCCCATGCCGGTGATGACAACGCGCGGTGCGGAGGAAGCCATTCAGGCTTTTTCTTTGATGATGTAGGCGGCGATAGCGTCGATCAAATCGCCAACGCTTTTTGCTTCGTGGAAGGGCCCGTCCATCGGAATATAGACGTCAAACTTTTCCTCGATCGCTGTTAAAATCATCACAATATCAATTGATTTAAGATCCAGGCTTTCAATCGTCGCGTCCAGGGTGACCTTTTCGGGGGCCACCATGCCTTCTTTGGCAATCACATCTAAGATCTGGTTGACGAGCTCGGCTTGATCGAGAACCTTCGTTTCCACCGATTGCTCCTCTAATTGATTGTCGGTGCCATGGTTGTTTTCCGGCGCTGCAGGAGTTGTCTTCCGGAACCCAGGGATCAGCCAGATAAATAAATCATAACGCCAATCGAACGCGGTTGGCCAGAACCCCTCAGATGTAAAGCAAGGAGCAGGCCGACCGATGCCCACGGCTCGGGCGCAACCGCCCATACCGATGAGATGGTTAGACCAATCCGGCGGTAAAATAAAGACCTTTGCGCTTCGTGGGTTCGGCGGCCCGCGCGAATGGGTCAATGCACCCCGGTCAGGCCGGGACAGCAGGCTCGCGCCGCGGCCGCGGCGCGAAAGCCGGTCAAATCATGGGCGTAGCGCGCTCATGAGAGGTCGTCCGCCGATCTCGGTTGAGGGGGCCGCGGACCAGACACGGAGGAATCCACAGTCGCAGAATGCTCGGCGGACAGCTGTGGACGGGTCGAAACTCGTCCACAGAAATCGGCGAAATGGCGTCGGCGCCAGGAGAATTCAAGGGATGGCGACCACCCTCGTTCCCACCTGAACCCTGTGGAAAAGGTCAACGACATCCTCATTGTACATTCTTATGCAGCCGTAGGATGCCGCGGTGCCGACCGAGCGCCGCATCCTCTGCGTCGTGCCGTGGATGGCAACTTCGGAGAGGTTCAAAGTAATCGCCGCCGCACCCATGGGATTACGCGGGGATCCACCTGGGATCACCGCCGGAAAGTTCGGGTGATCGTGACGGACCACGGCAGGCGGCACCCAGGCCGGGGAGACGAATTTGCCTTGCACAAAGGTTTCACCCTGCCAGGCCCGGCCCGAGCGCCCAATCGCGATCGGATAGCTCACCGCGGTCCCAGCTCCAGTCGTGAAATAAAGCCTGCGTTGGCTTTGCTTGATAATGATTGTTCCGGCCGGGTAGCTCGGTGCAAACGCGATGGTTTCCCGCGCCTGCGCCTCCCTCGTCGGTCCGAAAATACTTAAGCACGCAAAAAGTGCGGTGCCGAGGATAATTTTGTCAAAAATATGTCGAAAGTTTGCGCGTTGATTGCCCATTGACGTACCCACCGATCATCGAAGCGGACCGAATAAGCGCACGAAATCCGAGGCTTGCTTCCATATATCAAGGGTTGAGGGCTTTAGCTGCGGAAACTCCAAGCATGGTTAAAATATGGCGGATCTGTGGCCGTTCGGTATCGGTGCCTAAACTCGGTTCACTCGATTCGGTTGCGGATCAAATCGTCGACAACGCCAGGATCGGCAAGCGTCGAAGTATCGCCAAGGGCGTGGAACTCTTTTTCGGCGATCTTGCGCAGGATGCGGCGCATGATTTTGCCGGAACGGGTCTTGGGAAGTCCGGGTGTGAAGTGG
The DNA here is from genome assembly GCA_004564215.1 of Beijerinckiaceae bacterium. Classification (NCBI taxonomy): domain Bacteria; kingdom Pseudomonadati; phylum Pseudomonadota; class Alphaproteobacteria; order Hyphomicrobiales; family Beijerinckiaceae; species Beijerinckiaceae bacterium. The sequence goes on along the minus strand of CP024846.1, from coordinate 1,924,622 downwards.
ACGATGTCCGGCGAGGCGATCGCGCCGATATCCTTACGGACCCAGGCGACGAGGTCGGCGCGCAGTTCGTCGCTTTGCTCGACCCCGATCATCAAGGTGACATAGGCATAGATGCCCTGGCCCTTGATATCGTGCGCATAGCCGACCACGGCGGCCTCGGCGACCAGTTCATGGGCGACCAATGAACTTTCCACTTCCGCGGTGCCGAGCCGGTGGCCGGAGACATTGATCACATCGTCGACCCGGCCGGTGATCCAGTAATAGCCGTCTTCGTCGCGCCGGCAGCCGTCACCGGTGAAATATTTTCCCGGGTAGGTTGAAAAATAGGTTTGGACAAACCTCTGGTGGTCGCCATAAATCGTGCGCATCTGGCCTGGCCAGGAATCCGCCAGGACCAGATTGCCGGAGCAGGGGCCGTCGAGGACAGCGCCTCCTAAGTCCACCACTTCCGGTTTGATGCCGAAGAATGGCAGCGTCGCCGAGCCGGGCTTGAGCTCGGTCGCGCCGGGCAGCGGCGTAATGAGGATGCCGCCGGTTTCGGTTTGCCACCAAGTGTCGACGATCGGGCAGCGCGAGTCCCCCACAACTTGATAGTACCATTCCCAGGCTTCCGGATTGATCGGCTCGCCAACCGAGCCCAGCAGCCGAAGAGACGTGCGCCTTGTGGCTTTGACCGGCTCTTCGCCGGCCCGCATCAGGGCGCGGACGGCGGTGGGCGCGGTGTAAAAAATATTGACCTGATGCTTATCGACGACCTCCCAAAAGCGCGACATGCTCGGGTAGGTCGGAATCCCTTCGAACATCAAAGTGGTCGCGCCATTGGCGAGCGGGCCGTAGACAATATAACTATGGCCGGTCACCCAACCGACGTCGGCGGTGCACCAATAAATATCGCCTTCGTGGTAGTCGAAGACATATTGATGTGTCAGCGAGGCGTAGACGAGATAGCCGGCGGTCGTGTGAAGCACCCCCTTGGGAGCGCCCGTCGAACCTGACGTATAGAGAATGAAGAGGGGATCTTCGGCCTCCATTTCGGTGCAGGGACAATTGGTCGAGGCTTCGGCGACGGCCTCGTGATACCAGACATCGCGGCCCTGCGTCCATTCGACCTCGCCGCCGGTATGCCGGACGACCAGCATGGTCTTTACGATTCCGCCGCTTTTTGCGGCGGCTTCGTCGGCATTTGCCTTCAATGGCGTCTTGCGGCCGCCGCGCAGCCCCTCATCCGCGGTGATCAGCAGCTTCGAATGGCATCCGTCAATTCGCCCGGCCAGCGAATCCGGGGAAAATCCGCCAAAGACAACCGAGTGGATGGCGCCGACCCGGGCGCAGGCGAGCATTGCGTAAGCCGCCTCCGGAATCATCGGCAGATAGATTGTCACCGTGTCGCCCTTGCCGATGCCATGCGCCTTGAGGATATTGGCGAGGCGGCAGACCTCCTCATGCAGCTGTTTGTAGGTTATATGTTTTGAGTCTTTCGGGTCGTCCCCTTCCCAGATGATGGCGGTCTGATCCGCGCGCCGGGGCAAATGCCGATCGATGCAATTATGCGCGACATTGGTGGTTCCGTCCTCGAACCATTTGATCCACACCGATTCGGGTCCGAAAGACGTATTCTTGACCTTGGTGAAAGGCTTCATCCAGTCGATGCGCCATGCTTGCTCTGCCCAGAAAGTCTCGGGATCGGCGAGCGAGCGGGCGTAGAGATCCTTATATCTCGCTTTGTCGATATAGGCCCGTTTGCTCCAGTCGGACGCAACAGGATAGATCTTACCGGACATGGTTACTCTCCTCCCAGAGGGCAGGCCCAGAACAAGGCTGCCGCCGTTTGCCGAGGATCCCCGACTCTTCTATGCAGGCCATGGCCCGCAGGTTCGCGCGATCCGCCTTGCCGCCAAGATGAGCCTGGGACAAGCAAATTGCATCATACTCCCAACCCGTCGGGAGGATCGAGCAATTCTGCGGATGCGTCGCTTACTTGATGCCGCAGGATCCATGGCGCCGCCGGATGCGAAAACGCCGGGCAAAAGCCCTTATGGGCATTCCTTCCCAACTCGGTCGAGCGCCTGGGAAAGGCCGACGAGGAGGTAGCTATCGCTTGTCACATTGCCCTTTAGCGAGGGAGCCCGGACGACGAGTTTCGAGCCCTTTTTCAAGGCTTCGACAAATTGCGGTTCTTCGGCGGGATTTTTGATCCATAGGTTCGGCCCCTTGGCGATCAGATCGAACGAGGCGCCGCCGACCTCGGCGCGGACAGGCGCGCCTTCCTTCACCGGAAATCCCATGATGATCGAGATTTCCTCGCGGACGTTCTCGCCGGGGCGGCTGGAAACAAAAACATAGGCTGGGTCGCGCTTCAACGCAGCCGGAGCCCGATCCTTGGGCGTGGCCAGTGCATAGCAGGTTTTGGATTTGGCGCCTTGCGCGAGAAAAACACCCCAATCCCCGTAGCTCGCGAGTTGCACCGGCTTGCCGCTGTTCTTCGCGTCGGGCGTTGCCGGCGGCTTTGGCTCGGCCTTTGGCGCGGGTTTGGTCTCCTTATGCCGGGCCGATCTCGCGATAGACGCGCCGCTGCTTGCCAGAATGGCTGCGACGGCAAGAATCTGAACGGCGGCGCAACCGCGAAAAAAATTGCTCATCATGGCGCGTTGATACTCCTTGCTGCCAGTTCCGCATTAAAAGCACAGGCGCGGGGGCCCCCTGTATAGGCTGAGGCCGGGATCGGGAAAAGGGAGGATTCATGGCGGCGTTGGGAGAGTGCTCTGCCGTGTAGCCCTGTTAAGACGAGGTCTCAATGTGGGCGACCAGGGCACGGGCGATTTGCGCTTCGCCGGTCACCACATGGTCCGCGCCAAGCTTTTTCAAATATTCGGCTTCCGCATCGGTATGGGCTCTCGCGATGATCTTCAGCTGCGGGTTGGCAGCTCGCCCGCGTTCGACGAGATCGCCGCTTTCGAACGGATCGGATATTGTGACAACAAGCCAACGCGCGGTATCGAGCTGCAGCAAATTGAGCAGTTTCGGATCCGTTCCGCTGCCAATGATCGTCTCGACGCCGGCTTCTCGGAGCGGCTCCATCCCGTCGGCCTGTTCGTCGATCACGACAAGTTTCAGCTTTTTTCGGACGAGCTCTTGGCCCACAATTTGGCCGATCCGCCCATAACCGACCAGGATGGCCCGGTCTTCGGTTAAAGCTTGCCCACCGTTTGCCGGCGGCGCTTTTGACGGTTTTGGCGCCTCTTCCCACCGATCGAGGGCGATGAACAGCAAGGGGTTGATCAGAATCGAGATCAGCGCCGTCGCAAGAATCAGGTCGCGGGCATCTTCGCCCAAAAGCCCGAGACCGACCCCGAGCCCGGCCAGAATAAAGGAAAATTCCCCGACCTGGGCAAGGCTGGCCGATATCATCAGCGCCGTCGCCAAGGGGTGCCCGAATGCTCGAACGATGAGAAGGGCCACCAGCGACTTTCCGATCACGACGATCGAAACCGTGCCAAGCACCAGCAAGGGCTGGCGCACCAGAATCGAGGGGTCGAACAGCATTCCGACCGACACGAAAAACAACACGGCGAAAGCATCGCGCAGGGGAAGCGTTTCACGTGCCGCTTGGCTGCTGAGAGCCGACTCGGCAAGGACCATTCCGGCGAAAAATGCCCCCAGGGCAAAGGAGACCCCGAACAGGGTCGCCGCGCCGAAAGCGACGCCGAGCGCAATGCTGAGGACGGCCAAGCGAAACAGCTCGCGTGAGCCGGTATGGGCCGTGAAGTGCAGAATCCAGGGGATCAGCCGCCGCCCGACGATGAGCATGATGCCGACAAACGCGGCAACCTCCACCAAGGTGGCCCCGAGTACCGCCCAAATGCTATCGGCGTGCAAGAGGGCGGAAAGGCCGCCGCTGCTTTGATGGCTGCTGCCTTCGTTCTTGCCGCCGAGCAGACCCGCCGTCGCTGGCAGCAGAACCAGCACCAGGACCATCACCAAATCTTCGACGATCAGCCAACCGATCGCGATCCGGCCGCGTTCGCTTTCGATCAGATGCCGCTCCTGGAGCGCGCGAAGCAAAACGACGGTGCTCGCAACCGACAATGCCAAGCCGAAAATAAGCGCGGTCCCCAGCGGCCAGCCCACGCTCGAAGCAAGAGCCATGGCGAGAAGGGTCGCGATCACGATCTGGCCGATCGCTCCGGGCACCGCGATCGCGCGAACCGCAAGAAGATCGGCGAGCGAAAAGTGAAGTCCGACCCCGAACATCAGCAAGATGATGCCAATTTCAGCCAATTGGCTCGCAAGGGACTGGTCCGCGACAAAGCCCGGCGTGAAAGGGCCAATCAGTACACCCGCCAAGAGATAGCCGACCAACGGGGACAGACGGAGCCGAACGGCGACGAGGCCCAGAATAAAGGCCAGGCCAAGTCCTGCGACAATCGTCGCGATGAGCGGGGTCTGATGAATCATGAGGACTCGAGGAAATGCGCCGCGCCACGGGGCTCCTGCTTGCAAAGGGCCGGTTCGAGCGGCAGATTGGCTTGTCGCCGATACGTCACAAACCTTCGGTCTTGGCGGCGCCAAGTATTACGCCCGGACGCTCCAGCGTGCCCTTTTGCACTAAAACGACAAAACCTTCACCCTCGCGATTCGAGCTCGGCATGTCGAATGTGGTGGTCTCGCCATTCCAATCGCCAAGCCGATCGATTGCGCGCACGACATTGGTGTAGGTCACAGTGCGCCCAGCATTTTCTCCCCGCTTGATTTGAACCGTGCGGGCGCGGGCGACTCGCAGCAGGAAAACCCCCGCGGGACCGCCGCCGCCCTGGGCGACCTCGACCGAAAAACGGCCGCCGGCTTCGGACAGGTGCATCGGCACGCTCAAGGCGCCTTCGACGCCCCGGCTCTCCTGGATCGCTTCCCCAATCTCGTCGCGATTGCTTCCGGCCACATCGATAAGCCCGTTCACAATCACCTGGGGCGTATAGACATGTCCCTGCCGATGTGCCGCCGCATAGGCCTTTTGCCGTTCGGTAAAGGCAGGCGAGGCGAGCGTATCCTTCCAGCCGATGTAGTCCCAATAATCGACGGGAAAGGACACGACGACGGCGTCGGGCTGTCGCGCCATGGTGGCAAGCAATAGATCCGCCGGTGGACAGGAAGAACAACCCTGGCTTGTAAACAGCTCTAGGACGTATTTGACCGTGCCGGAACTAAACGGCCCGGCTCCGAGATGGGCGCCGGCCAAGATAATCGCCATCACGCGGGCCCCCGCAATGAGGACCGAGCGGTTTAAAAAAGCCATGAGCCACCGTTCAATTATTTGCGAATTTGTATTTTTATTGATTCTGAATGGTAGAGAAACGATTGTCCCGCGCCAGTCAATTCGTGGTGACGGCGAGTCCGCGCCCGCCTCGCCGCCTTGTTAGAAGCCTTCCAATTACAAAAATCAAACTCCCGCGGCAAGAACGGCCATGCCGAACTATCGGGGATGACCAAGACGGAGCAAACTGGAAAAGCCCGCCATAACGCTGCCTTTTCTGCGGACGGTGTTGCAAATCATTCTTAAGGGCGCCATTCTGTTGGCGACATCTATTCTCACCGGCGCCGCTTGACGCGCCGCGCGGAGCGGACAAACTGGCCGCGTGAATTTCCTTCTTGCCCATTTGTCCGACCCCCACGTCGGACCCATGCCGCGCCCCCGCCGCCGAGAACTCATCGGCAAACGCGTCACCGGCTATTTGAACTGGACACGCTCCCGCTCGCGCATCCACGACATGACGGCGCTTGATCAGATCGTCCGCGATATGAAGGCGCATCATCCCAGCCATATCGCGATGACCGGCGACATCTCCAATATCGGACTGCCGGCCGAATTCCAGATTGCCCGAAACTGGCTCGATACCTTAGGCGAACCGGCAGATGTGAGCTTCGTGCCCGGCAATCACGACGCTTATGTGCGAGGATCATTGCCCGATTTGGCGCGGACTTTCGCGCCCTGGACACGCGGCGAGGCGCAGCACAATGGCGCGCAATTCCCCTATTTGCGGGTCCGCGGCGCGGTCGCCCTGATCGGTTTGTCATCGGGCGTCCCAATGCCCTTGTTCGTCGCGTCGGGCTATTTGGGCGCCGCGCAGCTTGACGCCGCGGAAATCCTCCTCGCGGAAACCGCTCGCCAAGGTCTTGTGCGGGTCGTGATGCTGCACCATCCGCCGCAGGCGACGGCCTCGTCGCTGGGGCGGGGTCTTCAGGACGCGCGCGGTTTTGCGTCGCTGATCCGCCGCGTGGGCGCCGAACTGATCATCCACGGCCATAATCACAGGCAGTGCCTGGGGCGAATGAAAGGACCAAAAGGTCTCGTACCCGTGGTCGGCGTGCCTTCCGCCTCCGTCGTTCGCGGCACGCCGCATCAGCGGGCCGCCTACCATCTGTTCGAGATCACCGGCAGCGGATCGGACTTTAAGATCGAAGCCCGCGCCCGCGGTCTGTTGCCGGGAACCACCGTGGTCGGCGATGTGGGACCGATCCTGCTCTAGAACGGGAGCGCTGCGGCGTTGGGCGCAGGCAGCTAGTCAGGCACCGTCTCGACCATCACTTTCGCTATGCCGGCATGACGAAAACCCAAGACATCGGCGGCTCCGGTCGAGACGTCGATGATGCGACCATGGATGAAAGGTCCTCGGTCATTGACCACCAGCACGGCCGAGCGGTTGTTCGATTGGTTGGTCACCCGCACATGCGTTCCGAACGGCAGCGAGCGGTGGGCGCAACTCATCTGACCACGCCCGCGGTAGTAGGAGGCTTTTCCGGTCCAGCTTTGCGCTTGCGCGGTGGCGGTACATACAAGAAAACCGAGTATCACAAGGATAATATTCTTCAATACTCATACCCCATGCTGAGGAATAAAGAAGCTCAAAGGCTTGAGCTTCGTAATGTGTGCATGGAGTATGTGATGAAAAAACGGCCATATATTCAGCAAGAAAACCAATGTAAACTTGGTTTATTGTTTGAATAATCGAATCTTTATTTATTTTGTCATTAAAGTTTTAGCTTCTGCAGATCTATGCCTTGTCAGTAATGGGATGGCGGGGCGTAGTTTTAAGACGGCCGGAGGCTAGTGGCCTTCGATAAGGCGCGGGCTATCCCCACCCCCAATGCTGTGGCTCTCACGCCGGCAAATTGTGAAATTCAGACCTTAAGGGACGCCCGCCTGCTTCCGGTCGGGGCTCGACTTAACCTTGACGTCCGCCTGCGGGTCTTCGTGATGAAGCACTTCCTTCAGCCTGTTGCGCTCGAAATTAAGGATAATGAAGATCGATATCGCCAAGGGAATGATCAGATAGAAAAGCCGGAACACGAGCAGGGCCGCGAGGACCTGGGTTTTTTGCATTGCCGGCATCGCGGTAATGAAAAAAAGTTCGAAGACACCCAATCCGCCGGGCGCGTTGGACATGAGGGCTGCCGAAAAGGAGGCGAGAAAGACCCCGAGAACGACAAAATAGCCGGGATTTCCGGCCTCGGGCAAAGCGAAATAGATAATACCGGCCGCTCCGAGAAGTTCGAGCGGCGCCGCAAGGAGTTGCCGAAGGGCAATGCCGGGCTTTGGATATTCAAGCCGAAAGCCCTTGATGATCAGCGGCTTGAAGTTGAACACCGAGCCGATCACATAGATCGCGACGGTCCCCAGCATCACCGCGCCAACGATCCGGGCTGTCGTCGGATTTGTGAAAACTTTCAGATAATCCGGCAAAAGCTTGCCGAAACGGCTCAATTGATGGGGCTCCAACAGCGAAATGAAGCCGCCGAGCAGCAAAGTACCAAGGCAGAACGTCAGCGAACAGACCGCGACGAGCACAGCGACCTGCGCCGCGCTCAACCCTTTCGAATGATAGGCCCGGTACCTGACCATGGCGCCAGACACAACGGTCGCTCCTATGTTATGCGCGATAGCATAGGTCGTGAAGGAACATAAGGAGATAAACAGCCAGGAAATATGCTTGACGCCGAGATGAAGCAGAGCAATGCGATCGTACCAGGCGAGCGCCCCGTAAGCGACGAGGGTGGATGCGATCGCAAGCAGGTAATGCGTCAGCGAAATCGATTTTAAATGGTCCCACACCTCGGGCCCGACCGAGGCGCCCTTAAACTCCCGGTACAAAAGCCAGAGCGAAACGGCAACTGCGGCAACGCCGACAAGCGGCCAGAAAAAATCAAGAATGCGCTTCATTATTGTCCGGACACGATGGCTGCCCCGCGCCTCGATGAGAGACCCCGCCTGTTCAGGCGGCATCCCTGCACGATGCGTGTTCGGATCGCAAGGGGTCAGTTTAAGAAAACAGCCGGGGAAACGGCTAGGCTTCGATCCGTCGTAAATGCACAGCCGGAGTTTTGGTTGTTTCGGCGTCGATTTCGGCGTCCGGTTCGGATCCCTTGTCGCGGCCCTCGAGACTTCTCGATTTGCCGAGATCGATCAGGGCTTCGTCGAGGAAATGCCGCGCCTCGTCGAGCTGGCTCATCAATTCTTCCGCCGATCGATGCAGATTGTCGCGCCGCGCGCGGGCGGCGCGGGCGTAGGTCGGGTAGGCGAAATGGGACATATCCGAGATGCCGGCCCGCTGTTCTTCCACAGCGATTTCGCGATCGAGTTCCCGCGCCATTCTGGAAAACTCGTGGATCATTGTTTCGATTTGGGCAACGCGACGACGTGTTTCGTCGACCTGAAAGCGCCTAAGGCGTGCAAGTGTATCCCGCGACTTCATATTTCAACTCCAAGACGCAGGCTTGATCCCCGCTCCGTGATCCCCAGTCGGATTGGCTTCATATCTCAAGGCTTTGCTATTTTGGGTTTCGAAACGCACATATTTGCAATCTTCGAAGCCCTGCCCAAAGCCGATAACCAGCGGGATTTTCTGCGCGAACCAACTCTGCCGCAGTAAGGTTGCCCATTCGTTACCTGTGGCATGAGCAGTCGAAAATCTTCCGCCACCGCGGTCGATGTATATAGTTGCAATCGTCCCGATTCGGCCGCGCCAGGCAGGGGCGGACGCCGCGGGGCCTCGGGGCAGGTCCAATCAGACGCGTATTCGTAAAGCCTGACAGTGCGTGAGGAATTCTTCGTCGCGCAAGCTTGGTTTGCCAGGATGGCAAGGGTCGGGGGACGAATCGGCCTTCTGACCCCAGCAGGATGGCGATGCCGACTTCTCACCATCTTTGTAAGGGAATGCTTTTTGTTAACCATTGCCCGTTAAGGTTACGGAATTCGTAGCGAGCAACCCATCGCTGGACCACTGGCTGAACAGCCGCGGCGGTGGACTTTAAACGATCTTGCGCGCCGTCAAGGCGACCGACGGGGGGAAGGCTGGGACCTCACATGCGCGTTTTATTGATTGAAGACGACAGCGCGACAGCGCAAAGCATAGAGTTGATGCTCAAATCCGAGAATTTCAACGTCTATGCGACGGATCTCGGCGAGGAAGGGATCGATCTCGGCAAGCTCTATGATTATGACATCATCTTGCTGGATCTGAACCTTCCCGACATGTCGGGCTATGAGGTGTTGCGCACTTTGCGGGTTGCCAAAGTCAAAACGCCGATTCTCATTCTTTCGGGCCTCGCCGGCATCGAGGACAAGGTCAAGGGGCTAGGGTTCGGCGCCGACGATTATCTCACCAAGCCTTTCCACAAGGACGAGCTCGTCGCCCGCATCCATGCGATCGTGCGGCGTTCCAAGGGTCATGCGCAATCGGTGATCGCGACCGGCGATCTGATCGTCAACCTTGACCAGAAAACCGTCGAGGTTGCTGGCGCCCGGGTCCATCTGACTGGCAAGGAATATCAGATGCTGGAGCTGCTTTCGCTCCGCAAGGGGACAACCCTGACAAAAGAAATGTTTCTGAACCACCTCTATGGCGGAATGGACGAACCTGAACTGAAAATCATCGATGTTTTCATCTGCAAATTGCGCAAGAAACTCGCGAATGCCAGCGACGGCCGCAATTACATCGAGACGGTTTGGGGCCGGGGTTATGTTCTGCGCGAGCCGAGCGAGGACGAGGAACGAATCACGGCGTGAGTCGACCGCGATTCGCGTCGGCAAAACTTGTCGGCTGATATTTCCGCATCAATATTTCCGCGCCGATCGAACCGGAGCTCGGGCTTACCCCACCGCTTCGGCGGTCGCGATCGCCGGTTGAGACTCGGCTTCGAGCGTGACGAGATCGCAAACGGCCGTGACGCCGAGGGTCATATTCGCGGCTTTTGCCACGAGGCCGGTATAAAAGGCTTGAATGCCTTGTGGGTCGACCGAATTGTGATTCGGATTTCCGGCGAGGAGCGGCGCCACATGGCCGCCAAGCTTGGCATTTGGCCCGGCAGCCGTGATCAGAATGCTTGTTTCTTCGCCGCCAGCCAGAGTGACCGTGATAACGCCCCCGCGCGGGATCGCCGCGGCCGCGATGAGACACAAATTCAAGACCAGTTTCACTATGTTCTTGGGCATCAGAAGGCGCGGGGCATTCCACACGAGTTCCGTGCGTTCGACGCCGAACAGACCGCGCGCGACCTTTTCGGCCTCCCCTGTATCGATCGAGGCTCCAGCCGAACCGGCTGCGCCGAAGGCCAGGCGGCAAAATTGCAGGCGAGCGGACGCGGTCTCGGCGCTTTTTTTGATGAGATCGAGGGCAAAACCGCGCATTTCCGCATCTTTTTCCTCTTCGAGAACCTCTAGGCCGTTAATAATGGCGCCGACGGGGCTAATCACGTCATGGCACACCCGCGAGCAAAGAAGCGCGGCGAGATCGAGGGGGTCGATGGCAAACAGCGTCATAATTCATCCATTCTTGGCGCAAAGATTTTCAAAGCTAGAGCATGTTCCGAAAAAGTTGACCGACTTTTTCGATCAGAACATGCTCCCACTCGTTGAACTTGAGCGTTTCCTTTTCGATCAGATGATTCCATCTGATCGGGAAGCGCTCTAGGCCCTCGGCACGGCGTGGCCGGGACATGGGGACTCATGACGATTGCAGCGCATTCTTAGTTATTCCCTGATGCCCTGCTCCTCGGGGCAGGGCCGCCCCCTCGAAGGGGGCCAGCGACCCAGGTCACGCGGCGCAGCCGGCTGAGCCTGACCCGCTTCAATGTGCGAACAATAGGTTAACAAATCGTCGGACCGAAAGATCGCGGCCCAAGCGTGAAGAGCGCAGCGCTCAGTGTGTTCTTTTGCAAGAATACAATTGGATTTTTCGATCGGGCCGGGGCAAATGTAAATTGCTTCCGTCGCAATGCGCACATATTTCAAATTTGTCGTCACAAATCATAAAGCCGCGCGAAATAGCAGGGTAACTGGCAACACGTGAATCAGATCAATGGCGGGGAATCAATCGATCGCGATGCCGTGGCGGATGTCTTTGCGGAAATCGCAATCGAGGCCGGGGTCGCGGTCATGGCCGTCTATGGTGTCGACAGCCACGTCAGAAGCAAGGTCGATACGAGCCCCGTTTGTGACGCCGACGAGGCTGCCGAAGCGATCATCCTGAAGCGTCTTGCGGCGCGCCTGCCGGATTTGCCGGCCTTGGCCGAGGAAGCCATGTCGCGCGGCGAAAGACCGGTCATCGGGTCGAGCTTCATCCTGGTCGATCCCGTCGACGGCACCCGCGAATTTCTGAGCCGCAATGGCGAATTCACGATCAACATAGGCTTGATTATCGATGGGGCGCCTTGTGCGGGCGTTGTCTACGCTCCCGCGTTGGACCAGCTCTGGATCGGCGGGACCACCGCCAGTGTCTGCACTGTCGCGCCGGGCGCGCCGCTGCCTCCGCGTTCCGCTCGTCGCGTCATTCATGTGCGGTCTGCCCCGGCGCTTGGTTTAACGGCGTTGATGAGTCGCTCGCACCGGGATCCCCTGACGGAAGGGTTTCTCGCCAAACTCCCCATCAAGGAGCGCCGTGCGGCAGGCTCATCGCTGAAGTTTTGCGTCCTGGCTCAGGGGGACGCCGACGTCTATCCACGCTTCGGCGCGACCATGGAATGGGACACGGCGGCGGGGGATGCGGTGTTGCGCGCCGCGGGCGGTATTGTTGTCGACGAAGAAAAGCATCCGCTCCGATATGGAAAGGCCGACACGCAGTTTCGAAATGGAGCCTTTGTTGCCTGGGGCGACCCTCGATCGATCGCGGGGCCGGCCTGAACTGGTGCGAGCCACGACCGCTTTCTGCACGCGGCACAGCTTCGCCTTGTTGATGACACGATAATACCTCGGCGTGCGTCAATCCTTCATTAACTCCATTGCCTCAAAGCTCGGTGCAGTGGCCGCACCGATACAGGCCATGGGCTTGGTCGCGGAACATGAAGCATCATCGTTCCATGTGAATCGATTCTGCTCCTTTTTGTTTGTTTTGGTGCATCCCATCCCAAAAACCCCTTGTGGGATGGGGCTCTAGGCGGAGGACCAAATTATGCAATCGCGAAGAGAAATGGCGCTGAAATTGGCGGCTTTTGCCGCCGGCGTTTCGGTTCTTCGTGCAAAGACTGTTTTGGCGGAACCGGATCCGCAATACGGTCGGCCGGGTGAATTCTCCTCGAACGAAATTGTCGCCAATGGCCATCGCTTTTTCGGATCGGTCTCGCGTGGACTTGCCGACATCGTCGAGGCAGCCACCAAGCGCTGGGGCAAGCCCAATGGCTATGTCTTAGGCCAGGAAGCAGGGGGAGCATTCATTGGCGGGCTGCGCTATGGCGAGGGCGTCATGTACACCCGCAATGCCGGAGATCTGAAAGTGTTCTGGCAGGGCCCGTCGCTTGGCTTCGATGCCGGCGCGGACGGCGACCGGACCATGATGCTCGTTTATAATCTACCTTCGACCCAAGCGATCTTCCGCCGCTATGGGGGCGTCGACGGCTCGGCCTATCTGATCGGGGGCTTCGGGATGACGGCGCTGGTCAATGACGAGGTTTATGTTGTTCCGATCCGGTCCGGAATTGGCGCACGTCTCGGTTTCAATGTCAGCTATTTGAAGTTTACCCCCAATTCGACCTGGAACCCCTTCTGACGAGTTCACGCGCGCGAAGCATTTGATCATTTTTGGCGCTGATGAGGGCGCCCTTCCGAGATCCGCGTCGTGTGCGGTTTTCCGGGATTTTGATCGGCGTCGGGCAGCGTTTTGCTGACGATTTGAATATTTTCTCCGAGTCCCTCGGCATTAAGCTTTAAGGTTAAGCTAACCTAATTTTGCCGCTTCCCCGCCTTACGGTCCCATTTCCTGTTGGGACCGTACTTGGGCCCCGGTCAAGCGAATCGAGCCCCAAACGAACTTTCGAGCCGATCGGGCCAAAGACGGACTTGTACACCGTCGGTTCTATTCACGATCATTTCAGTGTAAAATCAAAGCTGATAGGGATTTTTGTGAAACCGATTGGCTTTTTCCGGTTTCTTTCCTAGGCTTGGCGCGCGGCGACGGAATGAGCAGGCAGCGATGTGATTGAACAAGCATTGGTTTTCACGCTCGGGTTTCTGATCGCAGGGCTGCTGGCTCTGGCGATCGCCCCGGCGTTCTGGCGGCGGGCGATCAGGCTGTCGACGCGGCGGCTTGAGATGCTGGTTCCGCTTTCGCCCGCGGAAATCGTCGCCGGTCGCGATCTTCTGAGGGCCGAATTTGCGGTCGAATACAGACAGCTTGAGCAGAAAGTTGAAAAGCTGAGCTCGACGAATGCTGCCCATATGGCCGAACTCGGGCACCGCGCGGCGGTGATTGCTGCGCAGGAGGCGGACCTTGTCGCGCTTTCCCAGCAAACGAGCGACGCCGACAGCGAATTTTCCGCGCTGAAACGCGCGTTGGCCGAATCCTCCGCCGAACTCGCGGCGACGGGGAAGGAGGTGTATGACGCCAGCGGTCTCCTCAAAAGAAAAGAAGCTGAACTCGCCGCGCTGCGGGACGAACTCGCGACCGCGCGAGCGCTGGCGGCAAAACAGCGGCACGCTTTGACTGTGTTTGAGACCTCGGCGGTCCACCAAAAGCAGGCGCTGCTAACTCAAAGCGCCAAGGTCGAGCATCTTGAGAGGGAAGTTGCCACCCTGCAGCTTCAGCATCAAGCCGACCAAGTCACTCTTAAGACAGCGGCGGCGAGAATTGCCGATCGGGAAGAGGCTTTGGAAGCCGCAACCAAGCGGGAAAAGGATCTCATTCAGCATCGCAAGCTGCAGGTTGAAACGGCGCGCGCCACCGAACGTGGCTATGTTGAAAAGATCGAGAGGCTTCGCGCCGCGCATGCCGCCTCGCAAGATGCGCTTGAGGCAGCCCGACGCACATGCGATGGCCTGGCCCGCGAACTGGCAGCCCTGCATGCGGCGACGTCGCCGCAAACCGCCAGCGCCGCCCTTTTGCAGCGCGAGGAGAATGAGATCCTGCGCCAGAAAATCAATGATATCGGGGCGGCCATCATCCGCATGGCGGTCAACCCGGACGAAGCCACCCCGAACCAAGCAACCGCCGATCTATCGGAAGAGACCATTCCCCAACAAGCCACGGCTTGAGGCGTTCAACTGGCGAGTTTGGCCATGAGGGCGTCGGAAATCTCGAAATTGGAATAGACGTTTTGCACGTCGTCGTTGTCTTCGAGCATGCCGACGAGCCGTAGTATTTTTTCGCCCGCTTCGTCATCGACGTTGACCATGTTTTGAGGCTTCCAGATCAGGCTGGACTTGCGTGGCTCGCCAAATTTGGCCTCGAGCACCTGCGCGATCTCGCGTAGCCCTTCCAGCGAGGTTATCACCTCGTGACCCTCCTCACTGGACTGCACGTCTTCGGCTCCGGCTTCGATCGCCGCTTCCATCATGGCGTCCTCGGAAGCCGCTTTTGCCGGAAATTCGATGACGCCGACATGATCAAAAAGGAAGGAAACGGCGCCGGTCTCAGCGAGCGAGCCGCCCGCCTTGGTGAAATAGGAGCGTACTTCGCCGGCGGTCCGGTTGCGATTGTCGGTGAGAGCTTCGACAATGACGGCGACCCCTCCCGGCGCATAGCCCTCGTAGCGAACCTCGTCATAGGTCTCAGCGTCTGCCCCGGACGCTTTTTTGATGGCCCGCTCGATATTGTCCTTCGGCATGTTCTCGGCCCTGGCCGCGATCACAGCGGCACGCAGCCGAGCATTCATGGCAGGATCGGGGAGGCCCATTTTCGCGGCAACGGTGATTTCGCGGGCGAGCTTGGAAAACAGCTTGGAGCGAATTGCATCCTGCTTGCCCTTTTTATGCATGATGTTCTTGAACTGGCTATGTCCCGCCATTCGGTCCCGTCTCCGCTACTTGTCGTTGGCATCCAGTCGCCGCCGCCTGCGCGAGTTCCGCCGCTGGCGCGATCTGCCCTTGGGTGAGCTTTCTATAGGGCGGAGACTGCAGGAAATAAAGCATAGCGCGATGCTTTGAGGGGTCGGCGCGGGACGAATTTTTATGCGCGCGCGGAAATCGGGGCGCGGCCCTTTCAACAACTCAAAATATCCGGAAAATCAGTTTCTGGCGATCATCAAGCCAGACCCGCGGGCCGTGATCAAGGCGGGTCGCCCTATCATCGTAGGCGAGGCGGGGCTATTTTCGCCGAGCTCTTGCCAAAGCTCGGCGATCTCCTCGAACGAAATCTGCTTAAACCGGCGCGGTGGGGTTATCGATTCGTCCGCGTTGGAGCGTTTCGATCTTGGCCACGCCCGCTTTGACGGCGGATTGAATCTTTTCGAACGCCCGGACTTCGATCTGGCGAACCCGCTCGCGCGAAATATCGAATTCGTCGGACAAGGCTTCGAGCGTCATCGGATCGTCGGCGAGCCGGCGGGCTTCGAAAATACGCCGCTCGCGCGGGTTCAGCACGCTGAGCGCGGTTTGAAGGGCGCCGAGGCGATTGTCGCTTTCTTCCCGTTCGACCAGACTATGCTCCTGGCTGACGTTGTCATCGACAAGCCAATCCTGCCATTCGCCTTCGCTTTCGTCGCGCAAGGGGGAGTTCAGGGAGGCATCTCCCGACATCCGCCGGTTCATATCGATGACATCGCGTTCGCTGACGCCCAGCCGGTGCGCGATCGTCTTGACCTGATCGGGCCGCAGATCGCCTTCCTCAAGCGCGGAGATCTGGCTTTTGGCCCGGCGCAGATTGAAGAAAAGCTTCTTCTGGCTCGCGGTGGTGCCCATTTTCACGAGCGACCAGGACCGTAAAATATATTCTTGAATCGACGCTCGGATCCACCACATGGCATAGGTCGCCAGGCGAAACCCTTTGTCCGGCTCGAAGCGCTTGACGGCCTGCATGAGGCCGACGTTGCCTTCGGAGACCACTTCGCTGATCGGCAGACCATAGCCGCGGTAACCCATCGCGATCTTGGCGACGAGCCGCAGATGCGAGGTCACAAGCTTATGCGCGGCGTCGGGATCCTCGTGCTCGCGCCAGCGCTTGGCGAGCATATATTCCTCTTGCGGCTCCAGCATTGGGAACCGTCTGATTTGGTTGAGATAGCGAGCGAGCCCACTTTCACCTGAAATCATCGGCAGCGCGGCACTCATTGCAGATTCTCCTTAGAACCCCTGTTTAGCGGGTTCTTAACCGGCCACATAAACTGTCGGCCATGCGATCGAACAATATAAACCGCCCCCGTGATGGCCGGAAGGGGGCAATTCAACGCATTCACATTAAAGATTAGCAATATTCCTCCTCCAATGAGGAGATTATTGTACAAAAGCGATGTTCCCGGCTTCTTTCCGTTAAGTTAAATTATCGCAATGTTGACCGCGAAGTTTCATCCTAGAGATAAAATAAGCGTGAAACCTTGAGCGAAACAAGCAAAGGATCACAGCTTTGTTATTGGGTGACCATGATGGGCCTTCCCGACGGGCGACAGAGGTTGGAATTTGGGCCCGTCAAAGCGCGCGTTCACCCGCGAGGGATGTCCGCAGCTCTTGCATATCCTTCGGCAGGGGGCTCGCGAAGTGCAATTGCACACCTGTCACGGGATGCGGAAACTCCAGCACCGCCGCATGCAAGGCCTGCCGGGAAAGGCTTTTGAGGCGCGCTTGCGCGGCCTCTGGCAGCCGCGCCGCCTTTGTTTTGAAGCCGGCCGCGTAAACGGGATCGCCAAGGACTGGATGTCCGCTGTGCGCCATGTGGACCCGTATCTGATGGGTTCTTCCGGTCTCCAGCCTGCAGGCAATAAGGCTTGCCTCTCCGGCGAAGCTTTCGATCAGCCGCCAATGGGTCACCGCATGGCGCCCGCGTTCGCCCTTCACAACCGCGATCTTTTGGCGATCCGTGGCATGACGGGCGAGCGGAGCATCGACAGTGCCGGACGGCCGCGCGGGAACGCCCCAAACAAAGGCCAGATATTCGCGCGTGAGGGCCAAGGTTTTCCCGTGATCGGCGAAGAGCTTGGCGAGACCTTGATGGGCTGCGTCGGTCTTGGCCACCACCAAAAGGCCAGACGTGTCCTTGTCGAGCCGGTGCACGATACCGGGCCTTTTCACACCACCGATTCCCGAGAGGCTGGCTCTGCAATGCGCGATCAGCGCATTGACCAGCGTCCCGTCTTCATGTCCGGCGGCCGGGTGGACGACGAGCCCGGCCGGTTTGTCGATCACCAAGAGGTGGTCGTCCTCGTAGACGATCGAAAGATCGATCGCCTCTCCCTTGGGCACCGGATCGACGGGGGCCGGCACTTGCAGGCCGACGATTTGGCCGGCACGCAGCAAGAGGCTCGCGTCGGTCACGGTCGCGCCGTCGATCGAAACCTGGCCCGCCTCGATCAGGGTTTTGAGTCGCGTGCGCGACAGATTGGTTTCCGCGGCCGCCGCCTGCGCCGCAAGAAAGCGGTCGAGCCTTTCGCCGCGCTGGTCAGCTTCGACGTGATAAGCAAAGCTGCGGCTCGCAAGGTCTGAAACAGCTTCCTTCGAGGGAGGGCCCATGGCCGATGTCCGAGGGTGGGAGACAATGCTGCGCTGATATAGCCGTTGCAGCCGGAAACCACGAGCGTGATCGGTGCGCCGGTGGCGCCGACACGCGAAGCTTTGAATGGCTTATAGGCTTGGATGCCCTAAGACGTGAAGCCGCGGGTTTCCGCAAGATGATCGAAGCGGCGGCGATACTGTCCAAGGCCCATCGTGTCGGAGCGCAGCTCAATGATGAAGTCATTGAGTTCGGCGGCCGGAACCAGGGCTTCGACATCGTCCCAGCCGGGCCAGCCGGGTCGTTCCGCGTAACCGAGAATCTGGCCGCGCCGGCCGGTCAGCAGCCGTTGAGCGGCGGCGGTAAAAGTGTTGGGAACGCTCGCCGTCACATGTTCGATCGGCTCCAGCAACACCGGCTCGGCTTTGGCAAGCCCTTCGGCAATCGCCAGCCGGGTCGCGCTCTTGAATGCCATGTCGGAGCTGTCCACGGCGTGGAACGTGCCATCGACCAGGGTGACCGAAACGTCCACGACCGGATAGCCGTTCGGGCCCTTTTGCATCGCTTCCTCGGCGGCTTCGCGCACAGCGGGAATATATTGCTTGGGCACCGCGCCGCCGACGATCTTGTCGGTGAATAGGAACCCCTCGCCCCGGGCGCGCGGCTCGATCTCTAGCTTGACGTCGGCGAATTGGCCATGGCCGCCGGTTTGGCGTTTCACCCGCGAATGCTGCGACACGTGGCGCTTGATTGTTTCCTTGAACGCAATCTTCGGCGGCGCGGTCGCGATTTGCAAATTATAGACCGAGGCGAGACGTTCGAGCGCGGCATTGAGATGGATTTCGCCCTGTCCCCTGAGCAGCGTCTCGCCGGTTTCTACGTCGTGCTCGATGCTGAGAGCCGGATCTTCCGCGACGAGCTTATGCAAGGCACCGGAAAGTTTGACATCGTCCTTGCGGTCTTTGGTGGTGATCGCAAGCGCATAGACCGGCGGAGGCGGCGCGGGATAGGGCAGCGCGGCCGTGGGGCCCGGGTTGCCGAGGACGGCTCCCGTCGCCACGCCCTCGAGGCGGCCGAGCGCGACCAATTCTCCGGCCTCGGCTTCCGGCACCCGGAGCGCTTCGCCGCTGGCATAGCGGTGAAGACCGCCGACGCGGGTTCCATCGAAGGTTGCGCCGTCGCGGAGGAGGCCGCGCCAGACCCGGCCATAGGAGAGCTTGCCCGTCTGGATCGTTTTGAAAATCTGAACCAGCGGCTGATCTCCAGGCGCCACGCCGCGCTGGCTGGCGGTTTCGGCCGCACTGGGCACGTCGTGCCGCAACGTCTTCCATAAGGGCAGTATGCCTTGGCCCCGTGCCGCCGAACCCAGCAGCACTTCGACGATGGTGCCGCTGGCCTGGTCCTTGTGCAATTGCTGATAAAGTTCGGTCGTCGTCGGCTCGATCTCTTCGAGAAGCTTTTCCAGGAGAGCATCGTCCTGGTCGGCCAGCACTTCGGCCAATCCATCGTGCGCGGCTTTTTCGTGTTCGCGCAGGTCGGAGGGCAGCTCGATCGCCTCGGAGCCTTGGTCGGTGCGGTAGCGGAAAGCCCGTTCCCGCACGACGTCGACATAGCCGATGATCGAGTCGCCTTCACGAATCGGCAATTGCCGGGGCGCCAGCGGGTACTTCGAATGCGTCTGGAGCGCCGCGAGCGTATCGTCGAGAGGCCCTGACAGCGTGTCGATCTTATTGACAAAAACAAGATGGGGAAGCTGGTAGTCTTCGAGCAGCTTCAAGAGGAGCGGCAGGCTGGACGTCCGTCCGGCCGAGGGTTCGCAGACCACCACGGCAAGATCGACCGCTGTCAGGGCCCCTTCCGTCTCGAAGGAAAATTCAACCGAACCGGGACAATCTAGAATCGACCAGCGGTCGCCAAGAAACGAGCAGTGACCGAGCCGCACCTCAGTGCTCATCACCCGCTTGCGGCTGTCGGTTGATCGCTTGGGAGGCGCGCCCGCGGCACTCATCAGGGCATCGAACAAGGTCGATTTGCCGCTTCCATAGGGCCCGATCAAGGCGATCGAGCGCGGACCGTTCACGGCGCCCCCCATAGGAGAACCTGTCATGATGACGCCTCCTTCCCAACTCTTCCGGCTGTTTCATACTACCGTAAAGGAAATGCAGCCTTGTTGCAAAGGCGGCCACAATCGCCTTCCGCCGCCTTTGCTGACTTTGCCATTCATTTGATCAAGGACATTTCGGTTCCATGCGGCGTTCTGCAGAAATAGGTCATGATTTCCGCAAGACAGAGGGAATGCTGCGATGAGGCTCGAAAATAAAGTTGCGATCATCACCGGTGCCGGAACGGGCATAGGGGAGGCAATTGCCCATAAATTTGCACGTGAAGGATCGCGCCTCGTGCTCGGCGGGCTGCCGACGGATCCCGTGCAGAAAGTGGCCGAGGCGATCGTTGCAATTGGCGGGGAGGCCGACGCCTATCTCGGCGACTTGGCCGAAGAAGCCGAGGCCGGGGCCTTGGTGGAGCTTGCGCTCCGCCGTTTCGGTCGCATCGACGTGCTGGTCAACAATGCAGGCATCTTCATTGCCAACGCCACGACCGACGCCTACCGGATCGAGGATTTCGACCGGACGCTCAGAAACAATATTCGCACCGCGTTCCTCATGACCAAATTCGCGTTGCCGCATCTGCGCGAGACTCGCGGCAACATTATCAGCACAGGTTCGGAGGCCGGATTGAACGGATCTCCGATGTTTACGCCCTATGGTGGTTCCAAGGGTTTCTTGCACGCCTTCATGAAGGGCGTCGCCTTGGAGCAGGCCCGGTATGGTGTTCGCGCCAATTGCGTTTGCCCCGGCGCCATCGATACAGCCTGGACGCGCGGCGACCAAAGCCCCATCCCGCTCGAGGGGCAGCGAAAAATCGGCGACGGAATACCTTTAGGCCGTCGGGGAACGCCCGAGGAAATCGCCAACATCTTTGCTTTCCTGGCATCCGACGAGGCAAGCTATGTGACGGGGGCGCTCTGGCTGGCCGATGGTGGCGTGACGCCTGCAAAAGGCGACGCCGGCGCCAGCGTGTCCGAAAACCTCCGCGCCGCCCCACGCGGTGTTTTGAATCTACATCATTCCCACGAGGGGCTGCAGGGCAAAAGCGTATATCGAGCCCCGCGGTGAAGGGCCGACGCGGCAAAGACGCGCCGGCCAGCAACAAAGCAATTAAAAGGCGACCTTGGCCGCAGTTCCCCGCAGCGCCTGGACGGTGTAAAAATCGGTCTGCCCATTCGGCGGCCCAATGATCGATGTCTTGTGCAGAGTTGTTATTCCGACCGTCTCGATCTGCACGGACTCTGTCCCGCGCAAATTGACTGAGGGCACGACGAGCGTGAATGTGGTGGAGCCTGAGTCGACGGTGAGATTGATGGTGACGCTTACGAGCGTACCGAGTTCTGTTTCAACGGTTCGAATCTGGTCGCCCTTGAACAGCTTGCTCTGTGTCGCATCATGAAAATTGAATTGTGGAGGTCCCTCGAAGCTGCTTAGCGAATAGGTGACTTGCAGCCCGTAGCCGGACAGCTCGAATAGATTGGGTTTTTGGGTCTTGAGGGTTGTCTCGTTCATCCTTGAATCTCCTTTTGGGTAAATGGATGCAGCGACAAATGTTCGATTTTAAAAATTTCAAACAGTTGGCAAATGAGCCCAATTAAGCTCCCCAATATTTCTGGGGTATGACACTCTATGATAAAAAAGAATTAGGGCAACATCAGCGCGACGAGGCCCTGTCGCGTCCCGGAATCAGGCGGGCCTTCCAGTCTAAAATAATGCTGTCGGCGAATACCGATCGAAAGGAAAACAATTCCAACGATGCAGAGCGCCGTGTTGCCGCTGCGTCGCAAAACGTGACGCCGCAGCGCAAGATTATTCATATCGACATGGATGCTTTTTACGCCTCCGTAGAGCAGCGCGACAATCCAGAGTTGCGCGGCAAACCGGTCGCCGTCGGAGGATCGCGGGAGCGGGGTGTCGTGGCGGCCGCGAGTTACGAAGCGCGAAAATTCGGCGTGCATTCTGCCATGCCGTCCGTCACCGCCAAGCGGAAATGCCCGGATCTGATTTTCGTGAAGCCGCGGTTTGAGGTCTACAGGCAGGTATCGCTCCAGATCCGCGCGATTTTTGCCGAGCACACCCCGCTCGTTGAACCCTTGTCACTCGACGAGGCTTATCTCGATGTCACCGAAGATGCGAAGGGCATCGGCAATGCCACCCAGATCGCGGAGGAAATCAGGGCAAGGATCCGAGCCGAGACCGGCCTTACCGCCTCCGCTGGCGTTTCCTATAACAAGTTTTTGGCCAAGCTCGCATCGGATCACAAGAAGCCCGACGGGCTTTTCGTCATCACCCCCAAGATGGGACCTGCCTTTGTCCAGACCTTGCCGATTGGACGGTTTCACGGCATTGGCCCGGCGACGACGGCGAAGATGAATCGCCTCGGAATCGAAACCGGACTCGATCTTAAGGCGCAGACTTTAGTCTTTCTTCAGCGGCACTTCGGGAAGTCCGGGCCCTATTATTATTGGATTGCAAGAGGTACCGACGAACGGCCGGTCCGCCCCAACCGCATCCGCAAGTCCATCGGTGCGGAAAATACCTTCTTCACCGACGTGTTTACCTTCGAGGATGCGCGCGAGGCCCTGGCTCCAATCATTGAAAAGCTTTGGCGCCATTGCGAAGGCGCCGGCATTCGCGGACGGACGGTGACTTTGAAGGTCAAATATACCGATTTCCAGCTGATCACGCGAAGCCAAACGGGGCATCCCGTCGAAACCCGCGGCGAACTCGAGCGCCTCAGTCTTTCCTTGCTCGAACCTCTATTTCCCGTATCCAAGGGCATCCGGCTTCTCGGTATCACCCTCTCGTCCCTCGGCGAGACGCAATCGAAAAGCGAGCGGCAACTCAGGCTGGAACTCTAAAGCGGGATGAGGAAAAGTGGAAGTCGGTTTTCCGCCAGCATCCCGCTCTAAGCTTTTGGATTGAGTCAATCCAAAATCATCGTGATCTAAGACGATCGCCCGCCCTCGCGACGGATTTTGCAGCTTTGGCGCGCGCCTCAGCCCCGCGGCGCCGACGCAATTTTTCGCTCGTCCAGGGCCGAAGTCTTGATCAATGCGAAAACGCGGGCGCCGTAATCGAGATGCAACTCATCGAGAGCATGGCGTGTTGCCGTTGCGAAGAGATGACCTTCTCCGTCGAGCTTGATTGCGACCATCGACAGCGGGCCTTCCTTTTCAATGCCATCGATTGTACCGGCGAGCACGCTGCGGACGCTGAGATCGTGCGGCCGCCCAAGGGAGAGCGTGACATCGGTGGCTTTGACGATAATGCGTATGGTGCCTCCAATGGGCCCGGCCGGCCCGGCGAGCCAGACGGTGCCCGCCGGATGGTTCAATTCGGTCAGACCATAAGCAGCGTCGGTGCCGGAGATTTTCATCGTCAACACCGAAGAGCGATTGAAACGCTCCTCGCCCGAATGTGTCGCAGCCCTGCCAAAAACCTCGTCGGGTGTTCCGATCGCTTTGACTCGGCCGGCGTCGATCACGACGATCGTCGTTGCAAGCCGGACCACTTCTTCGATGGCATGCGAAATATATACAATCGGTATTTTAAACTCGTCGCGCACTTGCTCGATCAACGGCATGATCTCAAGTTTGCGCCGCATGTCGAGCGCCGCGAGTGGTTCATCGAAGAGAAGAAGTTTCGGACAGGAAAGCAGTGCCCGCCCCATTGCCACCCTTTGTCTTTCTCCCCCCGATAAGTGCGCCGGGCGGCGCGACAGCAGGTCTTTGATTCCCAAGGTTTCGGTCACCGCGTCGAAATCGATCTCGCGCGCACGCCTTGGCGCGAACCATCGCCCGAATAGAAGATTCTGCCTGACGCTCAGATGCGGGAAGAGATGAGAGTCTTGGAAGACGAGGCCGATTCGGCGCCGATGCATCGGAACGAAAATACCGCGCTCCGCGTCGACAAGAACCGTGCCATCCAAAACCACGCGTCCCCTGTCCGGCCGTAACAATCCGGCGATGACACTAAGGGTCAGCGATTTGCCCGAACCCGAATGGCCAAAAAGCGCGACGACACCTTTACCGTTGCCGAAAGCCACTTCGAGGTCGAAAGACCCCACTTTGAGTCCGACGTCGACCTCGATCATTCGAAACTCGCCAGCCGCTTTTCCGCCTGCCGCTGAATGAGTTCAGAAGCAACAAGGGCGGCAAAGGAAATTACGATCGCAACAACGGTCAAACGCATCGCGCTTTCGTCTCCGCCCGGCACTTGGGTGTAAGAGTAGATTGCCGCGGATATCGTCTGCGTCTCGCCGGGAATATTCGAGACGAAGGTGATCGTCGCGCCAAACTCTCCAAGTGCCTTCGCAAAAGCGAGAATCGAACCGACGACGATGCCTGGAATGGCCAGCGGCAGGCTGACCAGAAAGAAAGTCCAGATGGGGCTCGCGCCCAGGGTTCCCGCGGCGAGTTCGAGGCGCTTGTCGATCGATTCGAACGATAGACGCATGGCGCGGACCATGAGCGGAAAGCCCATGACCGCGCAGGCCACTGCCGCGCCGGTCCAGCGAAAGGACAAGACAATGCCGATGTCGGCGAGGAATCCTCCAAAAACGCCCTTCCGGCCGAGAAGGATCAGCAAGAGGAAGCCGGTGACGACCGGCGGCAGCACCAAAGGCATATGAACGACGCCATTCAAGATCATCTTGCCGGGGAACCGCCAACGGGCGAGCGCATAGGCGGTGAAGATGCCGAACGGCAAACTCATGATCGTCGCGACGATCGCAATTCGCAACGAGAGCAAGATTGCGGTCCACTCCGCGGCCGACAAATCGAACACAACGGCGCTCCTTTATTTTTGTGAACGCGTTCCTGAAGGACAGAGCAAGCTACGCGGCGGGGCTTTCAATCCGTCGCCATGACACAACGCTGCATTTTTGCAAAATTGAGAAGTCCTGATCGATGGATAGGGTATCAGCCAGAGGTGCAAGCCGGCGGCAAAGCCAGGCGGAAAGGGATTTCAGAACGAAGCAAAAACAGCGCCATTTCAATCGGATCCCTCAAGAACGAGATTCGACCCGCGGCGGTGCACGATTTCCTGCATCCTCCGATAGGGGAAATTGCCTAGGCCGATCGCACCTTACCGGCGGCAGCGGGGAAGGTAATCGTTATGTAAGTTTGTTATATAAAAGGCTCGTCGGGGGCTTGTAAAGCCGTGTTCCCGCTGGCGAAGCCGAGATTGCGAATAGCGGAGCGCGTCAATCGCTAGTTCCGCAGCCGTCTTGGGGACGATCTTCTCTGAAGGCGATCGAGATAAAGATAGACCACCGGTGTTGTGTAGAGCGTTAATACCTGGCTTACCAGCAAGCCGCCGATGATCGCGATCCCGAGCGGCTGGCGAAGCTCGGCGCCATCGCTGGTGCCGAGGGCAAGCGGCAGGGCGGCGAAAAGCGCGGCAAAGGTCGTCATCATGATGGGCCGGAAGCGCCGCAAACAAGCTTCGTGGATCGCGTCTTGCGCAGAGAGATTTTGTCGGCGCTGCGCATAAAGCGCAAGGTCGATCATCATGATCGCGTTCTTCATGACGATGCCAATCAAGAGAATGATGCCTATGAAGGCAATGATTGTGAACTCCGTACGCAAGGCCATCAACGCGAGAATTGCGCCGACTCCAGCCGAGGGCAAGGTCGAAAGGATTGTGATCGGATGGATGAAGCTCTCATAGAGGATCCCGAGAACGATATAGATCGTTACAAGCGCGGCAAGGATAAGCAGCACCTGCTTGATCGCCGCCTCCTGGTAAGCTTTGGCCGTCCCTGAGAACTCGGCGTGAAGGGAGGCCGGCATGCGGAGATCGGCTATCGTTCTCTCGATTGCCGCGATCGCTTCGCTGAGCGGGACCTGCGGGGCGAGATTGAACGAAATTGTCGCTGCGACGGCGTTTCCCTTGTGGGTGACGGAGAGCGGCGCCGCGCCTTGCTCGAAGTGCGCAAAGGTGGAGAGGGGAACCATTGTTTCCGCCAAGGTGCTGATCGCGGCGCCGGTCGATGTTGTGCCCCGCGCGCTGTTGGCGAGCGCGTTCAGGTTTTGATTGCGGGCCGCGTCCGTGGCAACGGAGGCTGCCGCCAAGGGGTTGGTCCCCAGCCGTCCGATGCCGCTTATGGTCCCCGCAGGCGCGTTGCTGGTTTGCACCCCGCTGGCGGGCCCCGCCGACGTGCTGATATAAAGCTTGTCCAGGACGTCGGGATCCTGCCGATAACGGGGCGCGACCTCCATCACGACGCGATATTGGTTGGAAGGGGCGTGAACGGTGGAAACTTGCCGCTGTCCGAAGGCGTCGTAAAGCGTATTGTCGATCTGACTTGCGCTGATGCCGAAGCGGGAGGCTTTGTCCCTGTCGATCACGAGACGGGTTTCAAGCCCGCCTTCCTTCTGGTCCGCACTCGGACGAATGATCTGGGGAACCTGTTCCAAGGCCTCGGCCAGAAGCATCGTCCAGGTCCTGAGTTCAGCGATGTCATCGCCCGAAAGCGCCAGTTGGTACTGGCCGGACGTGTTGGAGTCGGTTGTGAAGACTATGTCTTGCGGCGCGGTTAAATGCAGCGCCAGACCCGGGATTTCACTCACGGCGGCCGACAGCCGGGCATTGACCTCGTCCGCACTCTCCTTGCGGCCGGGCTTGGGTTTCAACTGAATATAGAACTCGGCCGTATTTCGGTTGGCGTCGCTTTCGATGACGGCGGCAAGACCCTTGACCGAGGGGTCGGCCAGAAAGACTTTTGTCGCTTCATCGAACTTCTGTTGCATCAGCGTGACGGACGTGGACTGGTCCGCTTCCAGCATTCCGAAGAGCCGGCCTGGATCCTGATGAGGCAACAGGCCCTTTGGTACCACCATGTACAAATAGACGTTGAGGCAGAGAAGCAGGAACAGGATCGTCAAAGTAAATGCTGAATGACGCAGTGCCACGACGAGGGTTCGGTCGTAGGCTTTGAGCAAAAACGCATAGGCCTGTCCGAAAATCGAGGTGACCCTCGGGAAATGGCGTTCGGAGCTGGACTTCAGAACGAGCGCCGCAAGAGTCGGCGCCGTGGTGAGCGAGACGAGGAGCGAGATCAAGACGGCTGTCGAGAGCGTTGCCGCAAATTCATGGAAGATCCGCCCCAGAATGCCTCCCATGAGCAGCATGGGCAGGAATGCGGCGACCAGTGACAGACTCATTGCAAGGACGGTGAACGAGACCTCGCCAGCCCCTTGGAGCGCCGCCTGAATGCGCGGGACACCCTTCTCGATGTGACGTGTAATATTCTCGACGACCACGACGGAATCGTCGATGACGAGACCTGTGGCGATAATAAGCGCCATTAGCGAGAGACTATCGAGGCTGTAGCCCAGGAGATGCATGATCCCAAAGGTGCCGAGGAGCGAAACCGGCACGACGACGGCAGGAATCAAGATCGCGCGAAGGCTCTGCAGAAAAGCAAGAATGGTCAGGATCACGAGCACACCGGCGACAACGAGGGCATGTTCGAGATCGAGCAGAGAGGCACGCGCCGTCGCGGTCCGGTCCGAGACGACAGCGATGTCGATCGCGGGTGAAAGGGTTGCCTGCAGCTGCGCCAGCCTGGTCCTAATCCGGTCGACGGTTTCGATGACATTGGCGCCGGGCAAACGATAGATGCGGATGAGGATCGATGGCTCGCCATCGCTGTTCGCCGCCGGCCGGAAATCCTCGACCGAATCGGTCACCTCGCCGAGATCGCGTAGCCGGATCGCACGGCCATTGCGAAAGGCCACGACGAGATCGCGATAAGCCGCGGCGCTTTGGGCTTGGTCGTTTGCATAGATCTGAAACCGCCGGCCTGCCTCCTCGACCACTCCTTTCGGGCTATTGGCATTGGCGGCGGCAAGCGCGGCGCGAATGCTTTCGAGACCAATTCCATATTTAAAAAGAATATCGGGATCGAGTTCGACCCGCACCGCGGGTGATGTCGAGCCGAGAACATATACCAAGGCGACACCTTCGATTGAGGCGAGCTTCGGCTTCAGGAGAGTGGTGGCAATATCATGGATTCGCGCGAGACCCATCGTCTTCGATGTCAGGGATAGATAGGTGATCGGCCAGTCCGCGAGATTGGCTTTGTAATACACCGGGTTGGTGCTAAGGCCCGGCGGCAGATCGGCGCGTGCGGCGTTGATGGCCGCCTGCACGTCGCGGGCGGCTCCATTAATGTTTCGGTCCAGATTGAACTCGAGCATAATCTCGGTGCCGCCCGCCGAGTTATGCGATGTCATTTCGTGAACGCCGGCAATCGCCCCCAAATGCCGCTCAAGCGGCGCCGCGACTTTTGTCGCCATGGTTTCGGGGCTCGCGCCGATCATTTGAGCCAAGACAAAAATGGACGGCAGGTCGACCTCCGGCATTGGCGCCACCGGAAGCTTCATCAAACCAAGACTGCCGGCCAGCGCAATCGCGAGGGTCAAGAGCGTGGTTGCGACCGGCCGTCTTATGAAAGGAGCCGCGACGTTCATTCGCCGGCCAGAGGCTGAATCCGCTCGATTTCGCTTGGTTTGGTCGAGTGGAGCTTTTTCCCCAGCCGGTCGAGGGCCAGATAGATGGCCGGCGTTGTGAATAGCGTCATGACCTGCGAGACGATCAGACCGCCCACGATCGTTACCCCCAAGGGATGGCGAAGCTCGGAGCCTATCCCGGTTCCGATCATCAAGGGCAGGGCGCTGAGCAGCGCGGCGAGGGTCGTCATCAGGATTGGCCTCAGACGCAAGAGGCAAGCTTGCCGTATGGCTTCGCGGGGGGGTAGCCGCTGGCTCCGTTCGGCTGAAAGCGCGAAATCGATCATCATGATCGCGTTTTTCTTCACGATCCCGATCAGAAGCACGATCCCGATGATGCCAAGGATGTCGAGGTTCATGCCCGCGAGCCATAACGCGACCAGCGCGCCGGCGCCGGCCGAAGGCAAGGTCGACAGGATGGTCAGCGGATGTATGAAGCTCTCGTAGAGTATACCGAGGACGATATAGACGCAGATGATGGCGGTGAGGACCAGCCATAGTTCATCGGCAAGCGTGGCCTCGAAAGCGAGCGCCGCGCCCTGGAACCGCGTAATCATGCTCTCTGGCAGATTGCTCTCGCGTTCGGCTTGGCGGATGGATGCCACCGCATCTCCCAGCGACCGGCCGGGTGCAAGATCGAATGAAATGACGCTGGCCGGATAAGGACCAAAATGCCGGAAGAGGAGCGGTGCGGGCTTCACCTCCACATGTGCAATGACGTCCAGCGGCACCTGGCCGCCCGTCACGATTGAGGATGGAAGACGAAGCTCCAAAAGTGTCGCGGCCATCGGTGTCAGGGAGGGTTTGGCTTCGAGAATGATGCGATGCTGGTTCGACTGGGTGAAGATGGTTGAGATGATCCTTTGCCCAAAAGCATCATAGAGAGCGTTGTCGATGGTCGCGAGCGTGATGCCGAAGCGCGCGGCTGTGTCACGATCAATGGTGAGAATCGCAGCGAGTCCATGAGTGTCCAGATCGCTGCTTACATTTTCGAGTTGCGGCGCTTGTTTCAAACGCTCCAAAAGCCTTGGAATCCAAACTTCGAATTCAGCAGCGTCGGCGCTTTCGAGAATGAACTGATATTGCGCACGTCCGCTGCTGGAATCGATCGCCAAGTCCGGCATCGGCTGGAGGAAGAGCGAGATCCCCGATACTGTCTCCGCCGCCTTTGCCACGCGCCGCGCGACCTCCGCGGCGCTTGCCTTGCGCGTGCCATAGGGTTTCAGATTGATGAGAAATCGGCCGCTGTTCAAGGTCGTGTTGATGGCATCGACCCCGACAAAAGAGGCGAGCGTCGCAACGTCTTGGTCCTTGAGAATCACCTCCGCCAAGGCCTGCTGACGTTCGGCCATCGCAGCAAATGAGATCGATCCCGGTGCGACCGAAACGCCGCGCAACGCACCGGTGTCCTCGATCGGGAAAAATCCCTTCGGGATGACGATCGCAAGGGTGATGGTGATGGCAAGCGTGAGCCCCGCAACAGCGAGGGTTAGCCTTTCATGGGCGAGCACAACATCGAGACAACGGCCATAATACGCAACGGCAGTTTCCGACCACGAACGGGTGATCCGTCGTATGGCGCTTTCGTCGGATTGAAGATCGGATCGCAGGAGCCTGGCCCCAAGCATGGGTATCAGGGTCAGCGACACGATCGCAGAAATCAGAATCGTCATTGCTAGGGTGACGGCGAATTCGCGAAAAAGCCTGCCGACCACATCGCCCATGAAAAAGAGCGGGATCAGAACCGCAATCAATGAAACGGTCAGAGAGATGATGGTGAAGCCGATTTCCCGTGACCCGATGAGCGAGGCTTCGAGGGGACGGCGGCCAGCATCGCGGTGGCGAGCGATATTTTCAACCATCACGATGGCATCGTCGACGACGAGGCCTGTCGCAACGGTGAGCGCCATCAAGGTCAGATTGTTGAGACTCAGTCCCAAAAGATACATTGCGGCGAGAGCGCCAATCAGGGAGATCGGAACGGCAAGGCTCGGAATCAACGTCGCGCGAACATCGCCAAGGAACACAAAGAGCACGAGGACCACGAGCAGGATTGCAAAGGCGAGTTCAAATCCGACCGAGCGGATCGAAGCCTTAATCGTGGTTGTCCTGTCGCTCAGCACCACGACATCGATCCCGGCCGGCAATGTGGCCTGAAGCGCTGGCAGCATCTCATTGATGGCGTCAACCACTGCGATGACATTGGCGCCGGGTTGGCGTTGAATGTTGAGGAGGACAGCCGGTACTTCATCAACCCAGGCCGCGAGATCCTTGTTCTGCATGCCCTCCTCGATACTCGCGACATCTTCGAGCCGGACGGGCGCCCCATTTCGATAGGCGACAATGATCTTTTGATAATCCTCGACGCTTCTTATCTGGTCATTGGCGTTGATCGCATAAGCCCGCCTCGCCCCTTCAAAATTTCCTTTGGGCATATTGACGTTGGCGCTCCCGATCGTGGTGCGCAGATCGTCAAGGTTGAGGCCGTAAGCGGCGACGGCGCGATGATCCACTTTGATGCGCACCGCCGGCCGGCCCCCGCCTCCTATACCGACGAGTCCGACGCCCGGCACCTGAGAGATCTTCTGTGCAAGCCGCACGTCCGCGAGGTCGTGGACGCGGGGCAGAGGCAATGTTTTCGACATGACCGCGAGGGTCATGACCGGTGCGTCGGCAGGATTGATTTTCGCATAAATCGGCGGTGCAGGCAGGTCGTTCGGCAACAAGGTGGCCGCCGCCTGGATCGCCGCCTGGACTTCCTGCGTGGCAACATCGAGGCTCAGACCGAGAGCAAACTGCAACGTGATATTCGAGGCTCCGCCAGACGAGGTGGAGCTCATTTCCTCCAGTCCCGGTATCTGTCCGAGTTCGCGTTCCAAGGGCGCCGTTATAGCCGTCGCCATGACGTCTGGGCTCGCCCCTGGATAAAAGGTTCGAACCATGATCGTCGGGTAATCAACCTGCGGTAATGCTGAGACCGGGAGGAGGAAAAAGCCGACGCCGCCCGCGAGCAACAGCGCGACCATTATAAGGGTGGTCGCCACAGGCCGTAGGATAAACCATGCGCAGGGGTTCATCGCCCGCCGCGATCGGGAGAGCTTGCTTCCGCCTTCCTGTCCGCAACGAGTTTTACCTTGGTGCCGTCGCGTAACCGATCCGCTCCGCCGGTCACAACCCGGACGCCCGGTTCGATGCCGGCGAGCACGGCGACACTTCCACGCTCGGCGGGCCCCAATGTCACCGGCCGCATCGCGACCGTATCGTCGTTCTGGATCGCAAAGACAAAGGCGCCCTTCGGTCCGTATTCGATGGCGGTGCTCGGAACGAGGGTCGCATCCTGCAGAGTTTCGACAAGGAGGTGCACATTCACAAACTGATTGGGAAACAGCGCCAGATCCGTATTGTCGAAACGGGCCTTGAATTTAACGGTGCCGGTCGCGGGGTCGACCTGATTATCGATGGTCGCAAGCGTCCCCTTGGCGAGAAGCCGGGCGCCGCCACGATCATAGGCTTCGACGGGCAGCTTTTTGCCGGCAAGGACTGGACCCATCACCGTGGACAAATGATCCTCTGCGACCGGAAAAACGATGGCGATCGGTTGAAGCTGCGTGATCACAACAATGCCGGTTGCATCGCTCGGCTGCACATAATTGCCGAGATCGACCTGGCGTAGCCCCACCCGCCCCGAGACGGGGGCGGTGATGTGGCAATACTCGAGATTGAGCCTCGCGCGATCGAGCAGTGCCAGATCGATGTTGACCATGCCTTCATATTGGCGAACCAGCGACTGCTGCGTGTCAAACTGCTTGTGGGAGACGTTGTTTTGCGTGACGAGCTGCCGATAGCGCTCAAGATCGAGCCGCGCGTTGTCGAGCAGCGCCTGATCGCGCGTGAGCTGACCTTGCGCTTGGACCAATTCATGCTGGTAGGGGCGGGGATCGATCTCGGCGAGGAAGTCGCCTGCCTTGACCTCTTGGCCTTCCTCAAAGCCAAGCCGCACCAAATGGCCGCTGATCCGGGCCTTGATCGAGACGGTCGCAAGCGGCGTCACCGTGCCAAGTGCGGCAAGGGTGACATCGAGATCGCCCTTGACCGCTGTCGCGGCGGCGACCGAGACCAAAGGCGCAGGCTTTCCGGCCGGCGCCTCCTGGAAACGTAAAAGAACCCAGGCGCCAGCGGCTGCTCCCGTCAACAGCGCCACGATCGACCAAGGCAAGATTCGGATCCGGCGTCGCGGCTTGGTCGAGGATAGGGTGTCACGCGCCACCGCATGACTCTTTGCATGCAGGATAGACTCGACCGCGGGATCGATCGCCGGTGTGCCTCCTCCGACAATGAGGTCGTGGACATCCTTCATGCGAATGCTCAAGCGGGCTTTGATCTACCGTAAGCAGCGGTCTCGGCATCGTCAATCTCTGTGGGAAGCCGCTTTCGAGATCGGGCTAATTTTCGGGCGGAGCGCTTCTTCCACCAAATATAGACCCCCGTGACCGACAGAAGGACGACCACAAGACCCAGGCCGCAAACGAAAATGCGCCACGGCAGTCCGAAGATATTTCCCATGTGGAGCGCGTAAATCCAGGATGTGACCGTATTGCCGGCAAATTGGCCGGTCGGTAGCAACAGCAAAGTCATGGCTCCGGTCTCGCCGTCGAAATAAAGGTCTGTCTTGCCGCGATGGTCCTGGATATCTTTGCTGCTTCGGACGCCATACCGATAGAGCCCTTTCTTTGAATCGAACGAAAGAGCGATGGGGTTTTCGACACTAAAACCATGGCTCGCGGCCGCCTCCGCCATCAAGCGTTCTCCGACGGATTGCGCCTCGCGCCAATCGAGGCGGGGAGTCTTTAGCGGTTGGGGCCGATCGACAAGTTCAGTCCAGGGTGCATGATACTCAAGGACCGCCCGCGTCGCCCAAGTATAGACGGTGTCCCACAAGTTCATGTAGACGCTCGACCAGGCAAAGACGAGAAGAACGCCCCAAAGCCATAAGCCGGCCGCGCGATGCAGATCGAAGTTGAGACGAAAGACTCCCGCGCCCGCCTTGATTTGCCAGGCAGGCTTCCATCGCTTCCAAAATTTGTGATGGCCTACAGGCAGGGTGAGATAGAATCCGACAAAGCAATCGATCGTCCAGGCCAGCGCCACAAAGCCTAGGATCCAAATGCCCGGCATCCCGAGCGCCAAGGCATAGTGGAGCTTGTAGACGAAGGACATCAGGTTGATCGAGCCTTGCGAGATGTCGCCCCAGGCGCGCCGGCCGAGTTCGTTCCCGGTCCAGGGATCGAGCAACAGCTGGTCATAGGCCAGCTCATGGGGTTGGTTCGTCTCAGGATCGATGCGTCCGCCCACCGAGACCAAGACCTGGTCCGGATACCAAAGCCAGACTCCGGTCACCCGTGCCTCGGGCGCCAGAGCCTCGACTCGCTCGGTGAGCGTCGCCGCGTCAAGCGGGGCGATGCCTGGTCTCGGCGTGGCAAAAAGCTGCGGGGCAACCAGATGGTCCAGTTCGTTGTAAAAGGCGAGCAGGCTCCCGGTGAGACCGACGATAATGAGGAACCCCGCCATGACGAGTCCGGTCCAACGGTGGATGAAAACCCACAGGCGGCGCATGGCTCAATACTCCACACGCAGCGACGCGGTCACCGCACGTGGCGCGCCTGGGAAGATTCCAAATCGTGGGGAGTTGTTGAAGTAATTATCGGCACCCGAGTAATATTTGGTGTTGGCTATGTTGGTCAGATTGATTTGCGCCGACCATTTCAGGCCGGCCGCGACGATCTGATATTTCGCGAACGCATCGAAGCGGGCATAGGCGGGCAGGATGAAGGTGTTCGCGTCGTCTCCCCACCGGTTGCTCGCGGCAAAGACACCACCGCCGGCGCGCCAGCCATGCAAGAAGCTGTCGGTCGGAAATTCATAGGCAAGGAACATGCTGCCCGAATCCGGCGCGTAGGTCCGCGGCGAATTACCGAGCAGACCGCTATTGTCCGCGATTATCGTCGCGTCGATGTGGGAATAGCTGGCAATGACGCTGAGTTCGTTGGTGAGCTTGCCTAGCACATCGAGCTCGGCGCCTTGGCTGAGGATCGCGCCGACCGGGCGCTGCGCGGTCGGGTCCAGCGCGGTTGGAACCGGCGTCAGAATATTGCTCTTCGTAATGCTGAAAAAAGCGAGCGTTGCGTTCAACCTGCCATCCAACAGCTCGGCCTTGGCACCACCCTCCCAGCCTTCCGCGATTTGGGGCGGAAATACGGTGCCGTCGGTCGCTATGCCGTTAGGCTGTCCGAAGGACCGCGTATAGCTGCCGTAAAAGCCGAGCCAGGGAACAGGTTGATAGACGACACCGACGCGGGGGCTGAAGAAGGCCGTGTGTTGGCTGAGGCTGTTGTTGAAATTGAAAGAGGCTTGGGCAAAATTATCGCCATCACCGCCTCGCACATCGGCTAGATCGCAGCGGGCGCCGAGCAAAATGTGGAGGTTGTCGAACAGCGTGATCGAATCCTGCGCGTAAACGCCGAGGTCTTTTCTCGCTAAAGAGGAAAAAGATGTGAACTGATCAGCCGTCCCTTGCCACGCCCTGGAGGCGGCGCCGGCGAACGCAGGCGTCGGCACCGTGCCGTAGAGCGGATTGTAGATGTTGATCGGGTAGCTTCCATCCGCCGAAAAAATATAGTTGTAGAAGCTATAGAAATAATCGGTTCCGATGAGGACGTCGTTCCTGGCGCCGAGAACATAGAACTTGCCGGTCAGGTCGAGGTTCGCGGAATAGTTCGTGCCCGTCAATTTCTGATAGGTGATGCCTCTATCGAGGATAGGCGGACTATCAAAATTATTGGCGGTCAAATCGTCTTTTTCGAGGGTGGCGCGGGCGGCGAGAAAGCGGTTGGTGATCGTCCAATCCTGATTGAAGTTGTGCTTGAATTCATAAGCGATGATCGAACTGCGCACTGTATCCGGCGGCTCGTTCGGCTCTTGGGCCGTGCGGTAAACGGGCAGGCTGGCGGGGTACATTCCGAGAGCAGGAATGCCAACGAAGCTTTGCGAGTTTTGCCGTGTGTATTGCGCATCCACCGTGAGCGTCGTCGCGGGGTCAATCCGCCAAGTAACTGCGGGCGCGAGGAAAACCTTTCGATTGTTGATGAAGTCGATGAATTCGCCGCCGGTGGTATAGCTGCCCATGAACCGATAGCTCAAGGCGCCATTATCGAGGCTTGGGACCTGGACCGGACCGGTCAAATCCCAAACCGTGCGATAGAGGTTGAATGAGCCGAATTCCTGGGTGACGCTGTAATAAGGTACGTCGAGGGGTTTCTTGGTCACCAAATTGATCACGCCACCCGGATCCGCCCGGCCGAAGACGAAAGAGGCCGGACCTTTCAACACTTCGATAGTCTGCAGATTGGCGGTGTCGTAGTTTTGCGGAATAGCGTCCGAGATCAAAAGACCGTCACGGAACACATTGACACTTCTAAAGCCGCGAAGATTGAAGACATAGCCCTCGAGATTATTGTTGGCCGAGCGCACACCACTGACATTTTGGAGCGCATCCTGGATGCTGATGTCGTTTTGATCCTGAATGACCTGCTCCGGCACCGTCTGGATCGCGATGGGAAGATCGAAAGTGGGGACGTTGATCTTGGTGGTGCTTTGGAGGACGGGCGGCGCGCTGTAGCCTTGGTTCGGCGCGTTCACCCCGGCTCCACCGACTGGGTCGCCCGCGCCACCCTGGGAAGCCGTCACGTCGACAGTCGGCAGGGCGCCGGCGCCGCTCTCGGCGGTTTGGGCGCGAGCCTGTGAGCACTGGACCAGCGGGGTCAAGGCAAGCGTGCCCAATATCGTCGTCGCCAAGAGTTCGTGCCTCAATGCCCGACCGGTGGCATATAAGTGATATGTCATCTGACTACCCCCCACAAAAAGCGCCCGAAACGCGGGCTTGAGAAGGAATCATCGGTCGCCGGCCAAAAGCTGCAGCATCCTTTGCTTCCAAGAGTTGGGACGCGTCGGGCGGCAGGAACCTGCCACGTAAAAGGCCGGGATCGCGCTACTTTCGCGATGCGTGGCAAAGGCGCAACACTTTCGCCCCTGCCTGGTCATCCGGGCGTTAATAAACCCCGTCCCGACACCTGTCGGGAAGCGACGTACGCCGAGTGGATATGTGCATCCAAAACCTCGCCTGCCGGGCAATCATTTCGAAATCTGACACGAAGGAAGGGCGCGTAGCCTTGCCGCCCGGACTGCATAGAAAATAATCTAGCCGGCAATTTTTTGTGTCGGGTTCCGCGGCGCCCATGCGTTTTGAGTAGGTATGAGGATTGATGTCTGATGCCTAACTGGCGTTGGACAAATTATCCTCCGTGGGAGCGGAATAATGTCAAGAGACTCACTGCATTCCGGCAATAGTTTTCCTGCAGGCGTGAGCGGATTCGATGCCGCGGAGCATATCGATGTCTCGCGCTTTGTCGGAGCGCCCTTTCTCGACGGCGGGCTCCGTGCAGACTCAAGCGAACGACAAGAGGGGACGCCATTCTACACCTCCTTCGGAAATGCCTATCTCGATCGCCAGGAGGCCGTCGAATCCAATGCCAGGACCTATCCGCGGCGACTTCCGATTGCACTCAAATCCGGCCGGGGCATCAGGGTTCGCGACATTGAGGGACGCGAGTATATCGACTGTCTGGCCGGCGCAGGTGCTCTTGCCCTAGGGCACAATCATCCGATTGTCATCGAGGCTATTCAGCACGCTTTGAGTGAAGAAATTCCGTTTCAAACGCTCGATCTTCCAACACCTTTCAAGGATCGTTTTATCAGCGATCTCTTCGAAAGCTTCCCGGCCGACTTCTCGAGCGATTACAAGATCCAATTCTGCGGGCCCACGGGCGCCGACGCCATCGAGGCGGCCTTGAAGCTTGTCAAGACCGCGACCGGCCGTCGCGGCATCCTCTCCTTTCACGGGTCCTATCATGGAATGACCCATGGGGCCTTGAGTATCACGGGCGAGACCGGTCCCAAGGCCGCTATTACTGGCTTGACGGCCGAAGTTCAGTTTCTTCCATTTCCCTCGGAATATCGATGTCCGTTCGGCGTCGGTGGCGATGCCGGCTCCAGCATCAACACCCATTACATCGAGACGCTGCTCGACGATCCCAACAGCGGCGTTCCGCTTCCAGCCGCCATGATCCTTGAAGTGGTGCAAGGCGAGGGCGGGATAAATCCCGCGCCGGACCTATGGCTGCGCAAGATCCGGGAGATAACCGAACGCCGTAACATTCCGCTCATTTTGGATGAGGTGCAGACGGGGCTCGGCAGGACGGGGCGGCTTTACGCCTTCGAGCACGCCGGGATAAGGCCCGACGTTCTCGTGCTTTCCAAAGCGATTGGGGGCGGCTTGCCGCTCTCCGTCATTGTCTACCGCAACAATCTCGATCAATGGAAGCCCGGAGCCCACGCGGGCACCTTCCGTGGCAATCAGTTGGCGTTTGCGACCGGGGCGGCCACGATTCGCTATATTTCGGCCAATCATCTGGAGCGCCACGCCGCGGAAATGGGATCTTGGCTGCTGGCAACACTCAAATCCATCGCAACCGAGACGAGCTGCATCGGTCACGTCCGCGGTCGCGGCCTAATGGCCGGTGTCGAAGTCATCGATTCCGATGTTCCAGGCGGCGTCATCGGGCTCCCTCCGCCATCCCCGAAAATGGCGCGGCGGATCCAGGATGAATGTCTACGCCGCGGATTGATCGTCGAATTGGGAGGCAGATCCGGCAGTGTCGTACGTTTCTTGCCGCCGCTGATTGTGAGCCGCGCCGAGATCGACGAAATCGCCGGCCGGTTCCACGAGGCGGTCAAAGCCTCTGAAAAACTACTCGTAGCATAAACAGCCTGCTCAGGCCGCGTATCGGTCCATTACAGCGGCAATAACTTCTCCGGGGGGAAATCACACAATGGCTTGGGAAGAAGACGAAAACGCCATCTACAAGGTTGTCGTGAATCATGAAGAGCAATATTCGATCTGGCCGGATTACAAGGAGCTTCCGGACGGATGGCGTGCGGTCGGCAAGGCCGGCCCCAAGCCGGACTGTCTTTCCTACATCAAGGAAGTCTGGACCGACATGCGCCCTCTCAGCTTGCGTAAGCAGATGGCCGAAGCCGAGCGCGTTTCACCAGATTAGCAAATAGCCAAGCAATCCAGAGCCGAGCGCTGCCTACAGCGAGTCGGCACCGGCCTTAACAAAACTTGGATCGGCGAAAACTTTGGGCTGCGATGCGACCGCGCATTCGCTCGATCGATGGCGCGCGCCGGTCAAAGGCATTGTCCTGACTTTCATGAGGAAACATGATGCCGGAAGAAGCGGACTATGTGGTTGATCGGCGCGACCACTTGGGGGCGAAGGAGTTCGCCGAAGATTATGTAAGGCAAGCCAGGCCGGTTCTCGTGAAGCGAGCCCTTGAAGGATGTTCAGCGCTTTCACGGTGGAACCTCGACTATCTGCGTACAGAGGTCGGTCACCAGCAGATACCTCTCAAGCAATGGGGATCCTCAGGGATCCAAACGGTCCAGACTTCGTTCGAAGCCTATGTCGACCATTTGAAGCGCTACGAATCTCAGCTTCAAGACCGCACCGCGACCCCGGATCAAAAGCCCGCTTATCTTCATGACGTTCCGCTCACCAGTATCTTGCCCGACGCGAACGTCGATCTTGATAAATTTCCCTCGGATTATTTTCCCAACTGGTATCGAGCCGAATGGTGGAAGTTTGCGCAATTATTTCTGGGGCCAGCCGACAGCATCACGCCATTGCACTTCGATTGCCTGCTCACCCACAATTTGTTTTTTCAGATTAGCGGACGAAAGCGCTTCGTCCTGGTCGCGCGCGAACAGCTTAAATATTGCTATCCACATCATTGGAGGTGGTGCGAAGTGAATGTCGAAGAGCCGGATTACGATCGTTATCCGCTCTATCGGATCGCAAAGCCAGCCGAAGTCATCGTCGAGCCCGGCGATGCCTTATACCTGCCGCCGGGTACGCTTCACCATGTGCGCAGCCTGGATTGCGCTCTCTCCTTCAATGTCGATTGGCACACCAAGGACAGCGCCGTGAAAGGCGCTCTCGCTTGCGTGCGCGGGATGCCCTGGAAGAACGTTTATTACAACCTAGTCATCGCGCTCGGCTTGTGGGGCGGCATCTCCCCAAAGCGGCTTTTTCCTTACTACCGATCTTATCTCAACTACGTGTCGTGAACGGTGCGTTCATTCGTCTAGATCAAGCGTCAAGAGGCAAGCGATATGTCATCGGTTAGTAGTTCTGACTTGAGTGAAGAAGCAGCTTTACTCGACACATATGATCTTGTCTCCTTGCTCCAGGGCCGCGCAGAGTTGCAGCCCAACGACACAGCCTATGTCTTTCTTGACGAGGGCGAACGCGCGCGCATTCGTCTCAGCTTTTCCGATCTTGATCGACGTGCGCGGGCGATCGCGGCGCGTCTTCAAGAGTCCGGACTTGCCGGCGAGCGGGCGCTTTTGCTCTATCCCCCTGGCCTTGACTACATTCAAGCATTCTTCGGTTGCCTCTACGCGGGTGTCGTCGCGGTGCCGGCCTATCCTCCGTCCGGGCGTCATCTACAACGATTGCAGGCCATTTTCCGCGACGCTTCGCCTGCCTCGGTCATGACGGTGACGGAGCTTCGGGACCGCTTCAAATCGGAAGCCGAAAGCAGTCTAGGGCAGGGTGGAGTGTCCTGGCTCGCGACGGACGAGATTGGAGCCCATGAGGCGGACGGCTGGACTCCCTTTGCCGTGGAGCCGGACAGTCTTGCCTTCCTGCAATATACGTCAGGTTCGACCGGCAATCCGCGCGGCGTGATGATCAGTCACGCGAATCTCCTGGTCAATCAGGCGCTCATCAAGCGGAGCTTTCAACACTCGAAACATTCGACGCTGGTCGGCTGGTTGCCGCTTTACCACGACATGGGCCTCATCGGAAATGTGCTTCAGCCTCTCTATGTCGGTTCGACAGCCTATTTGATGTCGCCGCTGGCGTTCCTGGAAAAGCCGTTCCGCTGGTTACAGGCAATTTCAAACTATCGCGCGCACACGAGCGGTGGTCCAAATTTTGCCTATGATCTCTGTGCGCGCAAAATCACTGCGGAACAAAAGCGCGATCTCGATCTGAGTTCCTGGACCGTTGCGTTCAGTGGTGCCGAACCGGTACGCGCCACGACGCTCGATCGCTTCGCCGCCGCCTTTGCAGAATGCGGCTTCCGGCGCCAAAATTTCTTTCCCTGCTACGGACTGGCCGAAGCGACATTGGTGGTGACGGCGCCGACTCGCGGCCGATCGCCCGCCTTCCGGCGTGCCGATCGAGCCGCCCTCGGGGCGAACCAGATTGTGGAGGCAAATTCCGGAGCAGCTCTCGCCTTGGTTGGCTGTGGCCACACATGGCCAGGGCATGAGGTGCGCATCGTAAACCCCGAAACCGAGGTGCCCTGCGCCGATGGTGAAATCGGCGAAATCTGGGCGGCTGGAGCCAGCATGGCCAAGGGCTATTGGAACCAGCCGGAAGAGTCGGCCCGGACCTTTCAGGCCCGGCTCGCTGGTGAAGAAATCGGACGCTTTCTGCGAACCGGGGATCTCGGCTTCTCGGATCAGGGCGAACTTTTTGTTACCGGCAGGTTGAAAGATTTGATCATCATTGCGGGACGCAATTACTACCCGCATGATTTCGAACGCGTCCTTGATGAACATGTCGAGGCGTTGCGCCCAGGTTCGAACGCGGCCTTCTCGGTGACGGTCGAGGACCAGGAGGCTCTTGTCATCGTTGCCGAACCTCAGCGATCAACGCTTCAGCAATTGCGGGACAAGGGTCCGCAGGACCTTTTTCAACAGATCCGCGAAAGCCTTGCCAGCGAATGCGACGTCGCTCCGGCCGACATTGTTCTTGTACAACCGGGCTCGATTCCCAAGACATCGAGCGGAAAGATCCGGCGCGCTTCCTGCCGCCAAGATTATCTCGGCGGGCGGCTTCAAATCGTCGCGCGTTCCGGGGAGGGCGGCTCCTCCCCGGCGTTGACGGATGAGAACCGGGGACCGTCAGGCGCCGAAAAAGGCAATCCTCTGTTGCGGGAAGCTCTTGCTCTTCTGAGCACGGAACAAAGGATCGGGTTGATTACCCGTTTTCTGATCTCGAATACCGCCCGGCTGCTGCGAATTCCGGAAGCGAACCTCGCCGACAACACACGGATCATGACCACGGGTCTCGATTCATTGCGTACCCTCGAACTCAAACATGCGCTCGATGTCCTGCTCGGCGTGGAGATCCCATTGTCCGCTTTGCTCGCGGACATGACTTTTGAGCAGATTGCCTCGGTATTGAATGCCACGGCGAACAGCAAAGGTGAGAGGCCTGCGCCCCGGGATTCCGAGCAGATCGAAATCCATGACTTGTCCTACGCCCAACGGGCTATGTGGACAGTGCACCAGCTTGAACCGGCCAGCATTTCCTACAATTTGCACCTTGCCCTTGATATAGAGGGCCCTCTCGATGGTGCACGGCTCCAGCTGGCGCTTGCGCGCTTGGTCGAACATCATGAGCAATTGCGTGCGCTTTATCGCGCCGCGTCGGATTCGGCAGCTCAGACGATCGCGCCCCTCGAAGATCTACCAAAATGGTTCACGCAAATTGCAGCGGAAGACTGGGATATGGCCCGATTGCAAGCCGATCTTGCCATTCGGGCGGCACAGCCTTTCGATCTCGAAAAAGAAGCTCCCTTCCGTACGGTCTTCTATCGCCGCGGTCCCAACCGCTCGACGCTTTTCCTTGGCGCGCATCATATTGCCCTTGATCTCTGGTCTATCCTTCTCCTCCTCAAACAGCTCGGCGCTGGGTATCGCGCGCGTGAAGCGTCGCCGCTCCCCGAGCTTCCGCGCGGGCCCGGCTATGCGGATTTCATAAAGAGGCAAGATCAATACCTGGCCGGCGCTGGCGCCAAACGAGATTGGGACTACTGGCGCGCGCAGCTTGTCGCTGAGCTTCCGGTCCTTGAATTGGAGACGGATTTCGCTCGGCCGGCCGTCGCTGGCTACAAAGGCGCGTCGGAACGATTGGGTCTCGACAACGCGCTTGTCGCTCAATTGAAATCACTGGCAAGCCAGAAAGGTGTAAGCCTCTTTACCTTGCTGCTGGCCGCCTATTTCACGCTGCTCTATCGCTACACAGGGCAGCGCAACATTATCGTCGGCGTTCCAACCAGCGGCCGGCTGCAGGCAGAGTTTGCCGGCCTGATCGGAAACTGCGTCAATCCGATCGCGCTCCGCGGAAGCCAAAATCCAACCGAATCCTTCAGCCTGTTCTTGAGTCGGATCCATGAGCAGGTGATGAGAGGACTCGATCATCAGAAATTTCCATTTCCGCTGATCATCGACCGGCTTCAACCGGAGCGCCATGGCAATCAATGGCCAATCTACCAGACCTTGTTCGTCCTGCAGCAGGCACAATTGGATATCCCCGACGACCTTGCATCGCTCGCCCTCGGTGAGGACGGGGAGCCCTTTTCCTTGTGCGGTTGCACGGCAAAGCCACTCGGATTGCGGGAACGCGTGGAAAACTTCGATCTCAAGCTGATGGCCGCCACGGTGGGTCAAGAGATTCTCTTGTCCTTTCAATATCGAACGGAGCTGTTTGCTTCGACAACCATATCGCGGATGGCGCAGCACTATCGCGCGCTCCTTGAGGGAATTGTCGCGGCCCCCGAAACCCACATCGGCGACCTGGCGATGCTGAGTGTGACCGAACGGCAGCAAATGCTTGCCGCGTGGAATGCCAATACGACCGACCATCCGGATGCTCGCTGTCTTCACGACTCGTTCGAGGATCAGGTCGCCCGCACTCCGAATGGCGTTGCGGTGGTCTTCGAAGATGCGCAACTCACCTATGCAGAGCTAAACGCCAGAGCGAACCAACTCGCTCATCATTTGCGCGATCTCGGCGTTGGTCCGGAAACAATCGTCGGGATCTGCGCCGAGCGGTCGCTCGAAATGGTCATTGGTCTCCTCGGGATATTGAAAGCCGGCGGCGCCTATTTGCCGCTCGATCCTGATTATCCGAGCGAGCGGCTCGCCTACATGATCGAGGACACGCAACCTTTGTTGGTGTTGACGCAGGCGCATCTGAGCGGCCACCTGCCTGCAACGATAAAGACGCTGTGTCTCGACAAGGACTGGCTCTCGCTCGACGCCACGCGCCAGAGAAATCCGCAGACCCGCGCGATCCCGCAAAATCTTGCTTATGTCATCTACACATCCGGGTCGAC
The DNA here is from genome assembly GCA_004564215.1 of Beijerinckiaceae bacterium. NCBI lineage: Bacteria > Pseudomonadati > Pseudomonadota > Alphaproteobacteria > Hyphomicrobiales > Beijerinckiaceae > Beijerinckiaceae bacterium. The sequence continues at coordinate 1,880,789 of CP024846.1, read as the reverse complement.
CGGACGGCCGAAAGGCGTGGCGATCACCCATGGCGGGGTGGTTAACCGCTTGGAATGGATGCAAGCAAGATATGGTTTGAGCGGCGCCGACGCCGTGTTGCAAAAAACGCCCTTCGGTTTCGACGTATCCGTCTGGGAGTTTTTCTGGCCCCTTCGCGTCGGTGCGCGTTTGATCGTGGCGCCGCCGAACGATCATCGCGAGCCCGAACGTGTAAGCGAGATCATCGAACGCGAACGGGTAACGACATTGCACTTTGTCCCCTCGATGTTGCGGGCCTTCCTGAGTGCTTCGGAACCCCACGCGCTTGGAACTGTACGCCGTGTTCTGTGCAGCGGAGAGGAACTCTCGCCGGGACTCGTGGAGCAGTTTTACAGCACGCAGTCCGCGGAACTCCACAATTTATATGGGCCCACCGAGGCGTCCATCGACGTTGCCGCTCATACGTGCGAGCCGGGTAAAACGGAGGCACGCATTCCGATCGGCCGTCCGATTTGGAACACGCGGCTTTATATTCTGGACACCAGCCTAAATCCGGTTCCCATCGGGGTCGCGGGGCAGCTTTACATTGGGGGAGTTGGTTTGGCGCGCGGCTATCTTGGGCAGCCGGATCTGACGGCGGAGCGCTTCGTTCCCAACCCGTTCGACACAGGGGAACGGCTCTATGCGAGTGGGGATCTGGCGCGTTACCGGCCGGACGGAAACATCGAATTTCTCGGGCGGATCGATCATCAGGTTAAGATCCGGGGTTTTCGGATCGAACTTGGCGAGATCGAGGCGGCGCTCTGCCGGGTCCCCGATGTCCGTGATGCGGTGGTCTTGGCGCGCGCGGATAGTCTCGAAGAGAAGCAGCTTGTCGCCTATGTGGTCGCAAATGCCGGATCCGCACCGACGATGGCAAATCTGCGGGCCTCGCTGCAGCGGGAATTGCCCGATTACATGGTCCCTTTTGCCTTTGTGATACTGGACGCGCTCCCGTTGACGTCCAGCGGTAAGCTGGATCGCAAGGCGCTGCCCGCCCCGGACATCCTCGCGCAGCTGGCCCACCAATATATGGCGCCGCGCACCCCCGCCGAAGACGCATTGTGCCGGATCTGGGCGGAAGTGCTTGGGCTCGAAAGAATTGGCGTTGAGGATAATTTCTTCGATCTGGGGGGCGATTCAATTCGGGCGATCCGCGTCGCCAGCCGAATGCAAACGGCGGGCTTCGATCTTTCCCCTCGACAGCTCCTCCAATTTCCGACGGTTGGAATCCTCGCCGCCAACCTGAAGGCATTCGCGCCGGAAACGATACCTGCGAAGACGGGAGCCGACCCGTCCGCTTTCGAGAGCCCCTTCAGCCTTGCCGAGCTAACACCCGATGAAATCGAGACCATCAAGGGCCGCGTCCCCGATATTGAGGATCTCTACCCCCTGACGCCGATGCAGGAAGGGATGCTCTTCCATAGCCTCTCGCAACCAAAGACCGGCATTTACCATATGCAGGAGAGGTACGAGATCAAGGGAGCGATTGATCTTGGCGCTTTTGCGGATGCTTGGCAACGCGTTGTCGACGGTCATTCTATTCTCAGAACATCGTTCCTATGGGACACCCATGGCTGCGCTCATCAATTGGTTCACCGGCGTGTCGAGCTGCCGTTCGCACATGTGGATTTACGGCACCTCTCGGATGCCGAGAGACGCGCGCAAGTTCAATCCCTTTTAAAGACCGAGCTTGAGCAGGACTTTGATCTATCCGTCGCCCCGCTGTTACGGATTCAGCTCATTCGTCTGGACAAGGAGCGATACCTCTGCGTGCGCAGCTTCCATCATATAATCATGGATGATTGGTGCACTTCGCCGCTGCTCCTGGATTTTCGAAACCACTACGCGGCCTTGTCCAAGGGGTCATCCCTGCCGTGCCGAGCCAACGGGCAATTTCGCGACTATCTGGCGTGGATCCGCCAGCAAGATCTCGCAGCTGCCGAAAAGTTCTGGCGCCGTTATCTCGATGGTTTCACCGAGCCGACGCCGCTTATTGGCGGGAGCGACATTATTCCTTCGGACGCCAGCGGTGCCGTTGACGACGTCATCCTTGACCTGACCGCCTCGGATTCCCAAAAGCTCGGCGAACTCGCACGTAAGCACCACCTGACCGTCAACACCTTCGTCCAGGCGGCCTTGGCGTTGTTGCTCTGTCGATATGCAGGAACCGAGGAAGTTGTATTTGGGGTTACGGTTGCCGGTCGTCCCGCAAACTTGGCGTCCGCCGACTCGACGATCGGGCTCTTCATCAACAGCCTGCCCCTGCGCGTAAGAATTCGCTCGGAGCAACTGGTCCGCGCGTGGTTGAAGGACCTGCTCGCCGACAATCTGGACATGCGCCAATATGAATTCGTGTCGCAGTCGATGATACAGCGCTGGAGCGCCATTCCGCGCGCGGACAGTCTGCTTTTTCAGCATTTGCTCACGTTCGAAAATGCGCCGATAGACCCAAGCCTGCGTGCAGAAAAGGATGTGCTCGACATCGATCTCGTCGGGCTTCGCGTGCACACGAACTATCCGATTACATTTGTCGCTATCCCGGCGGATGTGCTGACGCTGCGGCTGACCTATGCACGGGACCGCTTCGAAGCCGGCACCATGGAGCGAATGGCGCGGCACCTCAAAGCCGCGATCGAAGGATTGATCCGCGGCTTCGATGGAATCGTCGGCACTGTGGAGATGCTGGACCCGTCCGAGCGTATTGAGCTTTTGGAGGATTGGAATCGGACGGGGCATGTCTATGGCGAGCCGCGGGATCTGATCGGCCGTTTCGAGGCACAGGTTCTGGAGAGCCCCGAGGCGGTGGCGTCGTCTTGCGGCAGCGTGACGCTCAGCTACCAGGCGCTCAATGAAAAGGCCAACCGGCTCGCCCATGCGCTGATCGGGGAGGGTGTCGGCCCCGATACCGTGGTCGCCTTGCTCGACGAGCGGGGGCTCGATTTCCTGGCGATGATGCTGGCGATCTTCAAGGCCGGCGCCGCCTATCTGCCGCTCGATCCGGCCCATCCCGATGGACGCATCGCCCAGGTGCTTGTCGAATCGCAGGTCGGCCTGCTGCTTGCCGGAACCTCCTGTCGCGATCGCGCCGGAACCATCGTCGCGGCGATGGCAGACCTCAAGCCACGGCTCCTCGACCTCGCGACGCTGGAAGCGCGTGAGAGTTGCCGCGAGAACCCTCGCCGCCGGCATGGCCCGAAAAACCTCGCCTTCGTGATCTACACGTCGGGCTCCACCGGCAAGCCCAAGGGGGCGATGGTCGAACATCAGGGCATGTTCAACAATCTGATCACCAAGGTTCCGGCGCTGGAGCTCACCTCCGCCGATGTGATCGCCCAGACCGCCTCGCAATGTTTCGACATCTCGGTCTGGCAATTTCTGACCGCGCTGACCTTGGGGGCGCGGGTCGAGATCTTCCCCGATGCGATCTCCCGCGATCCGCAGCGGCTTTTGGAGGAGATCGCAGCCCGCGGCGTCACCATCCTCGAAGCTGTGCCCTCGATGATCCGGGCGCTTCTCGATGCGCCGGAAGCGGAAGCGGGTCTCGCCGGCCTGCGCTGGCTTTTGCCCTGCGGCGAGGCGTTCGCGCCCGAACTCTGCCGGCGCTTCATGGAGCGCCATCCGCGGGTGCGCCTGCTCAACGCCTATGGTCCCGCCGAATGTTCGGACGATGTCTCCTATTATCCGATCGAGGCTGCGCCGGCCGGCAATGATCTCAGCGTTCCGATCGGCCGTCCGGTCGATAATACGCGGCTTTATCTTCTCAACCGCTGGCTCGAGCCGGCGCCGGTTGGCGCGCCGGGCGAGATTTGCGTCGGCGGCGTGCAGGTCGGTCGCGGCTATCTCAACCGGCCCGACCTGACCGCGGCGGCGTTCCGGCCGGATCCTTTCGGGCCGCCCGGGACGCGGCTCTATCACACTGGCGATCTCGGACGCTATCGCGCCGACGGGGTGATCGAGTTTTTAGGCCGGGTCGATCATCAGGTGAAGATCCGCGGCCACCGGATCGAGCCGGGCGAGGTCGAGGCCTGCCTTGCCACGCATCCAGGAGTTCAGGCGACGGCGGTTGTGGCGCGTCTGGCGGCTCCGGGCATCTACCGCTTGGTGGCCTATGTGGTGGGCGAGGTCGACGCCGATGCGCTTCGCCAGCATCTTCGCGCGACGCTTCCCGATTACATGATCCCGGCTGCTTTCGTCAGCCTCGAGGCGCTGCCGCTGACGCCCAACGGCAAGGTCGACCGCAATGCGCTGCCCGAGCCCGACCTCGGCGCTCAGCTGGCCCAGCGCTTCGTCGCGCCGAGAACCCCGACCGAGGAAATCCTCGCCCAAATCTGGGCCGATGTCCTGCGCGTCGAACGAGTCGGTATCAACGATAATTTCTTCGAATTGGGAGGCGACTCGATCCTGAGCATTCAGATCGTGAGCCGTGCGCGTCAGGCCGGTCTTATGCTCATGCCGAAGCAGATCTTCGATCTGCAAAGCATAGCCGAACTCGCCGCCGCAGCCGAGACCAATGGCGTAGCGGCTGAACAGGGCGACGTCGAAGGGGAAGCTCCTCTGACTCCCATTCAGCACTGGTTTTTCGAGCAGGAGTTGGCGAAAGCCGACCATTGGAATTTGGCTGTTCTGCTTGAAATCCGCGCGGCTTTGCGTCCTGCCGATTTAGAGCGCGCAGTTCGGCAGCTCATCCATCATCATGACGCATTACGGATGCGATTCCAGCGGCGCAATGATGAATGGATGGCATTCAACGCGGCGTCGGAAACGCAGGATGTCTTTCATGTCGAAGATTTCAGTCAACTAGCGCCGGATCAACAGGCAGAAGCCCTGACGAATGCCGCAGATCGCTGGCAAAAAACTCTGCATCTTGAAACCGGTCCATTGCTGCGCGTCATATGGTTCAATCTTGGTGCGGACCGGCGCCCTCAGCTTCTCATTATCATTCACCATCTCGTCGTCGATGGTGTCAGCCTGCGGATCTTGCTCGAAGACCTCGATACGGCCTGCCGCCAGCTTGCGGGGGGCGAAACGCTTGCCTTGCCGGCAAAGACAACGTCCTATCGCGCCTGGGCAAACCGCCTTTGGGAAGCGGCGCAAAGCGGGGTGCCGGAAGAGGGGGCGCGTATTGGGATGAACTAGCGGCAAAACCGGTAACGCCGCTGCGCGTAGAGGATCCGAACGGATCCGACATGAGGATCCATTCCCGCCAGATCACGATTCAGCTCGATCCGCAGCGGACTCGCGCGCTCCTTCACGACGTGCCCATGGCCTACCGCACGCGGATTAATGATGTGCTTCTCGCGGCGCTAGGCCAAGCGGTTTGCGACTGGAATGGCAGCCAGGACGTTCTCACCGACGTCGAAGGACATGGGCGCGAGGAAATATTTCCGAACGTCGATGTCACGCGCACGGTTGGCTGGTTCACCTCCATCTACCCGGTCCTGTTGACCGTTGGTGAGGCTGATCCGGGCAGGCTCCTGAAGTCGATCAAGGAGCAATTGCGGGCGGTTCCCGGCAACGGCTTTTGGTACGGCATCAAGCGCTATCTCACCCCAGCGAACACGCCGCAGATAAAAGCTTCCATCCTCTTCAATTACCTCGGTCAATTGGACCAGGCGCTTTCGCCAAAATCGGCCTTTGCGCCTGGACGTGGGTCGAGCGGGACCGGTCTCTCGCCAGCCGGAAGATCCCGGCATGAATGGGAGATTATCGGCGATGTGACGCAGGATTGTCTGCGCATCCATTGGCGTTACAGTGGCCAGCGCTATTCCGACGCAACGATCCAAGCCATCGCGGACGCCTGCAAGTCTGAACTCGAAGCCTTGATCGATCATTGCCGGAGCGCGGAAGCCGGCGGCTTCACGCCCTCCGACTTTCCGATGTCGTCTTTAGCTCAACGCGATCTCGACAGACTCATTACCGATCCGCGCAACGTCGAAGATCTCTATCCGCTGGCGCCGATCCAGCATGGACTGCTGCTCCACACCCTCCTCAATCCTCATTCCGGCATTTATTTAATGCAGGATGTCATCGACCTGAAGGGCAAGCTCGATGTCTCGGCATTTCAGGGGGCGTGGCAGCAGGTGGTGGAAGCTCATTCCATCCTGCGCACCGCCTTCTATTGGACGACGGATAAGCCACCGCATCAGATCGTCTTCAAATCTGTGGACATGCCATGTGAGCTGTTCGATTGGCGTGACCTCGATGAACACGAACGGCAGGACCGGCTGCGCGTCATGCTCGAAGCCGAACTGACGGCGGGCCTGAAGCTGGATCAAGCGCCCATCTTACGCATGCGTCTCATCCATGTTGGCGAAGATCGTTGGGTCTTCGCCCGTAGCCATCATCATATCCTGCTCGATGCCTGGTGCCTGCCGCTGCTGCTCGCCGATTTTCTTTACTATTACGAGGCACTGCTTGCTGGAGGGGCCTTGCCGACCCGGGCGGCCACACCCTATCGGGGTTATCTCAGCTGGTTGCGGCGGCAGGACTTTGTTGCAGCGGAACATTATTGGCGGAAGGTCCTGAAGGATTTTACGACACCCACCTACATGGTGGCGCAGCGTAATCCGCGCGAACTTCTGCCTGGCGAATTGGAAGTCGCCGACGCCGAAGCAGATCTATCCGAAGGCGATACGGTTGCGCTGCACGAGGCCTGCCGCAAACACAGGCTGACTCCAAGCGCCTTTCTGCAGGGTGCGTGGGCATTGCTGATGGCCCACTATCTCAATCGCCAAGAGCTCCTTTTTGGAGTCACTGTCGCGGGCCGTCCAGCGGAACTCGACCGGGTCGAAGAGATGGCCGGCCTGTTCATCAATACGCTGCCATTCCGGACGACGGTCGATCCCACCGCTCCGCTGCTCGACTGGCTGCACGCTTTGCTATCGCAGACGGCAGAGATGCGCCAATATGAATATGCCTCTCTGGCCGAGATCCAAAAGTGGAGCGATATCGAGCGCGGTCAACAGCTGTTCGACAGCTTTATCGTCTTTGAAAATGTTCCGATCAACCCGACGCTCATGCGCGAAAATCTGCCGCTGGAGGTTTTGAATTATTCATCGAGGACCCATTCAAATTATCCATTGAACCTCAGCATCAGGCCGCATGAAGCGCTGTGCTTCAAACTGACCTATGATCGCCGCTTTTTTGATACAGCGACGGCTGAGCGGATGTTGGCTCATTACCTTCGTTTGCTTCAGGGGATGATCCATCGGCCTGAGGCCCGGCTTGAGGAGCTTGGGCTCCTTGCCTCCTTGGAGCGTATTGAGCTTTTGGAGGATTGGAATCGGACGGGGCATGTCTATGGCGAGCCGCGGGATCTGATCGGCCGTTTCGAGGCACAGGTTCTGGAGAGCCCCGAGGCGGTGGCGTCGTCTTGCGGCAGCGTGACGCTCAGCTACCAGGCGCTCAATGAAAAGGCCAACCGGCTCGCCCATGCGCTGATCGGGGAGGGTGTCGGCCCCGATACCGTGGTCGCCTTGCTCGACGAGCGGGGGCTCGATTTCCTGGCGATGATGCTGGCGATCTTCAAGGCCGGCGCCGCCTATCTGCCGCTCGATCCGGCCCATCCCGATGGACGCATCGCCCAGGTGCTTGTCGAATCGCAGGTCGGCCTGCTGCTTGCCGGAACCTCCTGTCGCGATCGCGCCGGAACCATCGTCGCGGCGATGGCAGACCTCAAGCCACGGCTCCTCGACCTCGCGACGCTGGAAGCGCGTGAGAGTTGCCGCGAGAACCCTCGCCGCCGGCATGGCCCGAAAAACCTCGCCTTCGTGATCTACACGTCGGGCTCCACCGGCAAGCCCAAGGGGGCGATGGTCGAACATCAGGGCATGTTCAACAATCTGATCACCAAGGTTCCGGCGCTGGAGCTCACCTCCGCCGATGTGATCGCCCAGACCGCCTCGCAATGTTTCGACATCTCGGTCTGGCAATTTCTGACCGCGCTGACCTTGGGGGCGCGGGTCGAGATCTTCCCCGATGCGATCTCCCGCGATCCGCAGCGGCTTTTGGAGGAGATCGCAGCCCGCGGCGTCACCATCCTCGAAGCTGTGCCCTCGATGATCCGGGCGCTTCTCGATGCGCCGGAAGCGGAAGCGGGTCTCGCCGGCCTGCGCTGGCTTTTGCCCTGCGGCGAGGCGTTCGCGCCCGAACTCTGCCGGCGCTTCATGGAGCGCCATCCGCGGGTGCGCCTGCTCAACGCCTATGGTCCCGCCGAATGTTCGGACGATGTCTCCTATTATCCGATCGAGGCTGCGCCGGCCGGCAATGATCTCAGCGTTCCGATCGGCCGTCCGGTCGATAATACGCGGCTTTATCTTCTCAACCGCTGGCTCGAGCCGGCGCCGGTTGGCGCGCCGGGCGAGATTTGCGTCGGCGGCGTGCAGGTCGGTCGCGGCTATCTCAACCGGCCCGACCTGACCGCGGCGGCGTTCCGGCCGGATCCTTTCGGGCCGCCCGGGACGCGGCTCTATCACACTGGCGATCTCGGACGCTATCGCGCCGACGGGGTGATCGAGTTTTTAGGCCGGGTCGATCATCAGGTGAAGATCCGCGGCCACCGGATCGAGCCGGGCGAGGTCGAGGCCTGCCTTGCCACGCATCCAGGAGTTCAGGCGACGGCGGTTGTGGCGCGTCTGGCGGCTCCGGGCATCTACCGCTTGGTGGCCTATGTGGTGGGCGAGGTCGACGCCGATGCGCTTCGCCAGCATCTTCGCGCGACGCTTCCCGATTACATGATCCCGGCTGCTTTCGTCAGCCTCGAGGCGCTGCCGCTGACGCCCAACGGCAAGGTCGACCGCAATGCGCTGCCCGAGCCCGACCTCGGCGCTCAGCTGGCCCAGCGCTTCGTCGCGCCGAGAACCCCGACCGAGGAAATCCTCGCCCAAATCTGGGCCGATGTCCTGCGCGTCGAACGAGTCGGTATCAACGATAATTTCTTCGAATTGGGAGGCCATTCGCTGCTGGCGACCCGGATCGCTTCGCGCATTCGCTCCGCCTTCGAGATCGACTTGCCGCTTCGTACCCTGTTCGAAGCCTCGACTCTCGCCGCGCTCGCGCCCTGTGTCGATGGTATTCGCGCTCGCTCGCGCACGAAGGAAGGGACATCGCTGGTCACGGCGCCCAGGGAAAAACCTCTGCCGGCCTCGCATGCGCAGCAGCGGCTGTGGTTCATGCATCAGATGGATGGCGCCAATCCGCTTTATCACTTCACGGTGGCGGTCCGGGTGACGGGACCGCTCGATGCGGCGCTATTTGAAGCGAGCCTGAATGCAATCATCCAGCGTCATGAATCGCTTCGGACGGTATTTTGGATGGATGCGGGGCATCTCCACCAAAACATCCTCCCCGACCTTGGAATCGCACTTCATTATGAATCGATCGAGGATGGAGCAGGAGTGCCCGCGAACGAATTGCTCCGCCGGATACGAAACTCCATCGCGGCACCGTTCGATCTTGCTTGCGGGCCGCTGGTCCGGGCAAGCGTGTATCGATTGGCGCCGCCAAGGGAGCCAGCGCCCCCTGTTTGCACGGTCCTCCTCTGTTTCCATCACATTGTCTTCGATGGCTGGTCTCTCGGCGTATTCCTGAAGGAATTGTCGGCGCTCTATCTAGCCAAGCGCAATGGCTGCGAGCCATCACTTCCCCCGCTTCCGGTGCAATATCCAGATTACGCCGTCTGGCAGCGGGAAAGGATGCAAGGAGAGAATTTCGCCAGTCAGCTCGACTACTGGACGGAACATTTAAAAGGCGCGCCTCCTTTTCTAGACCTCCCCACTGACCGGCCGCGGAATTTTGAGACGGGCGATGCAGCGGGTTCGCATGAATTCGATCTGAGTGAGGCGCTCCCCGCGCTCGACGCGTTCAACCGCCAGCATGCGGCAACGATGTTCATGACCATGCTGTCGGCTTTCACGGGATTGCTGCGGTACCTCAGCGGCACTGCCGATCTTGTCGTCGGTGCTGACGTCGCGAACCGGCCGCGCAGCGAGTTCGAACCCTTGATAGGGTTCTTCATCAATCTGGTGGCCTTGCGGATCAAACTGGATGACGATCCGAGCTTTAGTCGCATCGTCACGCAGGTACGCGAGGTGACGCTGTCGGCCTATGATCATCAGGAGTTCCCCTTCGACAAACTGGTCGAGGAGCTTCGGCCGGAACGCAGTCCTCTTCATGCATCAATCTTCCAGGTGAAGATGGTGTTTCACAATGTCCCTCTCACCGAGTTGGACATTCCCGGGTTGCAGTTCGAGGTCATTCCCTTCGATGTGCCGCGTACGGAACTTGACCTCGTGCTCCATATTTATGAGCGACCTCAAGGACTGCGTGCGATTTTCGAATATCGGGAGGGACTCTTCGACGCCGCCACGATCAGCCGGTTCGCCGAGCTCTTCCGCTTGCTGCTTCACCGCGTGCTGTCCGAGCCAGGAATCGGCCTTAACGCCCTGGTGGAATTCCTGGCGAAAAGCGACCGGGCCTTCCGTGGCGCCGTGCGCGCCGAGCAACTCAGGGGGCAGCTCGATCAATTGCGGTCCGCCAAGCGCAGAAGTCTGCAATTGAACAATGAGCAGGTCGAAGCCTCTCGGTCTCCAACCTTCGTTCGGGAGAGATAAGCCATGAGCGTCATCCGAAACTCGGTGACGATCGGCTCCGCGCGCCGCCGGCCGGTCTCACTTCAACCGGAGGATATGGTTGAGCATCGCTTCCTGCCGGGATTTGGCAATTTTCCGCTTGTCATCGAAGCGCGGATCGACAGGCTCCGGTTGTCGGCTTGGGCGGCGGGGCGCCGCGCAGAACTCGAAGAATTGGCGACTCGGCACGGTGCTGTCCTGCTGCGAGGTTTCGCGGTGGCGGACGTCGCGGAGTTTGAGGACTGCGTCGAGAAAATGTGCGGCAGCGCGCTTGAATACCGCTTTCGCGCTTCGCCGCGCACAGAAGTCGGCCGGCATGTCTATACGGCGACCGATTATCCAGCCGATCAGGTGATATTCCCGCACAATGAGCATGCCTATTCCCCGATCTGTCCGAATTATCTCATCTTCCACTGCGACACCCCAGCGCGTGAAGGCGGCGAAACTCCGATTGCCGACAATCGTGAAATCACGCGGCGGATCGACGCCGCGGTCAAGGAACGTTTCCTGCGGCGCGGTGTCCTTTATGTGCGCAACTATGGGGCAGGGTTCGGCCTGCCTTGGACGACCGTCTTTCAAAGCCATGATCGCGCGGAGGTGGAGCGCTATTGCGCCAGCATCGGGATCGAATGGCAATGGAAGCCGGGAGGCAGATTGTGCACCCGGCAGACCGGACCCGCGATGATTCGTCACCCGCGCACAAATGAGGAGATTTGGTTCAATCATGCGACCTTTTTTCATGTGACCACTTTGCCGGCAGCCGTGAGGGACGCCTTGCTCGCGGAGTTCGGCGAGGACGACCTCCCGACTCAAACTTACTATGGTGACGGAACTCCGATCGAAGCCGAAACCCTCGAGCATCTTCGTGGTATCTATCGAGAAACGCTTCGTGCCTTTGCCTGGCAAACCAACGACGTCTTGCTCTTGGACAATATTTTGACCGTGCACGGCAGAGCTCCGTTTTCCGGTGTTCGCAAAATTCTCGTGGCCATGGCTCAGATTTTTCAACCGCGGGATTGGGCGATTGAGACGGGAGTTGCGTCATGACCTCGAACCAATTGACGGTCGGGTTTCGGCTGTCGCAGCAGCAGGAGCGGCTGTGGCGTTTACGCGACCAAATCGGACGCGACCTGCCACCGCTGCTCGGAAGGCTGCGGCTGGACGGACCGCTCGACGCCGAGCGGCTCCAGGATAGCTTGCGTCGGGTGGTTTGGCGTCACGAGGCCTTACGAACGCGGATTGAGCTTTTGTCGGGGACGACGCAGCCGATTCAGGTCATTGGCGAGGCGACACCGTTCGTCAACTTCCGCGATTTAAGCCAGTTCGCGCCGGAGAGCCGTATTCCGGCATTGAGCGATATCGAAAGCGAAACGCAATGCCAGGACCTGCGTGGGGATGCTCTCCATGCGGAGCTGGTACATTTTTCCCCCAACCTGCATTACCTCATCATCGCGGTCTCGCCGCTCTGTTGTGACTTCGTCAGCCTTCAAAACCTGGTTCGCGAATTGGCGGCCGGCTACGACGAAGGGATGGCCGAAGCCGCGTTGGCGACGGAGCCGCTGCAATATGCCGATTACGCTGCCTGGCAAGAGGATATTCTTGCCTCCGGTGAAGGCGATGGCGTACGCTACTGGCGCCAGCGCGAGCCATCGGACATGCGGACACGATTGGCCTTGGAGAATGACGCTGCAAACGCGACGTCCTTCAATCCGGCTGTCGTAAGACTTCAACTGCCGCAAGAACTGGCCAGCCTCTTAAGCGCCTTTGCGGAACACCACCATGCTGCGCCCGCGACCATTCTACTGGCGGCTTGGGCTGCCCTGCTGCATCGTCATTCGGGTCTCCCTGAGATTGAACTCTGCTTTCTCGGCGAGGGCCGCAGCGAAGCGATCGCAACGTCGATTGGCGCCTTCGCCCTTCCTTTGCCCTTGCGCTGCGGCTTCGAGTCTGACGAATCCTTTACTGCCCTAGTCCAGCGGTTGCAGGCCGCGCTGGACGAACATCGGGACTGGCAGGACTACGCCCCGGCCAGTGCCACGCGCAGATCCGACAATTCGGTCTTGCCGTTGTGCTTTGGGTATATCGCTGGCTTGCCGCCTTTGCGGGCGGGCTCTGTCCTGATGACACTCCAGGCCGCGCCGGTGCAGGTGGAACCGCTCAGGCTTCACCTGCAATGTCTGGCTGGTCAGGATGGGATCGAAATCGAATTCCATCACGACCAATCCCGATTTTCTTCGGTCGCCATCAATTGTCTCTCCGAGCAATGGTGGACGCTCTTGGGGGATGCGTTGAACGCGCCCGACACTCCCATTGGGCGCCTGGCGCTGTTGAGCGATGCCGAACGCGATCGACTCCTCCTCGACTATCGTCGCGCGGAGTCTTCGGTCACGGTTGAGGCAGCCGGCCTTCACGCATTGCTCGATCGTCAGGTTGAAACTGGCCCGGACATGCTTGCGTTGCGGCACGGAGAGCTCGCCTGGACCTATGCCGAGCTGCATCGACGCGCCAACTTTCTCGCTGCTCGGCTTTTGGCACAAGGTCTTCAAACCGAAGACCGGGTCGGACTCTTGCTCCAGAACCCGCTGTGGATGATTGCGGGGATCTTCGCGGTGCTAAGGGCCGGGGGGGCCTATGTGCCGTTGGATCCGGCCTATCCGGTCGATCGCATTTCATTTGTGATACGGGACGCCGCCGTTAGGTTCGTCCTGACCGAACGGGCGTGCCTCCACGTCGCGGACGCATCGGACAGTCCATGCATAGTTTTGGATGAGTGGTTCGATGGGGAGCCCAACGCCGAGCTTCGCGGCGAGCAGATCGATGGGCTGGCAAGGAAAACCGAATCGGACCAGCTCGCCTATCTGATCTACACCTCAGGGTCGACGGGACGGCCCAAAGGCGTAGCCATAAGCCACGGCGCCGCGTTGCATTCCACATTAAGCCGTCACCTTTATTATCCGGCACCGGTCCGCGGCTTCTTGTTGTTGTCCTCCTTCAGCTTCGACAGCTCGGTCGCCGGATTGTTCTGGACCCTCGGCCAGGGCGGCTGTCTGTGTTTGCCGACCGCCGAAGAGCTTCAGGATCCTGCCGCCTTGACGGGGTTGGTGGAGCGCCACGCACTATCCCATTTGCTCTGTCTCCCCTCGCTCTACGCGCTGATGCTCGACCAAGACCGCGCGCGTCTACGAAGTCTGCAAGCGGCGATTGTCGCGGGTGAGAGTTGTCCTTCCAACCTGCCGCTTCTGCATTACGAGCGTCTCCCCCATGCATCTCTTTATAACGAATATGGCCCAACGGAAGCTGCGGTGTGGAGCACGGTCCTGGAGGTCGCACCGCAGTCGGCGCAGGCGCCGGTTTCCATCGGTCGGCCGATTCCTGGGACGCGTCTTGGCCTCTTTGATGAGCGAGGGGAGTTGGTCCCACGCGGGGTGGTCGGCGAGATCCATATTGGCGGCGCGGGTTTGGCGCGGGGCTATTTCGGCCAACCGGATTTGACGGGAGAGCGGTTTGTGCCGGACCCCTTGGGCCCGACGGGAAGCCGACTCTATGAGACGGGGGATCTGGCACGCTACAAGTCCGATTGGAACATCGAATATGTGGGCCGGATCGATCATCAAGTGAAGATTCGCGGCTTCAGGATTGAGCTTGGCGAGATCGAGGCGGCGCTCGTTCGGATCCCCGAGGTTCGCGAGGCCGTCGTCACGGCGCGGGAGGATATTCCAGGAGAGAAACGGCTGGTCGCTTATGTCGTGGGCGCAGATGGTGTGCAACTCGCTGCCGCGGCGGTTCGGACAGCGCTGCAGCGCGATCTGCCGGACTACTTGGTTCCTTCCGCTTTTGTCGTTCTCGAAATGTTGCCGATCACCGCGAACGGCAAGGTGAATCGCAACGCCTTGCCACCGCCGGATCTCGGTCACCAGCTGGCGCAATCTTATGTGGCGCCACGGACCGTCACGGAGGAATTGCTGACGGAGCTGTGGGCGGACGTGCTTGGGCTTGAGCGCGTGGGCATTGAAGATAATTTCTTCGAGCTCGGGGGACATTCCCTGCTCGCGACGCAGGTGATCTCGCGGATCAGGCAAACCTTCGCCATCGAGCTACGCTTGCGCAGCCTGTTCGAATCGCCGACCGTGGCGGCCCTTGCCCCCCGCGTGGAAACGGCGCGCAGCGGAGCGGAGACATTTGACGCCCCGCCGCTGGTGGCGGGGACACGACAAGATCCTCTCCCGCTTTCCTTTGCGCAACAGCGACTCTGGTTCCTCGACCAGCTCGAACCGGGTAACAGTTCTTATTGCATTCCGGCGGCGGTACGCCTTGTCGGCGACCTTGATGTCGCGGCGCTGGAAGTCGGTTTGCGTGGATTGGTACAACGACATGAAGTCCTGCGTACCAGCTTCCCCACCAAGGCTGGACAACCGCGTCAGCTGATCGCTCGGGAACTCGATCTGCCCTTTTCGCGCGTCGATCTTTGTGGACCTTCCGTTCGGAGCGCCGAGGCGGAAATGCGGTGCCTGCTGGACGCGGAAGCCAAGCGCAGTTTCGATCTCGCGCGTGGACCCTTGTTGCGGGCAACGCTGTTCAAGCTGGACGAACAGGACCATGTGCTCGCTTTAATGCTCCATCACATCGTCTCCGATGGCTGGTCGACTGACGTCCTGATCCGGGACTTCGCGGCCATGTACACGGCCTTGAGTTGTGGCCAGCAGCCCGACTTGCCTGAGCTACCCGTTCAATATGCCGATTTTAGCTGCTGGCAACGCGGTTGGCTGCAGGGGGAAGCCCTTGAAAAGCAATTGAGCTATTGGCTGCGTCAGCTCGAAGGCGCTCCATCGGTGTTAGCGCTGCCAACCGACCGGCCACGCCCGGCTGTACAGAGCTATCGGGGCAAGACCATTGCGTTCGAACTTTCCCCGGCAGTTGCGCAGACGCTGCATGCGTTGGGGCGCAACAGCGGAGCGACCTTATTCATGGTCCTGCTCGCGGCCTTTAAAGTCTTACTGATGCGCTATAGCGGCCAGAATGATCTCTGCGTCGGCACGTTGATCGCCAATCGCACAAGATTGGAGATCGAAGGGCTGATCGGCTTTTTCGCCAACACGCTGGTCCTGCGCACCGATCTCTCCGGCGATCCCACTTTCCTTGCATTGCTGGAGCTTGTACGAGAGACGGCCCTGCAGGCGCAGGCCCATCAGGACCTGCCGTTCGAAAAACTGGTCGAGGAGCTGCAGCCGACCCGTGATCCAAGCCACAGTCCGCTATGCCAAGTTCTGTTCGTCTTGCAGAATGCGCCGCTGCGGGCTCTGGACCTCCCCGGTTTGCATGTCGAGCCCGTGGAAGTTGGTACGCAGACCGCGAGGTTCGACCTCACGCTCGCCATGATGGAGCGAGGGAACACGCTCGCGGGAGAATGGGAATATAATGCCGATCTGTTCGACGCGGAGACGGCCGCACGCATGCTGCGCGATTATGTGACCCTGCTCGAAAGCATTGCAGCACGTCCGCAGGCGCATCTTTCCGAATTGTGCGGCGTTCAAATATCAGCCGCTAAGATGATCGATCGCGTCCCTCCGCCTGAGTCGGGGCAGCTTGCAAAGACTTCGTTTGTAGCCCCACGGACACCCACGGAGGAAATCCTGAGCGATCTCTTTGCGCAGGTCCTCGGCATCGAACAAGTGAGCATTCATGCCGATTTTTTTCAACTCGGGGGACACTCGATGCTCGCCTGCATCCTCGCATATCGCATACGTGAAACCTTGCGTTGCAATTTGCCGCTGGTGGCGATTTTTCAAGCTCCAAGCGTGGCGCAATTGGCGAACTTTATCGAACAGAGCTGCAGCGCAACTCACGATGGTCGTGCAAGCGCGGGCCTTGGGATTGTTTCATGTCGAACATAATGTTTTTTATTTTGCACGAAGTTGGATCGATTAACGCGAGCCTGCAACTGGCCAACGATCTGAAGACCCGTGGCCACCAGGTCACTTATGTCGGGCTTGCGGATTCGGAAGAGCTCATCAAGGCGAACGGCTTCGACTTCGTAACGCTTTTTGAAAGCCATTTTCCCAAGCAAAGCGTTCAAACCCTCACCGGCCAAGGCACTCTTCGGCGAGGTCTAAGCTATCTGCGGTGGCTGCCTCGCAAATATTTCATCTTCCGGCGCTTCGTGGATTATCTGATCGCCGGCGGCGACGAAGAGTTTTTTGCCGTCACCGACAAGCTGCGCCCGGACCTCATCCTTTTCTCTGGCGGCCCCTATGTCGAATGGCCGGCACTCATGTCTTTCTCGCGGGGGATTAAATGTGTCTATTTATGCTCGACTTTATCGCTGCGAAGAGGAACCGGTCTTCCGCCAGTCTCCTCCGCAATGATTCCTCGATATGAAAATTCGCTCTGGCAAAGCGCTCGCGTATGGCTTGCTTGGAAGAAGTTTAATTTTGAGAACATGTTGCATTTTTTCGGACACAGGAAGTGCACGAGACAGCTGGCGGCGAAATATGGGATCGATAAATTTACGCACGACACCGTTTATTCCAAGGATGCTTCCGTCACTCTATCCGAGATCATTCCATTTCATCCCGACTTCGATTTTCTATCGCGGCCTCTCCCTGGTCAGTATTTTATTGGGGCATCGATATGCCTCGAACGACGGGAGGAGGAATTCCCTTGGCACCAGCTCGATACCGGTAAACCGTTAGCCTACTGCGCGCTGGGGACGTATTTATGGTATGGCAAAAAGAAATACGTCCGATTTTTCCGGGCGGTTCTCGATGCTGCCCTCGCGATGCCGGAATGGCAGTGGGTGCTGGCGACCGGCGGATCGCTCCACTGGGATGAAATCGGCACCGTTCCCAAAAATGTCCTCGTCGTCAAAAATGCACCGCAAATCGGATTGTTGAAGCGCGCGAGCGTCATGATCACGCATGGCGGAGCGAACACCGTCAAAGAATGCATTCTCCTCGGCGTGCCCATGGTGATTTTTCCGTTAGGCGGGGATCACCCCGGCATTGCCGCTCGAGCGATCTATCATGGTCTCGCGATGCGGGGCGAGTTCACCAAGATCGACGGGGCGAAACTGAGGTCGCTCATCCGTGCGGCGACGACCAATCCCTATATCCGCATTCAGCTCCGCCTCATGCAAACCCGTTTCATCGACGTAGAAGCCGCCAAACTGGGCGTGAAGCTCATCGAATCCCTCCTTGCGTCTGGGAGGTGCGGCGATGCCGAAGTTGGCCTGCAACGCGGCTAAACAATCTCTAGAGTGGGATGAGGAAAAGTGGAAACCGATTTTCCGCCCGCATCCGCGCTCCAGGCTTTTGGAATCGATCACGTTCATGATTTTGGATTGAGTCAATCCAAAATCATCGTGATCTAGGCAACGTCCCGTCATGAAAACGAGTCACAGGAAACCAACCCACGTGAAGAATATCCCAGATGAGCGTCTTTTCCGTGGTGCCGGCGCCAAGCAAAAGTCAGGCATGGTTCGATCCCTGTCACAAAAACTCGTGCGAGTCAGCCTGTGGATCTTCAGCCTCGGCCTTGCAGGCGCCCTGGTTCTCGTCCTGATCATGGGGCTCTTACTTGTCGCTTCGTTGCCCACGCTCGATGGAGAGATCCAGGTAGCCGGTCTGGCGAGCCCGGTAAGTGTCGAGACCGATGCGCGCGGCATCCCGTCGATTGCCGCGCAAAGCCGGATTGACAGTTATCGAGCGCTCGGATTCGTCCATGCCAATGATCGGCTGTTTCAAATGGATCTCCTCCGGCGCCGAAGTGCCGGACGCTTGGCGGAGCTTTTTGGCGCGAGCGTCGTTGCGGAAGACAAATGGCACAAGGTCATGGGGTTCGAGCATGTTGCCGAGGCGGTCTTTACGCGACTTCCGGAGGACCAACGCGAAATCTTGGCGGCTTACGCGGAGGGCGTCAATGCCGCTTTGACACGTCGGCGCATACCGCCCTGGGAATTTCTAACTCTAGGCTATCTCCCCGAGCCATGGCGACCCGAAGATTCCTTGCTTGTGATCCTGGGCCTTTATGAGCGCTTGAGCTGGTCGGGGCCGGACGAGCAGGCAGCGACGGTTATCGAGAGGGCCTTTTCCAAGCGGGTTTCGGAATTCTTCTTCCCAGCGAGAGACTGCTAC
Source organism: Beijerinckiaceae bacterium (assembly GCA_004564215.1). Taxonomy (NCBI): domain Bacteria; kingdom Pseudomonadati; phylum Pseudomonadota; class Alphaproteobacteria; order Hyphomicrobiales; family Beijerinckiaceae; species Beijerinckiaceae bacterium. The sequence goes on along the minus strand of CP024846.1, from coordinate 1,862,010 downwards.
ACGGAGAGCGTCCTCGGGACCGAAATCGACAAATGTCGTCTCGAAGACGTTCCTGTCGAAGACTTTCACGCGGCTTTATCGGATGCCGCCGCTCGGGCGCCACTGATGCAACATCCGCCAGCCCGATTAGGAAAGGGGGGCTCGAACGCTTGGGTCGTCGCCCCCGGAAAAAGCGGGCAGGACCGCGCGATGCTCGCGAATGATATGCATCTCGACCTGCTCGTTCCAAACATCTGGTATAGGACCGATTTCCACTATGGCAAGACCGAGCTGACAGGCCTTACGCTTCCTGGAATGCCCCTCGTGATTTCCGGCAGCAACCGGCACATTGCGTGGGGGTTCACGAATGTCGCTGGAGATTTTTCCGACTTGATCCTGTTGGATGAAGTCGGCGACGACGGCGACACCTATCTCACACCGGAGGGACCGAAACATTTCGGCGAGCGCACCGAAACCATTCGCGTTCGTGGAGAGGCGCCGGTTTCCGTCGTGGTCAAGGAGACGATCTGGGGGCCGGTCCTTCCTGAAAAACTGCTCCAAAAACAAGTCGCGGTGCGTTGGACGGCTCTCGACCCGAATGCGACGGACATCGCACTCTCGGATCTTGAGAGTGCCGCGTCTGTCGACGAAGCTCTAACCCTGTTGAACCATTCGGGGGGACCGGCTTTGAACGGCTTGGTCGCGGACGACAGCGGCAATATCGGTTGGACCTATACGGGCAAAATTCCGATCCGCGTGGGCTACGATGGCCTTATGGCGCGATCCTGGTCCGACGGGACAAAGCGGTGGCAAGGGTATATTCGCCCGGATGCATTGCCGCGCATTGTCAATCCTCCTTCAGGCTTTATCGTCAGCGCGAACCAAAGAATGGTTGGGGAGGGATACCCCCTTACGATTGCGCATGGCTTCGACGGCGGCTACCGCGCCTACCACATTACGCAGGCGCTCACGGGGATGCGCAATATCACGGAGCGCGATATGCTTGCGCTGCAATTGGAGACGGGAACCGAATTTTATAGATATTATCAGCGGCTTGCGCTTTCCTCGCTTACCCTCAAAGGTGGACGGGACGAGGATGCATTTAGGCGTGCGCTGCGCCACCATCTTGCCGCGTGGGAGGGCAAAGCCGAGCCCGGCTCGCTCGGTCTTGCCCTCATCGTTGAACTTCAGAATTCGATTTCGGAAGCTTTATTCGTTCCGCTGCTCGAACATTGCCGCGCGGTCGATCCGCGCTTCAACTGGAATTACTATCGAGAGACGTCGCTTCGCCAAATCTTGGAGGCGAAGCCCACGGAACTTCTGCCGAAAAATCAAAACCACGCCGATTGGGATGATTTCATCATTACCGTGACTGAAAATGCCGCGCGTCGGCTCATGGAACGCAGAGGTGTCGACAGATTGGAGGATCTTACCTGGGACAAGGTCAGTGTTGTTCCGATTCGGCACCCTTTGTCCCCCGCGCTGCCAGGAGCGGAAAGATGGATCGATATGCCGTTGGCATCTTTGCCGGGATGCGAGGAATGTGTCCGTTGGTCCAGCCAAGATGGAGGCGCGACCGAGCGACTCGTGGTGTCGCCCGGCCATGAGCAAGATGGCATCTTCGAAATGCCGGCAGGCCAATCGGGGCACCCGTTGTCGGCCTTTTACCGCGACCAGCACAAGGACTGGGTGGCGGGAGTTGCCGCGCCGTTGCTGGCGGGACCTGCCAAACATCGACTGGAGCTTAAGCCCGCGCACCCGAGCCAAACGCATGACCGCTAGTTCGACCTCCGTGCTTCGATTCGGCAGCCGGCCAGTAAGCATATTGCCATGAAGCTTTTTCTCGAGATTATCAGCCGGCTTCGTTGGATGTTGCTTCTGGCAATTATAGCCGGCATCGTAGGCGGTTTGAGCAGTGCCGGGCTTATCGCAACGATAAACCAGGCCTTAACTGCCCCCGCCAATGATCGACTTGCCTGGAGCTATTTTATCTTGTGCGCGCTCATGATCCTGGCGCGCGCGGCCTCGTCTCTCCTGGTGATGCATCTCGGGCAAACCGTGATCTTGGACTTGCGCCTCTATTTAAGTCGCAAGATCGTTGCCGCCCCGCTCCGAAGTCTTCAAATGCTCGGACCGGCACGTTTGCTTGCCAATCTTACCGATGAAATTGCAACCCTTGCCGCGGCCCTCGAGTCGATCCCGTGGATATGCGTCAATGGAACCATCGTCCTTGGATGCCTCGTCTATCTGGGCTGGCTTTCTCAAACGCTGTTGGCCCTGATCATGTTGGTATTGGTCTTGGGGATAGCGAGCTTCCAATTCCTCAACACCAAGGCGTTGAAGGCGCTCACCTCCGCCCGCTTGGAAAGCGATATTCTCTACGGCCATTTCCGAGGCCTGATCGACGGCATCAAGGAGTTGAAGCTCAATAGATTGCGACGTCATGCTTTTGTGGGAAATCTGTTGTCCACCGCTGCCACGCGTTGCCGCAAACAATATACCTCGGGCATGACGCTCATTGTCCTTGCCGCTCATTGGGGCAATGGATTGTTTTATTTGATGATAGGTTTGATCCTGTTCATTCTGCCGACGGCAGTGAGAGAAAGTGGTGGTGATACTTTAACAGGCTATACTCTGGTGCTCCTCTATATGATGTCGCCGGTGTCGGCCATTATGGACCAATTGCCAACGTTGAGCCGCGCCAAAATTGCTCTCCGCCGTCTCGATTGGTTTGAGCAAGACCTTGCATCCCACGCGCCCGAGGATCTTCCGGGAGAAGACTCAAAACATTCCATGTCCCCGGGCCAGCTCGAACTGATCAATGTGAGTCACACCTATCACCGCGAAAGAGAAGATCGCAGTTTTGTCCTTGGCCCCCTGAATTTGGTTCTACGTCCCAAGGAGTTGGTTTTTATTATCGGCGGCAATGGGAGCGGGAAGACAACCCTTGCGCTTATCCTGGTTGGGCTCTACGCCCCCGAAACAGGTGAGATACGCCTGAATGGAAAGCCGGTCGCCGACGCCAATCGGGAACAGTATCGAGAGCATTTTTCCGCAGTGTTCTCCGACTTCTATGTGTTCGAGAACTTAGTCGGTTCTGGAAACGGGCAGCTTGATGAATTGGCGCGGCATTATTTGGCGCACCTTCACCTCAATCATAAGGTGGAAATTCAAAATGGGTCGTTTTCCACTGTAGAACTGTCTCAAGGCCAGCGAAAACGCCTGGCCTTGCTCTCCGCCTATTTGGAAGACAGGCCTTTTTATGTTTTTGACGAATGGGCTGCCGATCAAGATCCGGAGTTCAAGGAGCTTTTCTATAAAACTTTATTGCCTGAATTGAAGGCGCGGGGAAAAACCATCGTAGTGATCACGCATGATGATAAATATTTTCAACAAGCTGACCGCTGCATTCGCTTGGAGTCCGGCAAAATCACCCAGCTTGCCCATCTCCACGAGCAAGACCTGGCGCACGACTCGGATAAAGTCGTGGCCTAAAGCGGGATGAGGAAAAGCGGAAGCCGGTTTTCCTCATCCCGCTCTAAGCTTTTGGAATCGATCATGTTCAGGATTTTGGATTGAATCATCTAAGCAAATGCGGCCCCGAAGGGCAGCGCTTAACTTACAGAAATGATTAAGAAAATCTGGAGCGGGCGAAGGGATTCGAACCCTCGACCCCAACCTTGGCAAGGTTGTGCTCTACCCCTGAGCTACACCCGCATCCATGCCGCCGGCTCGCCTATATGCCGCAAACCGATAGTGAATGCAACAGACCGGTTTGAGCCGGCACCGTCAATTCGGCGCTTCGAAAGCGCGCGTTTTGGGGCTTGTCCCCCGCGAGCCGGAAGATACCATCTTGGATAATATAAATATAATAACCACAAGAAACAGGACGCCCCGGGTCAAAAACGCAACGAATGTTTCGGACGTGCTTTCAAGCATTGAATGCTGAATGGCCGTGAAAAGAAAGATGCTGAGCGGCAGGGTCAGGCGGAAACTCGATAAAGTGCCGCAGACATACAGCACCGGGAGCATGAAGAGGAACGGATAGGCGATCATCCCCAGCAGGCCCCAGGAGGCGAGCCCTTCCATGGGGAGACCGAAGATCGCGTAATAAACCCGGCCTGGCTCGGAAAGCCCCGTCTGCCATGAAAGCCAGTCGCCCATGCCCTGGGTGCTCTTTCGATATCCTAAGAAGCCCGGCGCGGTTGCGGCCAATGTCTCGTCCAAAGCGGCCATCCCGATAGGCACACGGGTTCGCGTCCCATTGTAAACCGCGTCGACAAGGGCGACCCAGGACAATCGTCCCAAGACATTCGCGGGCTTGTGGTAATAGTCGGTCGCCACCAACACATTGTCGTTTTGAGTCGCCGCCGCATCTCCGCTGTCGGAAATCATGCGGAAAAAATCCGGGTCGGTGGCGGCTTTTGCGACAGTATCCACGGCCAGGACCACAAACTGGGTTATCGACAATCCTTCCTTCGACATCCTCAGGTAAATGGTGATGGGCGTCATCACATTGATCAAGAAAAACAAGCCCACCATCCCGATGACAAGATGACGAAAGCGCAACATGCCATGAAGGAATGCCGCAGTGACCACGCCGATGATGCAGCTTACGAGAACTTCCCTCACATTCAGGGCGACCACCATCAAGGTTTCGAGGAGCAGCCAAAGCCCAAGCCGAAAACTGACAAAGCTGCGTCCGTCGGACTTGATGATGGCATAGGTGACCTCTGCAATCAGCCCGAGGTAGAATAGGTCTTGAAAATTTTTCCCAAGAACAATCGCGGCACCGGCATTCGAGCCGCCACTTTCGGTTGATTTGTTGCCGGCAACCACGATCGCGCCGACGAGTCCGAGGCCGATACAGATCAGCGACAAGCGCCGCAAACTCCGTAAATCGATCGGAAATGAAAACAAGCTTTTGCCCCGATCCAAGTATCGGGCCGTCGCCAGCATGGCTGTCAGGACCACCATCAGCAACATGGTCAGTCCAAAGGCGGCGTAAGGGTCGTACAGATTCGAGTCGAGGGTTTGTCCGTAGAAAGTCTTGGTGACCAAAGCGATGCCGACATAGGTCAGGCTGAAGCCAACGCCCAAAACAGAATAGAGGTCGCGTCCATAAACTACGAACGGCAGAAAAGGCACGATGATCGCGATCGCGCACATTGCAATAATTGCCGGGCTTGCCCCAAGAAGCAGTTGTATGACCGAGCAAACACCGACCACGGTCAAAGGAAGGACAAGCGATACTTGTTTGTCCGAGGGAACCATGAAGTCGAATTTGCTAGCCACCTATTGAACCTTCGTTTTGATCCGCTATTGGCTTTGACTTTGACGATGCAGCATCGTCTGCAGGGCTGGCAAGCACAGCGCTAGACTTGCGTGCAAAGGCGGCAATATGTCTGGTTTTTAGGCTCATGACCCGGCGAATTTCATTGCGTGGGAAGGCATGACGTTTAGTATGTTGCGGCGCATCATCGTATGTGTTCACTATCATCACGGGAAAGCGGCCAAATGGCGGTTTCCCGGTTTGCGTCCGCCGAATGGAGCATCATGTGACGGAAGAGATTTCACACGCAAATTCAGGTGTCGACGTCGCCTTGCAGGAGCAGCAAGATCTCAATACGAAATTCCATCCTGAAATAGCGGCTGGCGGCTATGCGCAAGACGACGGAACGGTGGAATTCTATCAGCGCGTGGTCTCGGTCATCCCCGAGGGTGCGGTCGTTCTCGACCTCGGTGCTGGCCGTGGCTCGGCCTTTTATGCCAAGCTTGGACCCTGGAAACATTGGTTGCTCCGGCTCGGAAAGAAATATTCGCGGAGGATCGGCGCCGATGTCGATCCCGCCGTCAAACATAACCCGGAATTGGACCAGGCTGAAATCATCGAGCCCGGAAAACCATTACCCTTCGCCGACCAAACTTTCGATCTTATTCTTTGCGACTGGGTTCTTGAGCATATTGAAGACCCGGTCTCGTTTGCCGCTGAAGTGCGGCGCGTCCTCAAGGTTGGCGGCTGGTTTTGCGCCCGGACCCCAAACCGCTGGAGTTATTATGCGGTCGGCGTCCGCCTCATGAATGAGGCGATGGAAGCGAAAGCCCTTCGTTTCCTGCAGCCGAACCGAAAGGAGATCGACACCTTTCCCAAAATCTACCGATTGAATACGCTGCGCGACATTCGCCAGCATTTCTCACCGAACTATTGGGCCGACGCTTGTCACACGAGCAATCCGAACCCGGCCTATCATGGCAACCAGCCCTGGCTCTTTCACCTTTTGAAGGTTTTCTGTGCCCTGACGCCAAGCAGCCTTGCGCCGGTGATCCTTATTTTCGTCCGCCGCGTGGCCTAAGCCATCCGGGAGAAGCGAGGGGGGCGGATTACCGCCCTTTCACCAAGATATCCAGCAAAAGAACTTATCGCCAAGCCGGGCGCGGGGCTGCCGCGCGCTCGAGGTAAAGCTGCTAAAGCTTAGCGAGGACGGCCTTTGCCTTAGCCGGCAGCCGTCTGCTTCTTAGCGATTTCGCGCTTCAAGGCCAACGCACCGCTCGACAGTTCGGCATCCTTGGCCTTGACCAAAAAAGCGTCGAGGCCGCCCCGATGTTCGACTGAGCGAAGCGCCGAAGCCGTCACCCGCAGCCGGACCTTGCGCTGCAAAGCATCCGAAAGCAGCGTCACATTGCAGAGGTTCGGCAAAAACCGCGTCCGCGTCTTATGGTTCGAATGGCTGACCAGATTGCCGGTCTGAACGGCCTTTCCAGTCAATTCGCAACGGCGGGACATGGCTTTTCCTCAATATCGGTTCGTTCGGCTGGGATGCTCCCGATGCCGCAACGGCAGCCGGTCGCGTCTACCACTTTGCAAAAAGGGGACGCGAGCTTCTTAGTTTAGGGTTTGGGCGGCGTCAAGGCTGGAGCGCTCCGGAAAACGGGCTTTGGCTCGATGGCCCCGCGGAGGCTCAAGGTTAAAACGCCGTTAACCCCCCCTTGGTAACTTGCGCCAAGCTTGTCAGCCTGGCGCGGCCGAAGCCCTGAATCGCCGTCACGACCGGGGAAAGACAAAGCAAAATAGCGGCAATTGGACGGCGGCGGGGAATGATGCGGACAACGAGTTTCACAGCCCTCGATCATATCCCGGAACCCGTTCGGGCCTTCGCGGCACGGCGGGGCGCCGAACTCATCGGTCTCGCGCTTCTGGCGGCGACCGTGGGCTTGGGGCTGGCGCTCTCGTCCTGGTCGGTCCAGGACCCGAGCTTCAACCACGCGGCCTCGGGGCAGGTGCATAATCTGCTCGGCGCGCCGGGAGCGATCGCCGCCGATCTGATCATGCAGATGCTCGGCCTGTCGGTCATCGCTTACCTGGCGCCACTTGCCCTTTGGGGATGGCGGCTTCTGTTTACCCGCCGCCTGGAGCGCTGGAAGACGCGTCTTGCTCTTTGGTTCGCCGGGGGATTGTTTTCGGCGGGGCTCGCCGGCCTTCTTCCGATCACCGCCCGCTGGCCCCTGCCGACCGGGCTTGGCGGTGTCTTGGGCGACGCCGTCCTGATGCTTCCCAACCGGCTGATCGGAGGGCACGGCGTCGGCATGCTGATCTTCGCGGTCATTTTGGCCGGAGGCGCCATTCTGTGTCTGTCGGCCTGCATTGGCCTGCGCGATTACGGGTCCGACGAAGCGGGCGAGGACGACGACGAACTCGTCTCGAGCCGCCGCCCCGCTTACCCCGAGGATCAGGACGCCGCCGGCGAACCCGGCGTGGCGCTGGTTTTGCTCGGGGCGGTGATCCATGCCGGGCTCAGCCTCAAGGCCGCCCTGGCGCGTCGGCTCGCGCAGCGTCGAGCCCACGCGGAAGCGGCGCCGCCGGCCCCCTGGCAAAACCTGCAACATACCGACGCGGGATTCGACCGGCCGCTCGATCTTGCCATCGAACCGCTTCATTGGCCGGCGCCGGAACCGGAGGACTCAGAATTCGATGCCAGCGCCTATGCGCCGCCGGCTGCGCGCGCCGCGCGCAAACCGAAAGGGGAAGCGCAAAAACTTGTAGTGGATCAGGATGCGCCGCGGCGGACCATCGCGGCGGCGGCCGGCATGTTGAAGCCCGGAACGCGGGCACTCAAGGAAGCGCAGCCCTCGATGCTCGACCGGCTGTCGCCGCGCGATTATGTTTTCCCGCCCCTGCACATGCTGTCCGAAGCAAAGAAACTGCCGGCCAACAAAGTCTCCGAAGACGCGCTCAGCCAGAACGCGAGGCTGCTGGAAGGCGTGCTTGAGGATTTCGGCGTCAAGGGCGAGATCATCAATGTCCGGCCAGGTCCCGTCGTCACGCTTTATGAGTTGGAGCCGGCGCCGGGGATCAAGTCTTCACGGGTTATAGGGCTTGCCGACGACATCGCCCGCTCCATGTCGGCGATCTCGGCCCGTGTTGCCGTGGTTCAGGGGCGCAATGCCATCGGCATCGAATTGCCGAACCAGCGCCGCGAGACCGTCTATCTGCGCGAACTTCTCGGCTCGCAAGACTTTGAAAACAGCAAGCACAGGCTCGCCATCGCGCTCGGCAAAACGATCGGCGGCGAGCCCATCATTGTCGATCTCGCCCGTATGCCGCATCTGCTCGTCGCAGGAACGACAGGCTCGGGCAAGTCCGTCGCCATCAATACGATGATCTTGTCCTTGCTCTACCGGTTGAAACCGCAGGAATGCCGTCTCATCATGGTCGATCCGAAAATGCTCGAATTGTCGGTCTATGACGGCATTCCGCATTTGCTGACGCCGGTGGTCACCGATCCAAAGAAGGCGGTCGTGGCGCTGAAATGGGCGGTCCGAGAGATGGAAGACCGCTATAAGAGCATGTCGAAGCTCGGTGTGCGCAACATCGAAGGATTTAACGCGCGGGTCGCTGAAGCGGCCGCAAGAGGCGAGAAGCTGACGCGGACCGTGCAGACCGGTTACGACCGCGAAACCGGCGAAGCCATCTACGAACATGAGGCGATGCAGCTTACGCCGCTGCCGGTCATCGTCGTGATCGTCGATGAAATGGCCGACCTGATGATGGTCGCCGGCAAAGACATCGAAGGCGCGATCCAGCGGCTGGCCCAAATGGCGCGCGCCGCGGGCATTCATCTCATCATGGCGACCCAGCGGCCGTCGGTCGACGTTATTACCGGCACGATCAAGGCGAATTTTCCGACCCGCATTTCATTCCAAGTCACCTCCAAGATCGACAGTCGAACGATTTTGGGGGAGCAGGGCGCCGAGCAATTGCTCGGTCAAGGCGACATGCTCTACATGGCGGGGGGCGGCCGCATCTCGCGGGTGCACGGGCCGTTCGTCGCAGATGGCGAAGTCGAGAAAGTGGTGGCCCATTTGAAGAGCCAGGGTCAGCCCGAATATCTCGATGCGATTACCAATGAGGACGCTTCACCCGTTGATGAGGATGGTGGCGCGCCCGCACCCGGAAGCATGGATGCCGAGGAGGCGGGCGATCTTTACGACCGCGCGGTCAACATCGTTTTGCGCGATCGGAAATGCTCGACGAGCTACATCCAGCGGCGCTTGTCGGTGGGGTACAACAAAGCGGCATCGCTCGTCGAACGGATGGAGGCGGAAGGCGTGGTCGGCGCCCCCAATCATTCGGGCAAGCGCACGATCTTGGTGGGCGGTGGGATCGATAGGGGCGCCTTCGATCTCGCCAATGAGGCCTAGGTTCGAGCAAGCATTATAAGTAATGTTTATCGAATTTATTCAAGCAACAACCCGTTCTTCGGTCTGTAATACAATAACTCTTGTATCTTGCCGGGCCGCGGCGCACAATAAAGCCATAAGTGACTTCGGGGCTGGTCCGCTCATCGGGCCAGCCGATCATTGTCGATGCCGGACAACTTGAATCACGAGCACCGCGTCCTTTGGACAGCTGGATGAGTCATTCAACAAAATTAGCAATGCCATAGCTTCGGAATGATCTGCTCGGCTGAGGCAGATCAACGCATCGAACATTTTTTGGGTCCCGGCGGAACCGCGAGCGACGGCACGGGGGCTGAAATTTCGCTTTGTCTTAGCTGAGCTTTGCCAAGTGAAGTGACGCGAATCGACAAAAAGACTGGGAGATGAGTTTTGAAGCTAGCTGTCACTATAATCCAAAAGGGTCATGCGCAAGCTCAGGGACCATGCGAAGGCTAGAGCTCATAAACGGCGACCCAGAGCGGGGTCGGTTTAAAGCAACACGATCACCATGAGCGAGATTATGAAAGTTGCGTTGGTCCACGAATGGCTTACGACGTACGCGGGGTCTGACAAAGTCCTCGCAGAAATGATTTCCGTCTTTCCAGACGCAGATCTATTTTGCCTTATTGATCATTTACCTGAACATGAAAGGACGGCATTTGCCTCGACCAAGATAAAAACCTCATTTCTTCAAAGGATTCCTTTTTCTAAGCAGATCTACCGCTATCTTTTTCCATTGATGCCTTTGGCCATTGAGCAACATGACTTATCGAATTATGATCTTGTGATCTCCAACAGCCATGCGGTTGCCAAAGGGGTGCTCACCGGCGCCGATCAATTGCATATTTGTTATTGCTATACGCCGATACGGTATGCCTGGGATTTTCAGCACCAATACTTGGAAGAATCGAAGCTGACCAAAGGGTTCGGCAGCGCCTTAGTGCGGTATTTCCTGCATCGCATGCGCATTTGGGATTCCCGCACAGCCAATGGTGTCGATTATTTTATCGCATGCTCCGGCTATATTGCGCGCCGCATATGGAAAGCCTATCGCCGGAAATCGACCGTCATATACCCTAACGTTGAAGTTGATGACTTCCTGATAGGGCCAGGTCCGCGGGAAGACTTCTACTTCACCTCGTCCCGCCTCGTTCCTTATAAAAAAATACAATTGATTGTTCGTGCTTTTGCCAAAATGCCGGACCGGAAGCTGGTGGTTATCGGCGCCGGTCCACTTCTCAAACAAATTCAGGCGGAAGCGACCAGCAACGTAAAGGTGATGGGATTTCAGCCTTTTCCGGTTCTCCTCGACCATATGCAAAAGGCCCGATGCTTCATCTTCGCTTCGGAAGAAGATTTCGGAATTACCCCTCTTGAGGCCCAGGCCTGCGGCACGCCTGTCTTGGCTTTCGGAAAGGGGGGCGCCCGAGAGACGGTCGCCGATGGCGTAACCGGACTGTTTTTCCACGAACAAACCGAAGACGCCATCTGCGAGGCGGTGAAGCGGTTTGAGACTGTGGAGAAGGATTTCGATCCGGAACGCATCAGAACCCATGCGCTTTCCTTTTCGACCCAAGTCTTCAAGGCAAAGTTCCGTTCTTATGTCGAAGCTCGCTGGGCCGAGCACCAGAAGAACATCAATACCTATCCCCGCGAAACCTTCTAAACAGGATCTATTTGATGAAAACTGCGCTTATTACCGGAGTCACGGGTCAGGACGGCGCCTATTTGTCGCGATTTTTGTTGAACCGCGGCTATCGCGTCTATGCCACCCATCGGCGGACCAGCGCGCCAAACTTCTGGCGTATCCAGGAACTTGGTATTGCCGATCATCCAAATCTGCATCTGCGGGAATTTGACCTCACCGATCTCAGCACCGCGATGCGTCTCATCGAATCGACGCAGCCCGACGAGGTGTACAATCTCGCCGCGCAGAGCTTCGTCCATGTTTCCTTCGACCAGCCGATTGCGACCGCCAACATGACCGGTCTGGGACCGGTGCATCTGCTGGAAGCGATCCGCACCGTCAATCCTCGCATTCGCTTCTACCAAGCCTCGTCGGCGGAAATGTTCGGGGCGGCGCAAGCCATTCCTCAAATCGAATCGACGCCGTTTTATCCGCGCAGCCCCTACGGCGCGGCCAAGCTTTATGCGCATTGGATGGCGGTAAACTATCGCGAAGCCTACGGTATTTTCGCGGCGTCCGGGATCCTGTTCAATCACGAGTCCCCGCTGCGCGGAGCCGAGTTCGTCACGCGCAAGATCAGCATCGCGGTCTCGCGCATCCAGGTTGGGCAGCAAAAAACACTCGAATTGGGCAATCTCGAATCGATCCGCGACTGGGGCTTTGCGGAAGAATATGTCGAGGGCATGTGGCGCATTCTGCAGGCGCCGGAACCCGACACCTTCATTCTGGCGACCAATCGCGCCGAAAAGGTGCGCGATTACGCAACCATGGCATTCCGGGCGGCCGGCATCGACATAGAATGGCAGGGCAAGGGCGAGGAGGAGCAAGGCATCTCCGCATCGAGCGGCGAAAGCTTGGTCAAAATCAATCCGCGTTTCTATCGCCCCTCCGAGGTCGAGATCTTGATAGGCAATCCTGAGAAGGCGCGCGACAAATTGGGATGGGTACCGAAAACCTCGCTTGAGAGCCTTTGCACCATGATGGTCGAGGCCGACATCGGCCGGGTTGCGAGGAATGTCCCGATCCAAATGCCTTGAAGCCGGCTTTCCCGCGAACGCCCCTTAGATCGGCGTTCGCCTAAACCCATCAAATGGCGCGGAGCTTGCTCTCGCGCCATTTTGGTTCGGCCTTGAGCTCTCGTGCAAAAGTAGGCTAATGGGTTGGCGGGACGCGAAAACGCCGCGCGCAGAAGGTGAGACCAGCGGCCCATTAACGCCATATCAATGGTCTAACAGCAAACTTCACGGGATCGAGGCGGCCTTCATGAAGCGCACGGCAGGACTGGCTATCGTATTTTGCTCCTTTTTCGGAATGGCGCCGCTTCAGGCAGGAACGTCTCCGACTGTACCAGCCCCCGCCAAGGCTACGGCTCCCACCGCGGCCCCGGCCCCTGCCAAACCCTTCGTCCCCCTCGACCCTCTCGTCGCCGTTCAAAAAGCAAACACCTATTTCAACGCCGCCACCAACATGATCGGCGACTTCGTCCAGATCGGTCCCGATGGCAAGCGTTCCGAAGGCAAGATCTTCGTCCAGCGGCCTGGGAAATTGCGCTTTGAATATGCCGCGCCCGCAACGCTGGAGATCGTCGCCGACGGTCTCTCCGTTGCCGTTCACGATCGCAAGACCGCGACCAAGGATATTTATTTCATCAGCCAGACACCGCTTAAGTTCCTGCTCAAGGATCAGGTCGATCTGACCCGCGATGTGAAGATCATCGACGTGACCAGCGACCCGAACGCCGTGACGATTCTGGTCGAGGACAAGGCGACCTTCGGGGGAACATCCCAGATTAAACTGGTATTCGATCCCGTGAAGTTCACGCTCAGGCAATGGCAGGTGACCGACCCCCAGGGCTATGAAACTCTAGTCTCGCTCTTCAATATCGATCTGTCGAAGAAGCCGGACCCCGGGTTGTTTCAGATCACGCAAGAGCGCGTGTTAAACACAAATAATTGACCCTTTTTGCCCTGAGGCATCGCGGGCCTGGCGTTGCCTAAAAATCACTAATAATTTTAATGGCTTAGCCGCATCGCGAAACGAGCCGCGCGTCAAACCGCAAGCGTTTGGATTTTAAAGCCGGCTAGGGGCGCCTTGAAACTGCGCAAACCCAACGTATTTTCAGGGGAGTGAGCGACAAAGCTTATCAGGCGTATCCCCCCGTTCCGCCTGAAGCAGATTTGCCGGTCCCCTCCCGGTAATGGTTGCTCCTAGGGGCGTTCGGTCCATGATCGAGCGCCCCTTTTTTTCGCCGCCAGATCCTGTGGGCCGAGTTGCTTGGCGCTTGCGGCCGAGCTGGAAAACGTGGTCAATTCCTTGGCTGGTGGTGGAGCTTGGCGTGCAGTTTACTCTTGCAACCTGGAATATAAATTCGGTCCGTCTGCGCATAAATCTTGTGTCGCGATTTTTGGAAGAACATGCGCCAGATGTTCTCTGCTTGCAGGAGACCAAATGCCGAGACAGCGAGTTTCCTCTCGCCGCGTTTCACAAGCTCGGCTACCCGCATGTCGCGATCAATGGACAGAAGGGCTATCACGGCGTCGCCGTAGCCTCGAAGCTGCCCTTCGACCTCATCGACCGGCGTTCGTTCTGCGACAAGGGGGACGCCCGCCACATCGCTGTCACGCTCTCTCCCACCCAAGGGGAGGGCCGGCCGCTTACCCTGCATAATTTTTATGTGCCGGCGGGTGGCGACGAGCCGGACCCGGACATCAATCCGAAGTTTGCGCATAAGCTCGCCTTCCTTGATGAAATGGCGGAGTGGGTCACGAGCCATCAGATCGCCAAGACGGATGCGGTCATTGCCGGCGACCTCAATATTGCGCCGATGGAGGCCGACGTGTGGAATCACAAGGCCTTGCTTCGGGTGGTCAGCCATACGCCAGTCGAAGTCGAGAAGCTTGGCCTCGTCGCCGAAGCTGGCCCTTGGGTCGATGCGATGCGCCATTACGTGGCGCAGGATGAAAAGCTCTATACGTGGTGGAGCTATCGCGCGCACGACTGGGCCAAGTCCGACCGGGGCCGGCGGCTCGACCATGTTTGGGTCAGTGAAAGCCTCAAGCCCAGTCTCGGCGGCGTGCGAGTCGTTCGGGAGAGCCGCGGCTGGGAACGGCCGTCCGACCATGTGCCGGTCATCGTGCACTTCAATTTCTGACAAGCTTGGCCAGACGTGGGCTTAAGACCCCGACTCAGCCTTGTCGGCTGCGGCCAGGGCCGGCCAGCTCGTCGCTCCGAGCTCCTCGGTGAATTGACGGAGCCGTTCGCTCAACGATTGGCGCAGCTGTTCCGCGCTGGCTGGGAATTCGTTCAGAACCCGATGAAACAGCGGGCGGGAAATCCGCAGGACCGTCGAGGGTTCGCGGGCGATCGCGGTCGCGGGCCGGCGGGTCTGCGTCACCAGAGCCAACTCGCCGATCAATCCAGGTGGCCGGACGATTCGGGCGGTGGCGCCGAACCCCGAGGTATCCATGGCAATCGAGCCCGCGAGCACCACAAAGCCATCGTTGGATAGTTCGTCGCGGCGGAACAGAATGTCGCCCGCGCGCAAGATGCGAGTTTCGCCCGAAAATGCGATCAGCCGCAGCGCTTCGGGTTCGATCGCAGCGAAGGTCGGATTGCGCGCAAGCGTGCGGATGTCATCTTCCAATCGCATGCTGACGCTTCCATTTGCAGAGCCCGGCTTTCGGAAAAGCCAGAGCTATCCTCACGGAACCAACTTATAGCCGCCCGCAGCCGTTATGAGAAGCTGCGCCTTGGCCGGGTCGCGCTCGATCTTTTGCCGAAGCCGGTAGATATGGGTCTCCAGCGTGTGGGTGGTGACATTGGCGTTGTACCCCCACACCTCCCGCAGCAAGACCTCTCGGGTGATGACCGACTGCCCGGCCCGGTAGAGGAACCGCAAGATGGCGGTTTCCTTTTCGGTCAGGCGAAGCTTGTTGCCCTTTTCGCCAATCAGATGCTTTGCCCCCGGCTGGAACGTATAGGGGCCAATCCGGAACAGCGCCTCTTCGCTCGTTTCATGTTGGCGCAAATGGGCGCGGATCCGCGCCAGGAGCACGGCAAACCGAAACGGTTTCGTCACATAGTCGTTGGCTCCCGCATCGAATCCTTCGATGGTATCGGTCTCCGTATCGTGCCCGGTCAACATGATGATCGGATTTTTAAATCCTTCCTGGCGCAATTGCCGGACCGCCTCGCGCCCATCGAGATCAGGCAAGCCGACATCCATGATGACGAGGTCGGGTCTTTCGGCAAGGGCCAGCGCGATCGCCCCCTTCGCGGTATCGGCCTGGATGGCCGAAAATTCTTCGTGCAGGGCAAGTTGTTCGGCCAGCGCCGCGCGCAAATCATTATCATCGTCGGCGATCAGGATCTTAAGAGCCTGGGTCATGACCTTGTCCCCAATGGAGCGGGCATCGTCGCGCTCAATAATCGACACGGATTCAACTGGTTCCTCAGTTCCCACGGTGCCAAAACCTTCCCATAATGCATTGGAAATCTATCCGAAACCCTCTGCCTTTAGGTGCAGCAGCCAAGAAAGCGCATTTTGAGCGAAAGCGGCATGCAACTCTAAAGCGAATTCAAGCGGAATGGTTACCGTTGCTTGCCCGGAAAATGGGCTAAGACGGACCGGCCCGGCTGCACCCGCGAATCGCATTCGATGGACCGAAAGCATAAATTTGCATGAAATATATTGCAAAAGAGCTGCCTAAATCATTTGCGCTTAAGACTGGCAAGGTCAAGCGTGGCCTGAGCCGTCTATCGGCCACGCGTATGCCGCGTCAAGGTCAAGCTGATGCAGTCTGGTTCGGCAGATTTCACGCGGGGCCGGTGGTCATCCCCTGCGCTCTCGGGCGAACCGGGATCACCCGAGACAAGCGGGAAGGCGACCACGCGACGCCCGCCGGCGCGTTTCGATTGCTCTCTGGTTTCTTTCGCGTGGACCGGGGGGCGCGTCTCCTCTCGCTCGTGCCGATGCGGCCGATCAGGCCCTCCGACGGCTGGTGCGACGATCCTTCAAGCGCGGTCTACAACCGCTGGGTCCGTTTGCCGAGCGCGGCCCGGCACGAGAAACTGTGGCGTGCGGACGGTCTTTACGATCTGGTTTTTGTGCTCGATTTCAACATCCGGCCGCGCCATAAATTCAAAGGCAGCGCGATTTTTCTTCATTGCGCTCGCCCGGGATACGCGCCAACCGAAGGCTGCGTCGCCCTTCGCCCGGCCGATCTGCGGCGCCTGCTGCCACGCCTCTCTCGACAGGTGACGCTGACGATCAGGTGAAGTTTCTCGCACGATCTCACCGCGCGCCGAATATGGCGCTTCCGACCCGGACATAGGTCGCGCCCAATTGAATCGCGAGCTCAAAATCGGAGCTCATGCCCATCGAGAGAGCCTTGATCCCATTGCAGGCGGCGATCTGGTTCAGAAGCGCGAAATGCGGTGAGGCCTGATCGTCGACGGGCGGGATGCACATGAGCCCGGAAATCTCCAGCCCAAAATTTTCGCGGCAATTCGCGATAAAGCGGTCGGCCTGCTGCGGAAGAATGCCCGCCTTTTGCGGTTCGGCGCCGGTATTCACCTGGACGAAGAGGCGGGGGTGCCGCCCGCATTTTTGGATCTCGTCCGCAAGGGTTTTGGCGATCTTTTCCCGATCCAAGGTCTCGATGACGTCGAAAAACTGAACAGCATCGCGCGCCTTGTTCGACTGCAACGGCCCGATGAGGTGAAGTTCGATGTCGGGATGGGCGGCCTTGAGCGCCGGCCATTTCTCCAGCGC
This sequence comes from Beijerinckiaceae bacterium, assembly GCA_004564215.1. Lineage (NCBI taxonomy): Bacteria > Pseudomonadati > Pseudomonadota > Alphaproteobacteria > Hyphomicrobiales > Beijerinckiaceae > Beijerinckiaceae bacterium. Next base: position 1,844,854 of record CP024846.1, on the reverse strand, counting down.
TTCCTGGACCCGGTTTTCCCCAAAAATTCTTTGGCCGGCCTCGATCACGGGTTTGATCTCCTCGGCGGCGAAAGTTTTGGAGACGCAGACGAGGGCAACATCTTGTGGATTACGCCCCGAGTCGCGGGCAGCGCATGCGATGCGGGCGCGAACCGCGGCGAGGCGTCCGACGGCGGTTTCTAAAGATTTTGTATGCTGCTGCAAAGCTTTGGCCTTGTACTATGTTTCAAAGAGAGCGACCCATCGGCGCTAGCCGTCATGCCCGGCCTTGAGCCGGGCATCCAACAACGGAGGCAGATGTTTGGATGGCCGGGTCAAGCCCGGCCATGACCACGGTAGATGAGTAATTTCATTCGAGACTTGGTATTAATCCAACTGCTTCCAGTTCTCGGCAATGAAGCCACGAGGATCGAGCTTTTCGACCTGTCGCGAGATGACGGCTTTGGTTCCAACGCATTTCCACTCGTAGATCGTGTCATGCCCGGTGGCGGCCATGGGAACAACATCGGAACCGGGGTTATCTTTGCAAAAGGCGGAAGCACCTGCTGATTTGCGGCTGGCGTTGGCTTTCCCGCAAACGAGATTGGCGCCGGTGTTACAAAGCCAAACTTGGCCCTGCATGCATCGAAACGAAGTGCCTTTTTGAATGTATGCGCCGGGCGTGTCGGACGAAAAGCCGAAAAGCCGGCGCGCCGCTGGAACAAGGGCGGCCGGTATGGGGCTCACGCGATCGTTATCGGCCCCCTTCGCGCAAAGCGATGCAACGTCCTGCGCATAAGAGGTGCTCATGGGTGAGGTCGTTAAGGCCCCGGCGATTGCGATCAAGAAACCTGCGCGAACGGATGGAGACATGATTTCCCCTCGTGAAATAGGTTTGAGAGGTTAACACCCCAAAATCTAAAGAAGTAAAGATCAAGATATTCGGGCTGACTGGAAGCAGCACTTGCCCCTGAAGGTTGGGGAAGGCCACTCTCGGCGAATGTCAGCCCTCGCGCGCGACGCCGAAATCCCAACTGAAACACGACCTTGACCGAGGGAGATTGACCGAGTTCGTTAATTAATGCTGTGTACGCCTCACATATTGGCCCGCTTACCCGACGCGATCGACGATCAAAAGCCCATGGACTCTGAGCGCTATAACGCCCGCGAAACCGAACCCAAATGGCAAAGGATTTGGGACGAAACGGGAATTTTCCGCGCGCCTAACGAAGATTCCCGTCCCAAATATTACGTCCTCGAGATGTTTCCCTATCCTTCGGGCCGCATCCATATGGGACACGTCCGCAATTATACGATGGGCGATGTGATTGCCCGCTACAAGCGCGCGCGTGGCTTCAATGTTTTGCACCCAATGGGCTGGGACGCCTTCGGCATGCCGGCCGAAAACGCCGCCTGGCACAACAAGAGCCATCCGGCTGCCTGGACCTACGCCAATATCGCGTCCATGCGCACCCAATTGAAGTCGATTGGGCTTTCGCTCGATTGGTCGCGCGAGATCGCGACTTGCGATCCAAGCTATTATAAGCACCAGCAACGTATGTTCCTGGATTTTCTCGCGGCCGGCCTCGTGGTTCGCAAGCAATCCAAGGTCAATTGGGATCCGCTCGATTTTACGGTGCTTGCCAATGAGCAAGTGATCGACGGACGCGGCTGGCGCTCGGGCGCTCTCGTTGAGCAGCGCGAACTGACGCAGTGGTTCTTCAAGATCAGCGATTATGCCGAGGATCTATTGACCTCGCTCGATAATCTGGACCGCTGGCCGGAAAAAGTCCGGCTGATGCAGGCAAACTGGATCGGCCGTTCGGAGGGGCTTGTTATTCGATTCGAACTCGAACCGTTGCCTCCCATGGCGGCAAGCGAAATCGAGGTCTATACTACCCGGCCGGACACGCTTTTTGGCGCAAAATTCCTGGCGATCGCCGCCGATCATCCGATTGCGGCAGAGGCCGCGAAGGTTGACGGAGACCTCGCCGCCTTCATCGCCGAATGCCATCATGGCAGCACATCGGCGGCGGCCATCGAAACGGCGGAAAAGAAAGGCTATGACACGGGACTTGAAGTGCGCCATCCCTTCAACCCCGATTGGCGCCTGCCTGTTTATGTCGCCAATTTCGTTTTGATGGACTATGGCACGGGCGCGATCTTCGGATGCCCGGCGCATGATCAGCGCGATCTTGAATTTGCCAATGCCCATGGGCTTGGCAATACGCCGGTTGTCTGTCCTCCGGACAAAGACCCCGATACCTTCAAGATCGGCGATACCGCATATGAGGGCGACGGCGTGCTGATCAATTCACGCTTCCTCGATGGGATGACAACGAACGAAGCAAAGAAAGAGGTTGCCCGGCGTATGGAGGCAACGTCGATCGGCAACAGGCCGCAAGGCCGGCGCGAGGTCAATTACCGCCTGCGCGACTGGGGCATTTCACGCCAGCGCTATTGGGGCTGCCCGATCCCCATCATCCATTGCGAGAGCTGTGGCATCGTGCCGGTTCCGGTTGCCGATTTGCCGGTGGAATTGCCTCAGGACGTCAGCTTCGAGGATCCCGGCAATCCGCTCGACCGGCATCCGACCTGGAAACATGTTGCCTGTCCGGTCTGCGGCGAGCCCGCCCGGCGCGAGACGGATACGATGGATACTTTTGTGGATTCCTCGTGGTACTTCGCCCGCTTCACCGATCCGTGGAACGAAGCCGCGCCGACCGACACCGCGATGGTCAAAAAATGGCTGCCGGTCGATCAATATATCGGCGGCATCGAGCACGCGATTTTGCACCTCCTCTATGCTCGGTTTTTCACCCGGGCGATGCAGGCAACCGGTCACGTCGGCAAACTCAAGGAGCCCTTTGCGGGATTATTTACCCAAGGCATGGTGGTTCACGAGACATACCGGGCCCCCGACGGCGAATGGCTTTTTCCAACCGACATCAGGATCGAGCAGCGCGCCAATGAGCGGCGTGCGTTCCGGCTCGATAACGGCCAGGAAATCGCCATCGGTTCGATTGAGAAAATGTCCAAGTCGCGGCGCAACACCGTCGATCCCGACGAAATCATCGAGGGGTTTGGAGCCGATACCGCGCGCTGGTTCGTGCTTTCCGACTCCCCGCCCGAACGCGATGTTATTTGGACGGAAGAAGGTGTTCAGGGCGCAGCCAAATTCGTTCAGCGCCTCTGGCGGCTGGTGGGCGAAATCGCCGAACTTGCCGCTCCCATCAACACGCCGTTTGCGGAAAATCCATCCCCGGCGGCGAATGAGATTCGGCGATTGGTTCATACGAGCCTGCTCAAAATCGAGGAAGACATCGAGCGGTTGCGCTTCAACCGCGCAGTGGCTCAGATTCATGATCTTGCCAACAAGCTTTCCGCTTCCATCGGCGCGATTGAAAGCGCGGAAATCGGCCCGGATATCCGCGCAGCCTTCCGCGAGGCCGGCGAAATCATGGTGGTGATGGTGGCGCCGATGATGCCGCATCTCGCCGAAGAATGCTGGGCGCGGCTTGGCCATGCGGATCTGGTGTCCGAAGCCGCGTGGCCGCGCGCCGATAAGGCCCTTTGCGTCGAGGATACGATCGCCTTGCCGGTTCAGGTCAACGGCCGCAAGCGGGCCGACCTCGTCGTCGACCGCGGCGCCGATCGAGCCGCGATCGAGGCGGCCGCGCTCGCACTCGATCCGGTTCAGCGCGCGCTGGAGGGGAAACCGGTGAAAAAGATCATCATCGTTCCGCAGAGGATTGTGAATGTCGTTTCCTGAACGCGAACCGCGTGGCAGAGCCGCGTTAGCTGTCCTGGCTGCCCTCTCGATCAGCTTCTCGCTCGCTGGCTGTTTCCGGCCGCTCTATGGGCCGCTCAGCGCGGGCGGCGACGTCGCGGGTGAACTGCAAGCCATCGAAGTTCAGCCGATTCCCAACCGGCTCGGACATTATCTTGGCAACGAGCTGATTTTCCGCCTGAACGGCACCGGCGCGCATGTTCCTCCTAAATACCGGCTTGTCGTGACCGCAAGCTCATCCGTTCGGACCCCTTTGTTCGATACGGTCACCGGCTACCCGACCGCCGCGACCGTCGTGGTAAATGCGAATTACGTGCTGACGCCTGTCCAGGGCGGCGAGCCGATTATCAAGGGAACGGCAACCGTCGCTGCGAGCTATGATCGCACCAGTCAAAGGTTTGCCGATATTCGCGCCGCGCGTGACGCCGAGATCCGCGACGCGAAGGAGCTTGCTGATCAGATCCGCACAGCCCTCGCCTCCGCTATTGCCGGAGGCGGCTGAGACATCTGATGGTGGCGGTTAAGAATCACGAAGCCGAGCGTTTTCTTGCCCGACCGCCTGCGCATATCTTTCTGTACCTTGTCTTTGGCACCGACGCCGGTCTCGTCTCCGAGCGAACGCGAGATATTATTCAGCGTTCTATCGACGATCCAAAGGATCCGTTTCAACTCGTCCGGATCGCTGGCGACGAGCTTGCCGCAGACCCGATGCGGCTCGCCGATGAAGCCAATACGATTCCCCTCTTCGGGGGGAAAAGAGCGATCGTCATCGAGGCGCAGGGGAAGGTCTTTCTCGGCGCGATCGAATTCGTCCTCGCCACGCCGCCGCGCGACTGCACCATCGTGATCGAAGCCGGCGCGTTGAAGAAAGATGCGGCCCTGAGGATATTGTGCGAGCGCGGGAAAAACGCGGCGGCGATCCAATGCTATCCGGATTCCGGCCGGGATATAGAGCAATTGATCGATGTCGAGATTCGCGAGTCGAATCTTGCGATTGCGCCCGCCGCCAAGGCCTTCCTTGCTTCGCTGCTTGGCCAAAACCGGCTTTCGACCCGCTCGGAACTCGAAAAACTCGTGCTCTATGCGCATGGCAAGGGCGAGATTAACCTCGGCGACGTCGAGGCCGTTGTGTCGGACGCATCGAGCCTTCTCGTTGAGGAAGCCGTCAACGACGCCTTTGGCGGCAATTTCACTGCGCTCGATGCAAGTCTGCGCCGTATTTTTGGCGGGGCTGGCGATCATTATGCGCTGCTCGGCGCGGCGCTTCGCCACGCTTTGCGGCTGCACCGGACCAGTTTTGGCGGGGACACGCGAAGCGCCGGGCCCGAGGCTTTCGATTTGCCTTCGTCGGCCGCGTGGACCAAGGCCCGACTCGGCCGGGTTATCGAGACCATTGCCGAAGCCATCGCACGGACCAGACGGGAGCCGAAACTCGCGCCCGCCTTGACGGTACGGGCGTTGTGGACGATCGCGCTTTCGGCCCGCAAGACGGCCTCCCGCTAAACCTCAACACGCACGAGGCGCTTATTGCGCGGCTTGCGCTGTTTTGCCGCGCCGGAGCCGCACGCCAGAGGAGCCTAGGTTGATCTTTGCAAAAACATCCGCGTCGCCGACCTCCGAACGGGCCCGACCCTTGCCGGCAAAAGCTTATCGCCGACGATCTTGATTTAGCGTGATCGAGGTGACATTGATGTCGGTACTCTTGCCGAGGCGGTTTGTCGGTCCTTGGAACCGCCTTCGACGCAGCTAGGGTTGCGCCGCAAAAAGCTCTATGTTAGGGACCGTCGCCTTCGGGGCGGGCCGCGTTTTCTTATGGCTTTGCCCTGTTCTCAGCTTCACCTCGCGCTGATTGGTTTTGCCGCTTCGCCGCGAAAGACCCGAGCGTTGCGGGCCGCTGAGTCAAGAACTGGGGAATAAATTGGCGCAACAAGAGGGACTTGTTTCGGGAATGGCTGGGCGCTACGCCCAGGCGCTTTTCGCGCTTAGCCGGGAAACCGCGACAACCGACCAAGTTGCCGCAGATCTCGCCGCCTTCGCGGAATTAATTGCGCAGAGCGCGGACTTGCAACGTTTCATCAAGAGCCCGGTCTTCTCCGCTGAGGAGCAGATCAAGGCGCTCGGCGCGATCCTCGCCAAGGCTGAAATCACCGGGCTTGCCGCAAAATTTCTCAAGCTGGCCGCCGCCAAGCGCAGGCTGTTCGCCATTCATGACATGATCCGCGACTTCAACACATTGAACGACGCCGAAAAGGGTGTCACGCGGGCCTCCGTCACCGTCGCCGAGCCGCTCAAGGCCGAGCATGTCGAGGCGCTGCAAAGCGCGCTCGCCAATCTGTCCGGCGGCGGACAAGTCGAAATCGCGGTTAAGGTGGACCCGGCGATCATCGGCGGGCTGATCGTTCAGCTCGGCTCCCGCATGGTCGATGGCTCACTCAAGACCAAACTCAATTCTATTCGTACCCGCATGAAAGAGGTCGGCTGATGGAAATCCGTGCCGCTGAAATTTCCGCGATCCTGAAGAACGAGATCGCGAGCTTCGGCAATGAAGCACAAGTGACGGAGGTGGGCCAAGTCCTCTCGGTCGGGGATGGTATCGCCCGCGTCTATGGCCTCGATAATGTCCAGGCCGGCGAAATGGTCGAGTTCGCCAATGGCGTGCGCGGCATGGCCTTGAACCTCGAGAGCGACAACGTCGGTATCGTTATCTTCGGCAGCGATCGCGACATCAAGGAAGGCCAGACCGTCAAGCGGACCGGCGCCATCGTCGACGTGCCGGTCGGCAAGGAACTGCTTGGCCGCGTCGTCGACGCGCTCGGCAATCCCATCGATGGCAAAGGTCCGATCAATGCCACGCGGCGCGCTCGGGTCGACGTTAAGGCGCCGGGCATTATCCCGCGCAAATCCGTGCATGAGCCGATGTCGACGGGCCTCAAGGCGATCGACGCGCTGATTCCGATCGGCCGCGGCCAGCGCGAATTGATCATCGGCGATCGCCAAACCGGCAAGACGGCGGTGGCGCTCGATACGATCCTCAACCAAAAGCCCTTGAACGAGGGGACCGACGAAAATCTCAAGCTCTATTGCGTCTATGTCGCCATCGGGCAGAAACGCTCGACCGTCGCCCAGTTCGTGAAGGTCTTGGAAGAGCAGGGCGCGCTGCAATATTCGATCATCGTCGCAGCGACGGCCTCCGATCCCGCTCCGATGCAATTTTTGGCGCCTTTCTCCGGTTGCGCCATGGGCGAATATTTCCGTGACAATGCGATGCATGCCCTGATCATCTATGATGATCTTTCCAAGCAGGCGGTCGCCTATCGTCAGATGTCCCTTCTGCTTCGTCGCCCGCCGGGCCGCGAAGCCTATCCGGGCGACGTGTTCTATCTGCATTCGCGTCTGCTGGAGCGCGCGGCGAAACTCAACGACGCCAATGGGAACGGTTCGCTCACCGCGCTGCCGATCATCGAAACCCAGGCGAACGACGTCTCCGCCTATATCCCGACCAATGTTATTTCGATCACCGACGGCCAGATCTTCCTGGAAACCGATCTCTTCTACCAGGGTATCAGGCCTGCCGTGAACGTCGGTCTTTCGGTGTCGCGCGTCGGCTCCTCGGCTCAAACCAAGTCGATGAAGAAGGTTGCCGGTAAGATCAAGGGCGAGCTCGCGCAATATCGTGAAATGGCGGCCTTCGCGCAGTTCGGATCCGATCTCGATGCGACGACCCAGCGGCTGCTCGCCCGCGGCGCCCGCTTGACCGAGCTTTTGAAACAGTCGCAATTCTCGCCCCTGAAGATCGAAGAGCAGGTGTGTGTGATCTATGCCGGCGTCAACGGCTATCTCGATGGTTTGCCGGTTGACCGGGTGCGGGCTTTCGAGGATGGGCTTCTGGCGCTCTTGCGCACGAGCCACGCCGATCTGCTCGATGCGATCCGCATCTCCAAGGATCTTTCCGACGACTCCGGCGCAAAACTGAAGTCGATTGTCGATGCCTACGCCAAGAACTTCGCTTGAATGACACTTTCGCGTGAGTTCGCGACACCGGGACATAGGTGAAGTGGATAGACAATGCCCTCGTTAAAGGATCTGCGTAACCGGATCGCCTCCGTGAAGGCGACGCAGAAGATCACCAAGGCCATGCAGATGGTTGCGGCGGCTAAGCTCCGGCGCGCTCAGATGGCGGCTGAATCGGCGCGGCCCTATGCCGAGCGGATGGAACAGGTCCTGAGCGGGCTCGCGGCCTCGATCGGAACCGGCGCGCAGGTCCCGCCGCTGCTGGGTGGCTCCGGCCGCGATAACGTCCATCTTTTGGTTGTCTGCACGGCTGAACGCGGCCTCTGCGGCGCCTTCAATGCTTCGATCGCGCGTCTCGCGCGCGACACCGCGGCCTCGCTGATCGGACAAGGCAAGACGGTCAAGATTCTCTGCGTCGGCAAGAAGGGGCATGACCTTCTGCGCCGGCAATTCGAGCGTCAGATCATCGACCTGATCGACCTCCGCGGTGTCCGTTCGCTCGGTTACAACGACGCGGACGCGATCGGGCGCAGGATCGTCGCACTCTTCAATGCCGGCGAGTTCGATGTCTGCACATTGTTTTTTTCGCGTTTCAAATCGGTGATCTTGCAAATCCCGACCGCGCAAAAACTCATTCCGCTTGCCGTTGCGGCGGATGAGAAAGCGACGAGGTCGGCCGCGGTTTACGAATATGAGCCGGACGAGGAACAAATCCTCACAACGCTGCTGCCGCGCAATATTTCGATCCAGGTTTTGCGGGCGCTGCTTGAAAATGCCGCGTCCGAACAGGGCGCCCGGATGAGTGCGATGGATAGTGCCTCGCGCAACGCCGGCGAGATGATCAAAAAGCAAACTATGAAATACAATCGCTCGCGTCAGGCGATGATCACGAAGGAACTGATCGAGATCATCTCCGGCGCCGAAGCGCTGTGAGCATTCAAGACAATCTTGAGAGGACGAAGCATGGCTGACGCCGCCCCCAATAGGCCCACAGGCCACGTCACGCAGGTCATCGGCGCCGTCGTCGACGTGAAATTCGACGGGGAACTCCCCGAGATCCTCAATGCGCTTGAGACCAACAATGGCGGCAACCGCCTGGTCCTGGAAGTCGCCCAACATCTCGGCGAAAATTCCGTGCGCTGCATCGCGATGGACGTCTCCGAAGGGCTCACCCGCGGCCAGCCGGTCACCGATACGGGAGCCCCGATCACGGTGCCGGTCGGCGAGGCCTGCCTCGGTCGCATCATCAATGTCATCGGCGAGCCGGTGGATGAGTTGGGTCCGGTGAACGCGAACAACCGTCGGTCGATCCATCAGCCGGCCCCGACTTATGCCGAGCAGGCGACCGAAGCGCAGATTCTGGTGACCGGGATCAAGGTCGTCGATCTCCTCGCGCCTTATGCGAAGGGCGGCAAGATCGGTCTCTTCGGCGGTGCCGGGGTCGGCAAGACCGTCTTGATCATGGAACTGATCAACAATATCGCCAAGGCGCATGGCGGCTATTCGGTATTCGCCGGCGTCGGCGAGCGCACCCGCGAAGGCAACGATCTTTATCATGAAATGATCGAGTCCAAGGTGAATGTCGATCCGCATGAACATGGCGGTTCGGCCGAGGGCTCCAAATGTGCGCTGGTCTATGGCCAGATGAATGAACCTCCGGGCGCGCGTGCCCGTGTCGCGCTAACCGGCCTCACCGTCGCCGAGGATTTCCGCGACAAGGGCCAGGACGTGCTTTTCTTCGTCGACAATATTTTCCGTTTCACCCAGGCGGGTTCCGAAGTCTCGGCGCTTCTCGGCCGTATTCCCTCGGCGGTCGGCTATCAGCCGACGCTGGCGACCGACATGGGTGCCTTGCAGGAACGCATCACTACGACGACCAAAGGCTCGATCACCTCCGTGCAGGCGATCTATGTGCCCGCCGACGATTTGACCGATCCCGCGCCAGCAACCTCTTTCGCCCATCTTGACGCGACGACCGTGTTGTCGCGTGCGATCGCCGAAAAGGGCATTTATCCGGCGGTCGATCCGCTGGACTCGACGTCCCGCATGCTGTCGCCCCTCGTCGTCGGTGAAGAGCATTACGCGGTCGCGCGAAAAGTTCAGCAGATTTTGCAGCGCTATAAGGGTCTGCAGGACATTATCGCCATTCTGGGCATGGACGAGCTGTCCGAAGAAGATAAGCTGACGGTTGCCCGCGCCCGCAAGATCGAACGCTTTCTGTCGCAGCCTTTCCATGTCGCCGAAGTGTTTACCGGCTCGCCCGGAAAGCTCGTGTCGCTCGCCGACACGATCAAGGGATTTAAGGGGCTCGTCGAAGGCAAATATGACCATCTGCCTGAGGCCGCCTTCTATATGGTCGGCTCGATCGACGAGGCGGTCGAAAAGGCCCAGAAACTTGCAGCCGAGGCGGCGTAGCAGTTCGCGCGGCATGGCATCGGCAGCATAAGCAAACGACATTCGAGGGTATGAAATGGCGGCTTTTCACTTCGAACTCGTTTCCCCCGAGCGACTCGTTTTCTCGGGCGACGTGGAAGCCGTGGTGGTTCCCGGAACGGAGGGCGAATTCACGGTTCTCAAGGACCATTCGCCCTTCATGTCGACCATGAAGCCAGGTGTCGTTGAAGTCGATGAGACGCCGTCGAGGAAACTTCGCCTGTTTGTCCGTGGTGGTTTCGCCGAAGTCGCCCCGACCGGACTGACGATCCTTGCGGAACAGGCGATTCCGGTCGAGGAACTCGATGCGGCGAAGCTCGCCGCCGACATCAAGGACGTTGAAGAGGATGTCGCCGATGCGCCCAACGACGAAGCCCGGCGTCTCGCATCGGAAAAGCGTGATCAGCTGCTGGAATTGAAAGCCGCCCTCAAGATTTGAGGGCGCCATCCGGCGCGTTCAACACGACGGTTGTTCTGCCATTGCGCGACATTCGAGAGCATAGCTTGGCCTTTGTCGGCTCTTTAGAGCATGTTCCGAAAAAGTTGACCGACTTTTTCGATCAGAACATGCTCCAATTCGTTGAACTTGAGCGTTTCCTTTTCGATCAGATGATTCCATCTGATCGGGAAGCGCTTTAGTCGATCCGTTGCGCCGGCATGTCCTCTCCATTTTGCTGAAAGATCAGTCCGGTGGACACTCCCTGGTCGTCGGTATTGAACTTGATCGCAACATTCGCTTCCATGCAGAAGAAGTCTCGAACGCTCTCGGGGAGGAGTTCGATTTGCAGCTCTCCCGGGGTTTGGGCGAAGAGGCGATCGCCTTGACGCGAGATGGTCAAAACGACATCTGGAGCCAACCGGTAGCGGCCCTGATAAGCATTGAAAATCGCGGGATCGACTTTTGCCAATTTGCGGGTGACGGGGGCAAAGTCCGGCCAATCATATTCATGCGCGATCGCGCGCATCAATTCGTCGGCAAGCTCCAGACCGCGCACGCCATTGGTCATGATCACGGCGCCATCGCCGGATTCGTAGCCTACCATCAGGCTCGCAAATCCGATGTTCACGCCGGGATGCCAGAAATAGCGATGATCTCGGCTTCCGCCGATCATCGGCCCGAGGCCGTAGTGGCCAAGACCGGGCGTGAGCATCTCCTTCGCCATGGCTTGGGACAGGACCTGGGATGCCCGCCCCGCCACCGCGTTCTGGACGCCGATGGCAAAGCGCGCGAGGTCGGACGGCGTGGTCCAAAGCCCCGCGGCGGCGAGTTCGGGATAAATATGCGCGCCGCCCCCGACCGGTTCTCCATTCGCCAGATAGGGCGTCACCGCTTCGCGTCATGCCGAACGGTCTGAGAACGCAATCTTGCAGCAAGCGGGGAAAAGGCTGGCCACTGACATCGATGAGCAATTGCTGCACGATGGTGTAGCCACCGCCCGAATAGTGGTATTGCGTACCAGGCTCGACTTCGACAATGATCGGCGGATTATTTGCCGGCGCGGTGCCGTTCAGCGTCGCGATCAGCGAAGGGAGCAAGGCATTCGACGCATAGCCGTAAAAGCCCGGGACGTTCACGCCGGCGCGATGAGCGAGCAGTTCGCGCAAGGTCGCCTTGGCTTCCCTCGTCAGCGGTGTAGCCGGAATCTTCCAGCTGGTCAGTGCCAAATCGACATCGCTGTCGAGATGAAGTTTGCTGTCTTCAACGAAGGAAAGCGCGGCCACCGCCGTGACGGGCTTGCTGATCGAGCCGGCCTGAAACAGATCGTCCGGCGTGACCGGCGGCCCACCTAAGGATCGAACTCCGAAGCCGCGCGCCCATTGGATCGCTCCGTCATGGATCATCGCGATGCTTACCCCTGGGATACGAAGGGCCGCCATGCGGTCCGCAAGCTTCATTTTGCGGAGCTCGGCGCCTTCGAGTACGACCGGCGGGAGTAATCCATTGACCACCCGCTCGATGCGCCGGTCGAGATCCTCGACGATTTTTGCGGGGTTCTGCTTGTCCGCCGACCATGAAGGCGGCGTCAAAACCAGAAAAAGGGTTGCGGCAAGAACGGCACAGAGGGGACGAGCGCCAAAGGGTCTATTTTTCACAAAAACGTCCCTCATCGGATCCGGCGGAGCGCCATCGCCACGCGCCCTTCGATGGCGCGGGCAAGGCACAATCTAACCGGGGACAAAGCCTTGAAAAAGTCCAATCGGGCAAAGCCTCCGGTCGGTGTGGTCCTGGAAGAGTTCTGCCGGCGGCCGTAATATTTTGATGTGCACGGAAGATGACGGACAGCGAAGCTCTCCTCGTGGCGCGGTTTCCGCATTCGCCGGAAATGGTTTAGACCGAAGCCCAATCCTCCCACACCCTTGAGAAAAATGGCGCCTCCTTTTCTGCTGTTGCAGAACATTTCACTGACCCTCGGCGGCAAGCCTCTTTTGGAGTCTGCCGACCTATCCGTTTCGGCGGGCGAGCGCCTTTGCCTCGTCGGCCGCAATGGCTCGGGGAAATCCACGCTGCTGCGGATCGCGGTCGGCCTGATCGAGCCGGACGGTGGAACCCGCTTCCTGCAGCCGGGGGTCACGGTCCGCTATCTGGCGCAGGAGCCGGACCTTTCCGGCTACCCGACGACACTTGCCTATGTCGAGGCGGGCCTCGCTGCGACCGATGGCACTCATCGCGCAATGACGCTTCTCAATGAACTCGGCCTCACCGGGAATGAGGATCCAGCCAAGCTTTCGGGCGGCGAGTCGCGCCGCGCCGCGCTGGCCCACGTCCTCGCGGCTCAACCCGACGTCTTGCTGCTTGATGAGCCGACCAACCACCTCGATCTGCCGGCGATCGAATGGCTGGAAACCGAACTCAAAACCTTGCGCTCCGCTCTCGTCATCATCAGTCACGACCGCCGATTTTTACAGAACCTTTCGCGCAGCACCGTCTGGCTGGACCGTGGGCTAACCCGGACCCTCTCGCGGGGATTTTCTGAATTCGAGGCCTGGCGCGACCGTGAGCTGGAAGAGGAGGAGCGCGCCCACCATAAACTTGAGCGTAAAGTCGTCGCGGAGGAGCATTGGCTGCGCTACGGCGTCACGGCGCGGCGCAAGCGCAACCAAAAACGCCTTGCCAATTTGAAGTCGATGCGGACCGAGCGGAACCAGCGGCGCGTTCCTGCCGAGGTCAAGCTAGAGGCAAGCGCCGGCCATCTTTCGGGGAAGCTGGTCATCGAAGCCAGGGATTTGGAAAAATCTTTTGGCGAGCGGGTGATCGTCAAGCATTTTTCGACTCGTATTCTACGGGGTGACCGGGTTGGCCTCATTGGGGCAAATGGCGCCGGCAAGACGACCCTCATCAATCTGCTGATCGGGAATCTTCCACCGGACCGAGGTTCGGTGCGGCTGGGCGCCAATCTGTTGATGGCGACGCTCGATCAGGCCCGCGCCAGTCTCGATCCGGATACGAATTTAAAGGATGCGCTGACCGGGGGCGGGAGCGATTTCGTCGAAATCAACGGCGAGCGGAAACATGTCATCGGCTACATGAAGGATTTTCTGTTCGGGCCCGAGCAGGCGCGCACGCCAATCGGGCGGCTTTCGGGCGGCGAACGCGGACGGCTGATGCTGGCGCGGGCCCTCGCCCGTGCGTCAAACCTTCTTGTTCTCGACGAGCCGACCAATGATCTCGATCTCGAAACGCTCGATCTGCTGCAGGAAATGCTCGCCGAGTACAAGGGCACCTTGCTGATCGTCAGCCATGATCGTGATTTTCTGGACCGCGTCACCACTTCAGTGCTGATGGCGGAAGGCGGTGGCCGTTGGGCCGAATATGCGGGCGGCTATTCCGATATGGTCGCCCAGCGCGGCGCCGGGGTCAGTTCCGCGCCGATCGTTGCCGTATCAGCCGCGGTCAAAGCGGAACCTAAAGCCGGGGCGGTACAATTGCCTCGCCCCAAGCCGCGACTGAGCTTCAAGGAAAAACACGCACTTGAGAATTTGCCGGCGCGCATGGACGCCTTGCGCGCGCTCAAAGCGAAGTTCGGCCTTCAGCTCTCCGATCCCGGGCTTTATGCTCGCGATTCCGCGAAATTCGAGGAACTCTCCGGGTCTCTGGCCAAAGCGGAGGCCGAACTCGCTCAGATGGAGGATGAATGGCTTCAGCTCGAAATTCTCCGGGAAGAAATAGGCTCGCGATAAGGGCGAGGTTGCAGAACGACTTCGCCTGCAACCTGAGTGTGATATTTGCGCCACGGATGTTTGCATTCGCGCTTCCAGGGCTGAACCGGCGCCTGCGCAGAATCTAAAATTAAATTTATAATTCAATGTGTTAGCGTCATGACGGCGATTTTGGCATAGTCAACATGTCATACAGACGACGTCCAACTGTCATGCTTAACCTTTACACCGGAACTTGTCCTGAGCCGATGGCCCATCAAGGCGATGGCGAAGGTAATAAGAACGTTGGCATGAGGATTAGAGTAAGCAACGTCTGTGGCGCAAATACTACACTTAACCTATTGACTAAGCCGAATAAGCAAGGCTATTTTTGTGCTTATGGGGCAGGGTCCAGGAGGGGCGAGTGGCAGAATAGCAACGACTGTGGCTGAAATACCATAGTTTTAGCGTTGACTAGACTGTCTATATAGCACAGATTTTCTACAGAGCGTTGCAGCGAAATCCTTGGGTTATTCGCGAGCACTACTTGGAAAATGGACGGATCCGGAAGGGGTCCTTGTATTGGGGGATGTGTCATGAAAATCTTCAAGGGTCTTCTTCTTGGTTCAGCCGCGGCCTTGACGGGCGTGGCAGGGGTGTCGGGGGCGAAGGCCGCCGATCTTCCCGCGCGCGCCGCGGCGCCGGTCGAATATGTTCGCATCTGCGATGCTTACGGCGCCGGCTTCTTCTATATCCCGGGCACCGAAACCTGTTTGCGGGTCGGCGGCCTGGTATTGGCCGAAGGGCGCACCTTCGATCCGAGCTACAGCATCAGCGGCACCGGTTTCTACGGCAATGGCATTCCGGCCTTCCATACCGCACTCGCTCCCGTGGGCGTAGGTGCCGGTGTGGGCTTCCTTCCGAGCGTCGCCCAATATTCCAACAATCGCTCGCGCGATGCGGCGAGCTTCAACGCCTTGGGCCGGGTCGAACTCGATGCCCGGACGGCCTCCCCCTGGGGCACCTTGCGGGCCTTCGCGCGGGTCGATGCCTATTACGGCTCCGGCGCCAACTCCGCCACCGGCAGCCTTGCGTCGCTCGGCAACACCTGGAACACCACCGCCGGCACCAGTTCGCAGCGCGAGACGACGATCATCAACAAGGCCTTCATCCAATTCGCCGGGCTGACCGCGGGCCGCGCCCAATCGATGTTCGATTTCTACGCCGATGCCTATAACTGGGTGAATGTGCGCGGCTCCAACGCCACCGTCGCCCTGTTCTCCTACACCGCGACCTTCGGCAGTGGGTTTTCCTCGACGATCTCCTTCGAAGACCAGCCATCCCGCCGCGCCGCGATCGGCAGCACCATTGCCAGCGCCACGGCGACCGCCGCCGGCGCGCCCATCCCGATCAATGTCGGGGGCATCACCGGAACCTCGTTCCAAGGTCAGCCCGCCGGCGCCCGGGTCCCCGACATCGTCGGCAACCTCCGCCTCGACCAGCCCTGGGGCGCGGTGCAATTGTCGGCCGCGGCGCATCAGGTCCGGGCCAGCCTGTTCGGCTCCACCGCGCTCGGCACCCCGCCAGCCACCGGCGCCGGGCTCACCCCCGCCTATGCCTTCCCGGCCCTGGTCAGCAATTCCTACGGCTTCGCGATCCAGGGCGGCGTCCAGCTGAACGCCGATTTTCTCTCGCCGGGCGACAAGTTCTGGCTCCAGGCGGCCTATGAAAAAGGCGCCTTCGGCTATATCGCCGGCAACAACCTCGGCTACAACTATGGCGCGGTCAACCAGAACCGCTATGCCGGCTCCGGCTTCACGGCATCGGATTACAGCACCGGCTGGAACAGCCAGCCCAATTCGGATTGCGTCTTCACCGGCAGCGGCTCCTGCGAACAACAATGGGGCTGGGACATCACCGGCGCCTACAAGCATTACTGGATCCCGACCCTCAGCTCCGCAGTCTATGGCTCCTATATGGAAGTCCATTATTCGGCGAATGCCCTCTCCGGCTTCGGCGGCGGCGTCGGCATCTCCAACATCAAGGAAGGCCGGGTCGGCACCAACCTCATCTGGACGCCGCTCAAGGGCTTCGATATCGGTGGCGAATTCATGTATGTGCATGTGAACCAGAGCCGTCCGGCCGGCCTTGTTCCGGATGCCACATTGGTTGCTGTCGGCCTGCCGGCCTTCAGGCCAAACCAAAGCCAATACGAAGGCCGCATCCGGGTCCAGCGCGCTTTCTGATCGGCGGTTTTCCCATCCGCACTCGCGGTTGCTTCAAGGCCCGGCGCGAAAACGCCGGGCCTTTCCATTTGAGACCATGGCTGCGGTTGCTGCGCAATTCCTACCCTCCGCCGTGCAACCGGACCGCACAACATCCGGCTCGACCCGCGAAGCTGACTGGCCATCTCGCAAAGCGTTATATAAAATGACCTTACAAAGTGAGGTTAGCGGGCGTGTCCGCTGCGGCCAAGAGCATGTTTGTTCGTCATCTCAGCTATTTCGTCGCCCTGGCGCGAGAAAAGCATTTTGCCCGCGCGGCGGAGGCTTGCCACATTGCGCAGCCCACTCTCTCGGCGGCCATTCGCAAATTGGAGGACGATCTCGAAGTCCGGCTCGTGGTCCGCGGCCATCGCTTCGTCGGGCTCACCGCCGAGGGCGAGCGGGTGCTGGGATGGGCCCGGCAGATCCTCAACGACTATGACGGCTTGCGGCTCGATCTCAAGGGCTTGCGAAGCGGTTTGAGCGGCACCTTGCGGCTCGGGGTTGTTCCGGCTGCGATGCCTTTGGTGTCCTGCCTGACGGCGCAATTTTCAACCGCCCATCCGGCGGCGACGGTCGAAGTGACGTCGATGACGTCGCGGTCCATCCAGACCGGGCTCGACACTTTCGAGCTTGATGCGGGAATCACCTATCTCGATAATGAGCCGTTGGAAAACGTCCGCCGCTTTGCGCTCTATCGGGAGCACTATGTATTTGTGACCCATTGCAACAGCCCCCATGCGGGGCAAAGGACCATCTCGTGGCGGGAGGCGGCGCGAGAACGGCTCTGCCTGCTCAGCGAAGACATGCAAAACCGCCGGATTATCGATGGCGTCCTGGCGGCGCTCGGCACGACGGCAAATCCAACCATCGTGAGCAATTCGTTTCTGGGCATTTGTTCTTATGTCCGCCACGGCGGCTTCGCGAGCATCGTGCCGCACAGTTTCTTCCATGTGTTCGTCAACTGCCCGGATCTGGTGGGGATCGAACTCATCGAGCCGACCCACAGCCAGATGATAGGGTTCGTTCTCTCCGATCGCGATCCCTTGCCGCCGATGGCCAGTGCGCTTTTGGCCGGCACGCGCCAAAGCGACTTCGCCGATGGGCTTGCAGCGGCGGCCGGCGGCACCAGTTGATCGGCTCTTGCTATCGATTCTTCAGAATATTTCATTGGATTAATATTGTCTTCAGGGCGAGCTTAAGCTCGCTTGAGGAGGCTGATTTCATATCAAACCTCATTGCCTCAAGTTAAATGAAGAAGCGCTTGAAAGCTGACCGCATCTGGCCAGATATAGTTAGGACTGTGCCTCAGATATTCTAGGCTTGAACTTGAGAGGTAAGCTCTTCTTCTTATGGTCTAGAAAAAAATAATGGAAGGGAGAAAGACATGGCAAAGGTCGTTTGCATTCTTTACGACGATCCGATCGGCGGTTATCCGAAAATCTATCCGCGCGACGATTTACCCAAGATCGATCATTATCCAGGGGGGCAGACGCTTCCGACCCCCAAAGCGATCGACTTCAAGCCGGGCACCCTTCTTGGCAGCGTGTCGGGCGAACTGGGCCTCCGCAAATATCTAGAATCCCAGGGGCATACGCTGGTCGTGACCTCCGACAAGGACGGCCCGAACTCGGTTTTGGAGCGCGAACTTGCCGATGCGGAGATCGTGATCTCGCAGCCTTTCTGGCCGGCCTATCTTACCGCCGAGCGCATCGCCAAGGCGCCCAAGCTGAAACTCGCGGTCACCGCCGGCATTGGCTCCGACCATGTCGACCTGCAAGCGGCGATGGACCGCGGCATTACGGTTGCGGAAGTCACCTACTGCAATTCGATCAGCGTTTCCGAGCATGTGGTGATGATGATCCTCTCCCTGGTGCGCAATTACATCCCCTCCTACGAGTGGGTGTTGAAGGGCGGCTGGAACATCGCCGATTGCGTCGAACGCTCTTATGACGTCGAAGGCATGCATGTCGGGACAGTCGCGGCCGGCCGCATCGGCCTCGCCGTTCTGCGCCGGCTGAAACCCTTCGATATGCATCTCCATTATTTTGATCGGCACCGGCTGCCGGAGGCCATCGAGAAGGAACTCAACGTCACTTGGCATCCGACGGTCGAGGATATGGTCAAGGTCTGCGACGTCGTCACCATCAATTGCCCGCTGCATCCCGAAACCGAGCATCTCTTCAACGATGCGATGATTTCCAAGATGAAGCGGGGAGCTTATCTCGTAAACACCGCGCGCGGAAAAATCTGCGACCGGGACGCGATTGTCCGCGCCTTGGAGAGCGGCCAACTCGCGGGCTATGCGGGCGATGTCTGGTTCCCGCAGCCGGCGCCAAAGGATCATCCGTGGCGCACCATGCCGCATCATGGGATGACCCCGCATATTTCCGGCACGTCGCTGTCCGCGCAGGCGCGTTACGCCGCGGGCACCCGCGAAATCCTCGAATGCTATTTCGAGGGCCGCCCCATCCGCGATGAATATTTGATCGTCGACAAAGGCAAGCTCGCCGGGACCGGCGCGCACTCCTACAGCGCCGGAGACGCCACCAAGGGGTCCGAGGAAGCAGCAAAGTTCAAGAAAAGCGCATAAGGCCATAGCGAAGCGGCTCCAAGGCGGAGCCGCTTCCCGTCACCATTACACCTTCCCCGTTTGGGCCGGCGGCACCGGCGAGTCTTTGAATTTGCCCATGGCTACGCCTTGGAAAGCGGGGCTCTCAAAGCGGTTGCGGGATCATTCCTGTCCTCGCGCCAGCCGGGATGATTAAAATGAATGACGTGGTCGCCATTGTAGGAGACGACGGCATGATCAAAGGTGAGCTTGCCGATCCGGCGCCAATTTTGAAAAGTCCGTTTCGTGTAGCCGAGGAATTCCTGCGTCGTCCCCTCATCCGTCACTTCAATATGAAACGTCAGCGTACGTTTTGGCGCGGGATCGCCCTTGTCGAAAATCTGCGCCATGATTTCGTCGCGGAAATCCAGAGTCGCCCCTTCGATCCTTGGCTGATCCGATGCAACCAAAAGGCGCATGAATTCAGGCGTGCGTGTGGGTTCATCCAGCGGCTTACCGAGTTCGGCGATCTGGTACAGCTGCCGCAAGGTGGATTTCTTATCGACGAGGGTAAAAACAATCCCTGAAACAAGCAAAATCAGCAGTCCTTTCCCGCGGCGCCAAGGTGTCACATTGGGAGCATTACGGAACTCGGCATCGTTGATATATTCGGTGCGGTCGCCGCCGATGTCCTCCTGGGTGATGAAGCTTGCGGTCCGCAGCGGTTCGGCATGATTGGGGTCGGTGGTTGGAAACAGTTTGCCGACAAGCGCCAATGTCCGCGTCCGGCCGCGATTGATCTCGGAGCCGGTGGAATAGCGTCCGATGACCAAGGCTTTGCTATTTTTTCCGAAATAGCCCGAGTATTCCGTTTCTTCGGTTATCTCCCACAAGCCCGTGAGGCAGAGGCCATTTGGGTGCACGAGGCGGCGGTATCCCTTCCCGTCCGGTCCCCAGCGCAAGTCAGCGTGAGAATCGACGGCGCGTTCCGCAGCCTGCCGAAACAGATATCGCCGGCCAAGAGAGAGAAATCCACGCAATACAAGCGACAACGTCGTTTTGTAATCAGGCAGGGGTAGTTCGCCTTCGCGGCCCCAAACCCTTTGATAGGGATTGGCGAAGATCGCCTCCCGCACTTGCGAAAAGCGTGATCCGTTATAAGCGCGGTCTTCTTGCGTGACCTGTTCGATGCCAAAGTCTTCTCGCTCCATAATGAACTCCTCTCGCAAATGCCGCGGCGTCTTATAGGGCGTGGCGCCGACCCCAAAATTTTCCTGTACCTGCCTCAATATTGTTTGCCTTTATTTCTAGCTGTCTTTCGCCAAGGAAAAGATCACTTTTGAAAAAGCGTTTACGGTGTCAAACGGGATCGGCCTGACGTGGCGTCCGCGCGGAGGTGCTGGCGGTGGGCTGAAAGGAGCTTGGTCTTAAGGCTTCTTTCGGCTAATGCGCATTGCTCATCTCAAGGGCACAAACCGATTTGTCAGGCTTAAATTGCACATGACACGCGTCGTCACCTTCACGCCGAACCCTGCGATCGACGTTTCGACGTCAGTTGAGAGAATTGCGCCCACCCGAAAACTCCGGTGCGGCGCGGCGCGGCGCGATCCGGGCGGCGGCGGAGTCAACGTCGCCCGTGTGATCAACCGGCTGGGCGGCGACGTGACTGCGCTCTACCCAATCGGAGGCGCAACAGGAGGTTTGCTCCACCGATTGATTGATCAAGAAGGCATTCGCAGTATGACGGTCGCGGTCAAGGAGGAAACCAGAGAAGATTTTACGGTTCGCGAGGAGACATCTGGCGCCCAGTACCGCTTCGTCATGCCTGGACCGCGGTTTAGCGAACAGGAATGGCAAAGCTGTCTCGACGCGCTTGCTGCAATCGAGGGGGGTGCTGGTATCGTAGTCGCCAGCGGCAGTCTCCCTGTGGGGGTGCCTGACGATTTCTATGCGCGTACCGCCCGGCACGTGACGAATTCGGGCGCAAAGTTCATTTTGGATACGTCGGGTCCGCCGCTTGCTGCAGCCTTGGAAGAAGGCGTGTATCTCATCAAACCGAGTCGGGGCGAGCTGTGCGGGCTCGTCGGCGATGCCCTCCAAGGCGAGGTTCAATGCGTCGCCGCTGCCCGTAGCCTCATCAAGGCGGGAAAAACCGAGATCGTCGCCCTCACACTTGGGCATCAAGGCGCGTTGCTGGTAACTCGTGATGGAGCATTACGCGCGCCGCCGCTCGCCGTAAAAGTTGTAAGCGCCGTCGGTGCCGGAGATAGTTTCCTGGGGGCCTTGGTCTGGAGCCTCGCGCGTGGCGACGAGATCCGTGATGCCTTCCGGTACGGCGCCGCAGCCGGTTCGGCGGCCTTGCTGCATCCCGGTACCCAGCTGTGTAGCGTGGCCGCCGTTCATGAGCTCTATCGTAGGGTTATCATCGAAGTTGTTTGAAAACAGCCGATATCCGGTCCGCCCCGCAGGCCCACTCCTTGGAAGCGAAGAGGTAATGCAAGGATCTGATTGCGAAGGCGGAGCGGGAAATCAAGCTGCTGCTCAAGCCTTCACGATCTTTGACACGAAACTTTGCTCTCCCCGCCCGATAAAATCGCCCAAGGACAAGTCGACGCCGACAGATCGGCCTGTCGAGATGACCGCCGCGGCGCCGCTCTTGACGCGTTCCGGGCCGCCAAAAACGGTCCGCTTTATGTTGCTGCGCGAAATATTAGTCGCTTTTATTTTTCACAGCTATAAACGATATTACGGACGCGTTGTTGGGGGGCGAAAAGAGCGGGCATGTCGAGGATCTCCGGGACCCAGGACTTGGAAGCCTATCTGGATCAAAGCGTTGCCACGGATGCTCGCTTAGGGCCGGCCGCGAAAGTGCTGAATGAAATCGCGGTCACGTCGGTTGAAATGTCGCATGTGATTGGCTCCGGGCTATTAAACGGGCGCCTCGGCGCGAGCCGTTCTAGCACCAATACGGACGGCGATGTCCAGAAGGAGCTGGATGTTCTGGCCAATAATGTCTTCATCGAGGTGTTCAAGCGTTCGCCGGTCTTGGGCGTCGTGTCGGAGGAATTGCGGGAGCCCTTGCCCCTCGATCCCGCGGCGCCGCTTGTCGTGGCGATGGACCCGCTGGACGGCTCCTCCAATATCGACACCAATGTTTCGATTGGAACGATCTTTTCGATCCTTCCCGCGCTCGCCGACGTCAGCGACATTTATGCGCATTTCTTGCAACCTGGCCGGGCGCAAATCGCTGCTGGTTTTGTTATTTATGGACCGCAGACTTCGATCGTGTTCGTCTTGGGAAGCGGTCGAACGCAGATCTTTACCCTCGACCGGCGCGATGGCCGGTTCTACCGAGCGGCCTCTGATCTGGTGATCCCCACAGAGACAGCCGAATATGCCGTCAACGCCTCGAACTACCGGCATTGGGATGCGCCCGTTCGCGTCTTTGTCGATGATTGCGAGCAAGGCGTCGAAGGGCCCATGAAGCGCAACTACAATATGCGCTGGACCGGCTCGTTGGTTGCGGACGCCTATCGGATCTTGCAGCGCGGAGGGATCTTCCTCTACCCGGGCGATCAGCGTAAAGGCTATGGCGAAGGCCGGCTGCGCCTTCTTTACGAAGCCAATCCTGTGGCCTTGATTGTCGAACGCGCCAATGGGCTGGCGACAGACTGCGTCTACCCGATACTCGACGTCGTTCCTTCGGCCATCCACGCGCGCGTGCCGCTCGTCTTCGGCTCGACAAATCTGGTCGAAGTCGTCGCCCGCTATCATAGCGATCCGCAATTTTCCGCCGAGCGCGCGCCCTTATTCGGCAAGCGCGGCCTCATGCGTTTGTGAAGAAGAGACCATCGTGTCCGCCAAAAATCCGATCATCTCGGTGACCGGTTCTTCTGGTGCCGGAACGACATCGGTTAAGCGGACCTTCGAGCAGATTTTTCGCCGGGAGAACATCGAGGCTGCCTTTATCGAGGGCGATGCATTTCATCGCTATGATCGCGACGGTATGCGCAGGGTGATGGCTGAGGAGGAAGCGAACGGCAATCGAAATTTCAGCCACTTCGGGCCGCGCGCCAATCTTCTCGCCGAACTCGAAGGGGTGTTCCGCAGTTACAGCGAAACGGGGACGGCGAAGACCCGGCGCTATATCCATGACGAGGAAGAAGCCGCGTTCTATCGGTGCGATCCCGGAACCTTCACCAAATGGGAGTCCTTGCCCGAGGGGAGTGACCTTCTCTTCTATGAAGGCCTGCATGGGGCCTTGGTGACGGAGAAGGTGAATATTGCCCAATATGCCGATCTGAAAATCGGCGTCGTCCCTGTCATCAATCTGGAATGGATTCAAAAAATTCATCGTGACAGGTCGGCGCGCGGCTATTCGACGGAAGCCGTGATGGACACGATGCTGCGGCGAATGCCCGATTACATCCGCTACATTTGTCCGCAATTCACCGAAACCGACATTAATTTTCAGCGCGTCCCTACGGTTGATACGTCAAACCCCTTCGCCGCCCGCTGGATCCCGACGGCCGACGAGTCGATGGTCATCATCCGTTTCGCCAAGCCGCGTGGCATAGATTTCGCTTATCTCCACTTGATGATTCACGACAGTTTCATGTCGAGAGCCAATTCGATCGTCATTCCAGGCAACAAGCTCGATCTGGCGATGCAGTTGATCCTGACGCCCTTCGTTCTCCAGCTCGTAGAGCGGCGCCGGCGCGCCCGTTGAGGGTCCAAGCCTGCTTTTTTTCGAATCGATTTAGGGCAGTCAGGAACGGATATTTGATGAGAAATGGTCGATGGCGCCATTGTAACGCCCGCATAGGCCTGCAATTTCGATCAGATTTTGGCGTCCAAGGCCTCCCAACTTTGGACCGTTGTCGACAGTTTCGTAAGCCTTGGCGGCGTCGGTGTTGCTCAAGTTTCACGAACGTCAGAAATACACTATTCTCGGCAAGTTACCCGCAATTGCGACGGAGTTAATCTATGGCCCGTATCACCCTTCGGCAGCTGCTCGACCACGCGGCCGAGCATGACTATGGCGTCCCAGCGTTCAACATCAACAATATGGAGCAGGGCTTGGCTATTCTGTCGGCCGCCGCCTCCGTCGATGCGCCGGTGATCATCCAGGCCAGCCGCGGGGCGCGTGCCTATGCCCATGATATTATGCTCGCCAAAATGATCGAGGCCCTGATCGAGATTTACCCGAACATCCCGATCTGCATGCATCAGGATCACGGCAACAGCGAAGCCACCTGTTTTACCGCGATTCAGCACGGTTTCTCATCGGTGATGATGGATGGATCGCTCGAAGCCGACGGCAAGACGCCGTCTTCCTATGAGTATAATGCAGGCATCACGAAAAGGGTCGTGGAAGTGGCTCATGCCGTGGGTGTTTCGGTCGAGGGGGAGCTCGGCGTCCTTGGCTCGCTCGAACATGGCAGCGGCGATCAAGAGGACGGGCATGGAGCCGAGGGCAAGCTGAGCCTCGACCAGCTTTTGACGGACCCGGACCAGGCTGTCGATTTCGTGACGAGAACCAAGGTCGATGCGCTGGCGATCGCCATGGGAACATCGCATGGTGCCTATAAATTTTCGCGCCGACCGGATGGCGATATTCTATCCATGCGGGTGATCGAAGCGATCCACGCCAAGCTTCCCAACGTCCATCTTGTCATGCATGGATCGTCGTCTGTCCCGCAGGAACTTCAGGACCGCTTCAACAAATACGGCGGGGCCATGCGTCAGACCTATGGCGTGCCGGTGGACGAAATCGTGCGCGGCATCAAGCATGGCGTCCGCAAAGTGAATATCGACACCGATTGCCGTCTTGCGTTGACCGCCGAACTTCGCCGGGTCGCTGTTGAGACGCCGGGCGAATTCGATCCGCGGAAATTCTTGAAGCCCGCGATGGAGGCGATGCGCGAGGTCTGCCGACAGCGGTTCGAGGAATTCGGGACCGCTGGCAATGCGTCGAAGATCAAGGTTCTGCCGATGTCCGCCATGGCCGAGCGCTACGCCTCCGGCAGCCTCGATCCTCGCGTGGAGCTTCGTCGCAGCGCTGCGGAATAAAGAGTGCAGCTGCGAACCGGCGCCTGTCCTGTGCGGGCCCTGAAGGCAAGCCAAGATGCCGAAAATTACTCCGTTCTTGTGGTTTGACGACCAAGCCGAAGAGGCGATGGATTTTTATACTTCGGTGTTCAAGAACTCGAAAATCCTGAACATCACACGCAATATCGAGGGCGGACCGGGACCTGAGGGAACCGTCTTGACCGGAACATTCGAGCTCGATGGGCAGGAATTTATCGCTTTGAACGGAGGCCCCCTATTTGCCTTCACGTCCGCCATTTCGTTTTTCGTGCATTGCGAGACGCAGCAAGAAATCGATGAGTACTGGGAGAAGCTTTCCGAAGGCGGACAAAAGGAAAGATGCGGCTGGCTGAAAGATAAGTACGGCGTGTCATGGCAGATCGTTCCGACCGCTTTAGGGGCGATGTTAAGCGGCGCCGATTCTGAAAAATCGCGGAGAGTGATGAAAGCCCTCCTTCAAATGGATAAGCTTGTCTTGGAAACCTTGCAGCAAGCATTTGAGTACTAGGCTTGCGTTCCGGACCTCGACCGTTGCTGCGCTGCTCTTGACAGGAGAAGGCTTGGATATGAAATGCCTGCTCAGGACCCTCGGCCCCTGTTTTGCAGGCGGTTTCATATGGATCGGCGCTTTAGAGCGCAATGGTCTTCCGCTCGGTTCAGCCCATAGGAAAGCGCAAAGAGAATGACTCCCCTCGTCATTGCGCCCTCGATTCTTTCGGCCGATTTCGCCAAACTCGGTGAGGAGGTTCGGACGATCTCGCAAGCGGGCGCGGACTGGATCCATATCGATGTCATGGATGGCCATTTCGTGCCCAACATCACGATCGGGCCAGCGATGGTTGCCGCGTTGCGCCCTCATTCGACGCTGCCCTTCGACGTGCATCTCATGATCGCTCCGTGCGATCCCTATCTTGCCGCCTTTGCCGAGGCGGGCGCCGATCTGATTTCGGTCCATGTCGAGGCGGGACCGCATCTGCATCGGTCGCTACAGGCAATTCGGGCGTTGGGAAAAAAGGCCGGCGTTGTGCTCAATCCGGCGACGCCGGTCTCAAGCGTCCGGCATGTCCTCGATCTCGTCGATCTGGTGCTGGTGATGTCGGTCAATCCCGGTTTTGGCGGTCAGGCTTTCATAGCCTCTTCGGTCGACAAGATCACGGAGCTGAAGACAATGATCGGCGCTCGGGCGATCCGCATCGAGGTCGACGGCGGGATCTCTCCTGAAACAGCGGGCTTGGTTGCCGCGGCGGGCGCCGACACCCTGGTTGCCGGCTCGGCCGTTTTTAAGCAGGGCCCGGAGCATTATGCGGCCAACATCGCCGCGATTCGAGCTTCCGCCATGAGAAAGCAACGCAGTGATGCCGCTTGAGGCGCTGATTTTCGATGTCGATGGGACACTCGCCGAAACCGAAGAGACGCATAGGCAGTCGTTCAACGAGGCATTTGCCGCCGTGGGACTCGATTGGACCTGGGATCGCGATGTCTATCGCGATCTCCTCCAGGTCACCGGCGGCAAGGAGCGTCTGCAGCATTATATCGACCTTTGGAAGCCGCAGGACGGCGGAACGGCCCAGGCCCGCTTTGCCGACATTTACGCGGAAAAGTCGGCGCGCTACGCCGCCCTCGTTGGCGCGGGAAATGTCTTGCCAAGGCCTGGCATTCGTCGCCTGATCAGAGAAGCCCGTGCGCGGGGCGTGCGGCTCGCCATCGCCACCACCTCTCTTCCGGGCAGCGTCGACGCGCTGCTGCGTGACATGTTCGGCGACGAGGGGCCATCCTGGTTTTCAGTCATCGGCGCCGGAGATGTCGTTGCCGGCAAGAAACCCGCACCCGACGTCTATCGCTTCGTGCTCGATGCGCTTGGATGCGATCCCGAAAATTGCGTCGCCATCGAAGATTCGGAAAACGGCGTGAGGGCGGCGAGGGAAGCGGATTTACCGGTCGTTGCCGTCCCAAGTCATTATTTGAAGGGCGATGATTTCAGCCTTGCAACCAGCCTTCTCAGCGATCTTGGCGAGCCTGACCGTCCCTGTCGCCAGATTGCCGGCCTGCGCTTTGAGAAGGATTATGTCGACATCGACGGCCTGGAGTCCTGGTTGATGAAGCAGCGTCCCGCCGCTGGTGCGGCGAAGGCGGGCGGGGATTAGCGCCTAGCTTGAGATGAAAAAACGAAATGGTCCGCAAAGCTGGTTTGCGGACCATTTCCTTATTTTTAAAAGAGCCCCGACACCTTGCCGGTATCGTCAAGGTCGATCTTGGTTGCCGATGGCACCTTCGGCAGGCCCGGCATGGTCATGATCTCGCCGCACACCATCACCACGAATTCCGCGCCGGCTGCCAGCCGCACTTCACGGATATTGATTTCATGGTTCGAGGGCGCGCCCCGAAGGCTGGCATCCGTCGAAAATGAGTATTGGGTCTTGGCGACGCAAACCGGATAATGGCCGTACCCATTATCCTGAAGCCGCTTGATCTGCCCGCGGATCTTCGAATCGGCGGTCACTTGGCTCGCCCCGTAAAGCTTTGTGGCGATCGCCGTCATCTTGTCCCAAAGAGTTGCCGATTCATCGTAGACGAATTTAAAATCGCCTGGGACCTTGTCGATAATATCGACGACCGTGCGCGCCAAATCCTCGGCGCCCTTTCCGCCTTCCGCCCAATGCCGGCAGACCACGACCGGAGCTTCGTGATGCGCGAGCTTTGTCTTCAGAAGCTCGATTTCGGCGGCGGTATCGAAAGTGAAATGGTTGATCGCGACCACGCAGGGAAGCCCGTAATGGTTGCGGATGTTGTTGATGTGGCGCTCTAAATTCGCGAGACCCTTGGCCAGCGCCTCAAGGTTCTCGGTATTGAGCTCCTTGAGATCCACGCCGCCATGGTATTTGAGGGCGCGAATAGTTGCGACAATCACGACCGCCTGTGGACGCAGGCCGGATTTGCGGCATTTGATGTCGACGAATTTTTCGGCGCCGAGATCGGCCCCGAAGCCCGCTTCGGTCACCACATAGTCGGAGAGTTTAAGCGCGGTCTTGGTGGCGAGCACGGAATTGCAGCCATGCGCGATATTGGCGAACGGACCGCCATGAATGAACGCCGGATTGTTTTCGAGCGTCTGCACGAGATTGGGCTTCAACGCGTTCTTCAAAAGAACGGCCATCGCGCCATGCGCGTTCAAGTCTCCCGCAAGAATGGGCTTTTGGTCACGGGTGTACCCGACGACGATCCGCGCCAAGCGATCCTTCAAATCCTTAATCGAGGTGGCAAGGCAAAAGATCGCCATGATTTCCGAAGCGACCACGATGTCGAAGCCATCCTCGCGCGGATAGCCATTCGCAACGCCGCCCAGGCCGACGGTGATTTGCCGCAGGGCCCGGTCGTTCATGTCGACGACCCGTTTCCAGGCGATGCGCCTTATGTCGAAGTTCAGCTCGTTGCCGTGATGGATATGGTTGTCGATCATCGCCGCGAGGAGATTGTTGGCGAGCGCGATCGCGCTGAAGTCGCCGGTAAAATGCAGGTTGATGTCCTCCATCGGAACAACCTGCGCATAGCCGCCGCCCGCCGCGCCGCCCTTCATGCCGAAGACCGGCCCGAGCGAGGGTTCGCGGAGACAGATGGAAGCCTTCTTACCGATCCGATTCAGCGCATCGCCGAGGCCGACGGTGGTCGTTGTCTTGCCTTCGCCGGCAGGGGTCGGGCTGATCGCGGTGACCAGGATCAACTTGCCGTCCGGACGGTTCGCGAGGCTATCGATATATTCCAGTGAAATCTTGGCTTTGTACCAGCCATAGGGTTCGAGGTGCTCGTCCCCGATCCCAAGCTTTTCGAGCGCCACCTCGTTGATCCGCCGCATATGGGCGTCTTGAGCAATTTCGATGTCCGACGGCATTGTTCCTCCTCTTGAAGCCGCGCTCAGGCTTCAACCACATTTTGCGGCTTGCCTGCCGCGAATGCGTCCACGTTGTCGATGAGCTGGTCGGCGAGGATCTGCATGGCTTCCCGGCTTGCCCACGCGACATGCGGCGTGATGATGAGGTTGGGAAGTCGTAAATCAAGCAGGATATTGCCTTGCTTCGGAGGCTCGACGGTGAGAACGTCGAAACCCGCGCCGCCGATGATTTTTTGGGTGAGCGCCTCGGCCAGGGCCGCCTCGTCGACCAGCCCGCCACGGCCGGTATTGATCAGAATGGCGTCCTTTTTCATCTTCCGGAATTCGGCCGGGCCAATCATGTTCTTGGTCTCGGGCGTCAGCGGCAAATGAAGGGTGATGATGTCGCTTTCGCGCAGCAAAGTGTCGAGATCGGTCAGGCCTGGCTGCTCAAAGACATCATAGGCCAGCACCTTCTGGCCGAAGGCTTCGGCGATCCGTCCAACCGACTTGCCGATCGCGCCATAGCCGACGATGCCGATGGTCGAGCCCGTCATGTCGCGGATCGGATGGTCGAAAAAGCAGAATTGATCGCAGGCCTGCCAACGTCCGGCGCGCACATCGTCGCGGTAAGCGAGGAGATTGCGGCGAAGCGCGAAGGCAAGCGCGAAGACATGCTCGGGAACCGTGTTGAACGCATAATTTCGGATGTTCGAGACGATAATGCCGCGCGACTTGCAATAGGTCTTATCGACGACGTCCGTGCCGGTTGCCGCGACTGCGATCAATTTGAGATTGGGGAGCTGTGCGAGCGTGGCCTCGCGCATGGGGACTTTGTTGATGATGGCAATCGTCGCGTCGCGAAGGCGGGGAACAATCTCGTCAGGGGCGGTGACGGCATATTCCGTATAATTGTGCGGAAAATTGGGTGTCCGCAGATTGGCCTCGAGGGTCGAGCGGTCGAGAAAGACGATCGAGTGTTGCACGGCGTGATCTTTCCATGAATTGAAGTGTGCCGGTTCCGCCAGCGGAGCATTCCGGCAAATTTCGCCGAAATACATTTTGGGCGTGCCCGCGTGAACATCGCGACGCCTGTTTTCAGGCTCGGTTCCTTCCGCGTTGCGGCAATATCGTCTTTGCGAAAGGAGTAGCCGCCCGCGTGCGGGCGGCGCTTCGAAGGTGGGACCGCTTCCAAAGATCAAGCGGCCTTACGGTGGAGCAAATCGGCGCGGCGAATCCGCCGATCAATCGTTGAGGACACCTTCCGGGTGCAGCTCGGCGAAATGTTCCTGGTCCGAGGGTTTCTTTTCCTTGGCCATGATGGTCGAGCGGAAATGCGACTGGGCCGCAGCGACGCCGCTGCCGAGTTTGACGTCGATTCCGACGTCCGCCATCGCCATTTCAGCGCCGGAAATGGCGCCAAGAACCATAAGGTCGTTGAGATCGCCGAGGTGACCGATCCGGAACACTTTGCCCGCGACCTGGGACAGGCCGGCGCCGAGCGAAAGATTGTAGCGGCGGAACGCGGCATCGATCACATCGGCGCCGTTAAATCCCGGTGGGACGACGATCGCGGTGACGGTGTCCGAATACCATTTCGGCTCCTTGGCGCAGGGCTGCAGACCCCAGGCTTTGACGGCAGCGCGGACGCCGCTCGCCAGAACATTGTGGCGCTCGAAGACGCGCTCCAGCTTTTCCTCGAAAAGGATTTTCAAAGATTCGCGGAGGCCATAGAGCATCGGCAACGCCGGCGTATAAGGGAAATAGCCGGTCGCATTGGCCTTGATCATGTCGCCAAAATCGAAATAGACCCGCTTCAGACCGGCGCTCTTATAGGCTGCGAGGGCGCGGGGGCTGGCGCAAACAATGCCAAGCCCCGCCGGCAGCATGAGCCCCTTCTGCGAGCCGGCGATCGCCAGATCGACGCCCCATTCGTCCATGCGGAAATCGATGCTGCCGATTGAACTCACACCATCCACATAGAGGAGGGCCGGGTGGTTGGCGGCGTTCATCGCGCGGCGGACGGCACCAATATCGCTGGTGACGCCGGTGGCCGTCTCGTTCTGAACCGCCAGCACCGCCTTGATCTGGTGCGATTTGTCCGCGCGGAGAATCTCTTCGATCTTGTCGGGCTTGACGCCGGTGCCCCATTCTTCTTCCAAAACCTGGACGTCGAGGCCGAGCCGCTGGGCAAGATCAATCCACAAATGGCTGAACTGACCGAAGCGCGAGGCCAAAACCTTGTCGCCCGGAGAGAGCGTATTGCAAAGCGAAGCTTCCCAAGCTCCGGTGCCGGACGACGGGAAAATAAAAACCTGGCCCTCGGTGGATTTGAAGACCTTCTTCAAATCCTGAAACAGGGGCAAAGTGAGTTCTGGAAATTTAGAAGACCGGTGGTCTTCCATCGCCACCACCATGGCCCGTGTGACGCGGTCCGGGACGTTGGTCGGTCCGGGAACGAAAAGAAAGTGGCGGCCCGCCATAATGCACCCTCCATTTGTTTACTGGTTGCTTCTATTAACAAAACCATTGGCTCATGCGCAACCGTAGAGGTTGCGGGCGTGGTCTTCCTTCCATGCCGCCACATCGCCGACTCTCAGCCGAACACTATAATGGCGCGGAAATCGTTGACATTGGTCAAGGTCGGTCCGGTCACGACCAGATCGCCGATGGCAGAAAAAAAACTGTAGCCGTCATTGTCGGCAAGCCTGGCCTTGGCAATGACACCGGCCGCGGCCGCGCGGGCAAGACTGTCAGGGGCAAGCAGCGCGCCGGCGTTGTCCTCCGTGCCGTCGATTCCATCGGTATCGGCAGCAAGCGCATAAATGCCCGGATGGCCGTCCAGAGCAACCCCGAGAGCCAGCAAGAATTCGGCGTTGCGGCCGCCGCGGCCTTTTCCACGCACGGTGACTGTGGTTTCGCCGCCCGAAATCAGGACGCAAGGAGGCGGCAAGGGCTGACCGAAAGCACTGGCTTGCCGCGCGATGGCGGCGTGCACCAAGGCCACGTCGCGGGCTTCGCCTTCAATTGCGTTGGCGAGAATAAGCGGGGTCACGCCTGCCTTGCGGGCGACCGCAGCGGCGGCTTCGAGCGAGAGTTGCGGCGTTGCGATCATGACATTGGTGACGCCGGCGAGGCGCGGATCGCCGGGCTTCAATGTCTCCGCCTCAGGCGAGTTGAGATACGCATGAATATGTTGCGGCACGGCGATGGCGTATTTTTCGAGGATCGCCAAGGCGTCGGCTGCGGTCGTTGGATCGGCGACCGTCGGTCCCGAAGCGATCACGCAAGGATCATCGCCCGGAACGTCCGAAATCATCAGCGTCACGACTTTTGCCGGTGCGGCGGCGGCGGCGAGTTTTCCGCCCTTGATGGCCGACAAATGCCGACGCACGCAATTCATCTCGGTAATCGTGGCTCCGCTCTTCAGGAGCGCTTTGTTGATCCCCTGTTTGTCGGCGAGCGTCACGCCGGCCGCAGGCAAAGCGAGAAGCGCCGAGCCGCCCCCTGAAATGAGGCAAAGCACGAGATCGTCAGCGGTCAGACCGTTGATCAGGGCCAGAATGCGCTCTGCGGCTTCTTGCCCTGCGGCATCAGGGACCGGATGGCCGGCCTCGATCACCTCGATATGTTGACATGGCGCGCCATGGCCATAGCGGGTGACGACCAGTCCTTCGATGGGGCCCGGCCAATGATCTTCGACCGCCTTGGCCATGGAGCCAGCCGCCTTGCCGGCCCCGATGACGATCGTGCGGCCGGCGGGGCGCGCCGGCATATGGGGCGGCAGGCACTTTTTCGGCAAAGCCGCACCGACCGCCGCCTCAAACATATCGCGAAGCAGCTGGCGGGCATCGAGTGTCATTGTGATTTGCACTTCACTTCACGGTTGCCGGCACGGCAACAGGGGAACATTGATCGAGTGTTCGGGAGGATCGTATTTTGGCTGCGGCGCCTGCCTACGCCAATACTCGAAACCCGAATAGAGCGCATGCGCGCGGCGCATATATTCTTGTATTTTGCCGAACACCGCAGTTTCATAACCGGAAATAGCCGCGGTTCAACCATTTTCTCGTTGGCCGGATAAAGCCCGCCGAAATCGGACAGACGAAGTTGTATCAGCTAAGTAGGACCGGTTTCCGTTGCAGCGTTTCCTTGGTTTCCGGCCTGTTTGACCCTCGTTCCCAACCGCCGGCCGGCAAAGAGCGAGGCTATTCCGGAATTTGCCGGTCCGATGCGGCGCCAGGAACTGAACGGTTGATACGGCGGGAATTTGGCACTAAGGCTTCGGCTCCGCGCGACGGCGGGGCTCGGGCCGCCCGGGTTTCCAGGGCAGGCGCCAAAAAATATAATGAATAAGCCCGCGCCGATCGGAGCGGTCCGAATCTGAAGGAGGGGTATTTGGACATCCACGAGTATCAGGCCAAAGAAATCCTAGCCAACTTCGGCGTGGCGACACCGCATGGTGCCGTTGCCTACAGCCCCGATCAGGCCGTCTATTGCGCCACCGAACTCGGCGGCTGGCATTGGGCCGTGAAGGCGCAAATCCATTCCGGCGGCCGTGGCAAGGCCGGTGGTGTCAAGCTGTGCAAGACGTATAATGAAGTACGCGCCGCCGCCGCCGAACTCCTCGGCAAGACGCTCGTCACCAACCAGACGGGCCCGGAAGGCAAGGTCGTGCAACGGGTCTATATCGAGGTTGCCGAACCGTTCGAACGTGAAATTTATCTTGGCTTCGTGCTTGACCGTAAGGTCGAGCGGGTGCGCGTCATCGCTTCGCGTTTCGGCGGCATGGAGATCGAGGAGATCGCCAAGGAGCACCCGGAAGAGATCCTGCAAGTCGTGGTCGAGCCGGCAGTTGGCCTTCAGGCGTTCGAGGCGCGCGAGATCGCCTTCGGTCTCGGGCTCAATCTGAAACAGGTCAGCCGCGCCGTGGCCACGATGCTCGGCTGCTATCGCGCGTTTCGCGATCTTGACGCCACGATGGTTGAGATCAATCCGCTGGTGGTCACCAAGGATGACCGCGTCCTTGCGCTCGACGCCAAAATGTCGTTCGACGACAATGCGCTGTTCCGGCGGAACAATGTGGCCGACATGCGCGACCATTCGCAAGAGGATCCGCGCGAGGTTCAGGCCGCCGAACATAATCTCAATTATGTCGGTCTTGATGGCAATATCGGCTGCATCGTCAATGGCGCCGGCCTCGCGATGGCGACCATGGACATGATCAAATATGCCGGCGGCAGCCCCGCCAACTTCCTTGACGTCGGCGGCGGCGCCTCGCCCGAGCGCGTTGCGGCGGCGTTCCGTTTGGTGCTCTCCGATCGCAATGTCAGAGCGATCCTCGTCAACGTCTTTGCGGGCATCAATCGCTGCGATTGGGTCGCCGAGGGCGTCGTCAAAGCTTGCCGCGAATTGCATGTGGACGTGCCGCTCGTGGTCCGCCTCTCCGGCACCAATGTCGAGGCCGGGCGCGAGATCATTCAAAAAAGCGGTCTGCCGATCATTTCTGCCGAAACCCTCGCCGAGGCCGCAAAGGCGGCGGTCGATGCCGCACAAGGTGCGGCGGAACGCACCCTCCGCACGGCCTGAGCCGACGAAAGGAAAACATGCGGCAGCCACAGCGCGTTCGAGACGAAGAACGAGGGAAAGCGCGCCGCGAACGCCTGTTTTCCGCATTTTTATGGGCGAATGGGGTTTGTGACCTTCGCCGTGAATTGTTTCAGGGGAAGCCTTAAACGATGAGTATTCTGATCGACGAAACAAGCCGGGTCCTGGTTCAGGGCTTCACCGGCGACAAAGGCACTTTCCACGCCAAGGAAATGATCGAATTCGGCACCAAGGTCGTGGGCGGCGTCACGCCTGGCAAGGGGGGCAGCACACATCTCGGCCTGCCGGTGTTCAACACCGTCAAGGAAGCGATCCGTCAAACCGGGGCGACCCACAGCATTGCCTTCGTCGCGCCGGCTTTCTGCGCCGACGCCATCATGGAGGCGGCGGATGCGGGCATTCAGCTCGTCTGCTCGATCACCGACGGCATTCCCGCCCAGGACATGATGCGGGTCAAGCGCTATCTCTTGCGCTATCAGCGCGACCACCGGACGTTGATGGTCGGGCCGAACTGCGCCGGCATCATCAGCCCCGGCAAAGCGATGCTCGGCATCATGCCGGGTAATATCTATATGCAGGGCTCGGTGGGCATCGTCTCCCGCTCGGGAACGCTTGGCTATGAAGCCGCGGCACAGATGAAAGCCCTCGGCATTGGCGTCTCGACCAGCGTCGGCATTGGCGGCGATCCGATCAACGGCAGCTCGTTCTTGGATCATTTGATTTTGTTCGAGCGCGATCCGGAAACCAAGGCCGTGATGATGATCGGCGAGATCGGCGGCCCACAAGAAGCCGAGGCCGCGGCATGGATCAAGAGCCATATGACCAAACCCGTGGTTGGTTATGTCGCCGGCCTGACCGCGCCAAAAGGCCGCCGCATGGGCCATGCGGGCGCGATCATTTCGGCGACCGGCGACAGCGCCGCTGAAAAGGCGGAAATCATGAAGTCCTACGGCCTCACCGTGGCGCCGAGCCCGAGCGAACTCGGCTCGACCATGGCCAAGGTCTTGGCTCACTAAGGCAGCGGTCCCGGCGGGACGCACTGCGCCCCGCTTGCCGCGCCCCGCGCAATCTTTGCAAGGGATGCACCTTGGATTTGCGCAAGGACTGGAGAGCGGCGGATTCGGTTCATCGAGCCCGCGAATTTCTAACCGATAAGGTTCGGATGCGGTGCCCGGACGTCGGACAAGCCCAAGATCCTGGCCGCCCGCTGCGACGAGTGTGATCCATGATGCAAACTAACGTCGGCCCTCCAGGGGCGGATATCGGCCCGGCGCCGGGAGACGTCCAGGCCCTGCTCGATGGCGAGGAAACCGCCGCCATCCTGTTCGACCTTCTGGTCGATATCGTGCGCCGTCAGCATCCCGAGGTTGCCGCGGTTCTCAGCGAAAAAACGGAAGTCGTGGATTTCGCGCCGGATCTGCTTGCGCGCGTCTTCCAAGTCCACGGAATCTGGTTTCAGTTGCTTGCGATCGTCGAGCAGCACACGGCGATGCGGCTGCGTCGTCAGACCGAACGCGAACGCGGCGAGACCGCGGTGCCCGGCACATTCGCCAACTTCGTCGCACAGGCCGCCAATCTCAAGATTGGGGCGCGGGAACTGCACGGACGGCTGGCTTCGACGCGGGTCAGGCCGGTCATTACCGCGCATCCCACCGAAGCCAAGCGCGTGACCGTTCTCGAAAAGCATCGCCGCATCTACCGTCTCTTGGTCGAGCTGGAACAGCCGCGCTGGACCGCACGTGAACGGGCCGGGCTGATCGACCAGTTGCGAGATGAGATCGAGCTCTTGTGGATGACCGGCGAATTGCGGCTGGAGAAGCCTTCGGTCGATCAAGAAGTCGCCTGGGGTCTGCATTTTTTTCACGAGACCTTGTTTGACGGCGTTCCCGACCTTTTGAAAAAATTGGATCGCGCGCTGCATCAATTTTATCCCGGCGAGCATTTTGCGCTCACGCCGTTTTTTCAATTCGGCTCATGGATCGGCGGCGACCGCGACGGCAATCCCTTCGTCACCAATGACGTCACCCGCCGGGCGCTTGTCGAGAATGCGCTGGCGAGCCTCCGCCATTACGAGCAGCACCTGTCGCTTCTCCTGCGCAGGCTGTCGATTGCCGAGCGGGCACTGCCTCCGACGGCGGCCTTTCAGGAGGCGCTTGCGAGCGCACTCGCCAAGAGCCTTGAAGGCGCGATGATCGCGCAGCGCAATTCCGGCGAGCCCTATCGCCAGTTCCTGTTTTGCATGCTGCGCAAACTCCAACTCACCATCGCGCATTTCGAGCGCGGCGGCATGGGTAGTGGTGCTGAATATGCCAGCGCCGACGAACTGATCGCCGATCTTCGGGTTCTGGAAGAAGCGCTGATCGAAAGCGGGGCTGCCGATATCGGCGAGAGTTTGGTGCGGCCGGTCCGCTGGTCGGTGGAGATCTTCCGTTTCCGCACCGTCAGACTCGATCTGCGCGAGAACACGACACGGCTAACCCAAACATTGCAGACGCTTTGGCAGGCGACCGCCGGCCGCGACGGCGGCACGCCGCCCGAGCCCGACTCGGCGGCGTGGAAGGACTGGGTTACCGCCGAACTCGCCCGGCCCTTCCCGGCGGAACGCCCGCCGCTCGACCTGCCGCCCGAGGCAGCCGAAACGCTCGGCATGTTCAAGCTCGCCAGCGACAAGGGCACCGAATTCGATCGTGAAGCATTCGGCTGTTTCGTTCTGAGCATGACCCGCTCGGTCGCCGATATTCTCGGCGCTTATCTGCTGGCCAAACATGCCGGGCTGTTTCTGGATGCGGCCGGCGTCGAAGCCTGCACTCTGCCGATCGTGCCGCTGTTTGAAACCATCACCGATCTCCGCGCCGCGCCTGCGATCATGCGCGAGCTTTTGTCGCTGCCGGTGGTTCGGCGCAGCGCCCGCGCCCAGGGCGGCGTGCAGGAGGTGATGATCGGCTATTCCGACTCCAACAAGGATGGCGGCTTTCTATCCTCGAACTGGGAACTGGCGAAGGCGCAGACGCGGCTGACCAAGATCGGCACCGAAAGCGGCATCCCGATCGCGTTTTTCCATGGCCGGGGCGGCTCGGTCAGCCGGGGCGGTTCGCCCACCGCGCAAGCGATCGCGGCCCAGCCGGCAGGCTCGATCAATGGACGCTTCCGGGTGACCGAGCAGGGCGAGGTAGTCTCGTTCAAATATGCCAATCGTGGGACCGCCGCCTATCAGATGGAGGTCCTGGGTAGTGCTGTCCTGGAGCACGCTTTGATTTCGGAACGCGAGCAAGCGCTGGTGCCAAGGGCGGAATTCGAGGAAGCCATGGAGGCACTGTCGG
The DNA here is from genome assembly GCA_004564215.1 of Beijerinckiaceae bacterium. Lineage (NCBI taxonomy): Bacteria > Pseudomonadati > Pseudomonadota > Alphaproteobacteria > Hyphomicrobiales > Beijerinckiaceae > Beijerinckiaceae bacterium. The sequence goes on along the minus strand of CP024846.1, from coordinate 1,806,807 downwards.
GCACCGCCCATGCCGCCTATGCGGGCTTTATCGGCCACCCCGATCTTTTGACCTATTTTCAAGCGGCGAGCCCGCTCGAGGAGATTTCCCTGCTCAATATCGGATCGCGGCCGGCGCGGCGCTTCGGCGCGCGTTCGCTCGGTGATTTGCGGGCGATCCCCTTCGTGTTCGCCTGGTCGCAAAACCGGCATGTCATCACCGGTTGGTACGGGATGGGCAGCGGCATCAAAAGCTTCCTCGATGTCCGTAAGGAACGCGGCGAGGCGCTGCTGCGCCGGATGTTCAAGGAATCGCGGCTGTTCCGCCTGATCATCGGCGAGGTCGAGAAAACCCTCTGTCTGGTCGATCTGGCGATTGCCCGCGAATATGCGAGCCTTGTTCCCGATGCTTCCAAGCGCGATGCCATCTTCGCGCTGATCGAGCATGAATTCGTGCTGACCCGCGAGATGGTTTTGCGGATCAGTCAGGAGCGTGAAATCGGTGAACGCTTCCCGAGCTACCGGGCGCGCCTTGACCATCGGCTGCCGACGATCAACCGGGTCAACCGGGAGCAGGTCGAGCTTTTGCGCCGCTTCCGGGCCTGCGAAACCGATCAGGCTTTGGAGGCCTATAAAGCAAACCTCCTTCTATCCATCAATTGCATCGCGAGCGGTCTCGGCGCCACCGGCTGAGCGTCGTTCACAACCGCGCCAACCAAGAGGGGAAACAAGGGCATGAGCTTTACGATCATCGAGCAGGCGACGCCGCGTCTTCATCGCTCCGAACTGGCGGTCCCAGGTTCCAATCCTGGGTTGTTCGAAAAGGCGGCGCAGTCGGCCGCGGACATTATTTTTCTCGACGTCGAAGATGCCGTCGCGCCCGACGACAAGGAACAGGCCCGCAAGAATATCATCGCGGCGCTGAACGACATCAATTGGGGCAACAAGACCATGATGATCCGCATCAATGGTCTCGACACGCATTACATGTATCGCGACGTCGTCGATATCGTGGAAGCCTGCCCGCGTCTCGACATGATCCTGATTCCCAAGGCCGGTGTTCCAGCCGACGTCTATGCGGTGGACATGCTGGTCACGCAGATCGAGACCGCGAAGAAGCGCGAGAAGCGCATCGGTTTTGAAGTGTTGATCGAAACGGCGCTCGGCATGGCCAATGTCGAGGCGATTGCGCAATCGAGCCGGAGGCTCGAAGCCATGTCCTTCGGCGTTGCCGATTACGCGGCGTCGACGCGGGCGCGCACCACCATCATTGGCGGCGTCAATGCGGATTATGGCGTGCTCACCGATAAGGATGCCAATGGCAACCGCGCCTATTACTGGGCCGATCAATGGCACGCGGCGCAGACCCGCATGCTGGTTGCCTGCCGCGCCTATGGCCTGCGTCCGATTGACGGACCGTTCGGCGATTTCTCCGATCCGGATGGCTTCACCGCCGCCGCCAAGCGCGCCGCGGTTTTGGGCTATGAAGGAAAATGGGCAATTCATCCTTCGCAGATCGAACTCGCCAATCAGGTCTTCACGCCCTCGGAAGCCGAGGTCACCAAGGCGCGCCGGATCGTCAGCGCGATGGCCGATGCGGCCAAGGCCGGAAAGGGCGCGGTTTCGCTCGACGGCCGCCTCATCGACATCGCCAGCATAAGGATGGCCGAGGCGCTGTTGAAAAAGGCCGAAGCCATGGGAATGGCGGCCTAAGCGGCGCGCTTACGGCACTGGACCAAGAACCGGAGCGGCGGGTCATTCGGCTTGCCGCTCGTTTCGCCGCCAATGGCATTTTGCGGCTTCGACGAGTCCGCGAGGGGATCATTGGCGCAACAACACGGTGAAGCTCACGCCCGACGAAGTCACAGTCGCCTTCGGCCCGATGTTCAACCCGCTGCTGGGCCCCTTCCTCACTGGAAGAGGTGGGGCGACCGGCATTGCGCATTGGCGTAAAAATTGCTGATTGTAATTCTACAAATAAGGTCGCACCTCGAACCAGCGAGGCGGTCTGATCTGTGGCTGGCGCTGTTAGGGCTTACAACGTGACCATTTCCGCCGCCATTCATCACGTGACCCACTATAAATATGATCGGCCGGTCGTGATCGAGCCGCAGATCATCAGGCTGCGCCCGGCCCCCCACTGCCGCACCAAAATCACCGCTTATTCGCTGAAAGTGACGCCAGCCGAGCATTTCGTGAACTGGCAGCAGGACCCGCACGGCAATTGGCAGGCCCGGTTCGTCTTTCCCGAAAAGGTGACGGAGTTTAAAGTCGAGGTCGATCTCACCGCTGATCTTGCGGTCATCAACCCGTTCGATTTTTTCATCGAGCCCTACGCCGAGCAATTTCCTTTCGCCTACGAGCCCGAATTAAAGGCGCAGCTGGCGCCCTATTTGGAAGCCGAACCACTCGGTCCGCGCCTCGCAGCCTATATCGACGCGCTGCCGAAGGGTCCGATTCACATCGTGACATTTCTGGTCGATCTGAATATCGGCCTGCACAAGGCGATCCGCTATTTGATCCGGATGGAACCGGGCGTTCAGACCCCGGAGGAAACTTTGGAACTCGGGTCCGGGTCTTGCCGCGATTCTGCCTGGACGCTTGTTCAAATGCTGCGTCACCTCGGCCTCGCGGCCCGCTTCGTATCGGGATACCTCATCCAATTGCGGGCCGACATCGAGCCGGTCGACGGGCCGAAGGGCACGCAGGTTGATTTCACCGATTTGCACGCCTGGGCCGAGGTCTATGTGCCCGGCGCCGGCTGGATCGGGATGGATGCCACATCCGGGATGTTCTGCGGCGAGGGCCATCTACCAGTTGCCGCCACGCCGCATTATCGCTCGGCCGCGCCGATCTCGGGGCTGGTCGAGCCGGCCAATGTCGATTTCCATTTCGACATGCAGGTGACGCGCGTCGGCGAGGCGCCTCGGATCACTCTGCCGTTTTCCGACGCCGCTTGGACGAAGCTCGATGAACTGGGCGAACAGGTCGATGCCGAGCTTGGCCAAAACGACGTAAGATTGACGATGGGCGGCGAGCCGACGTTCGTATCGATCGACGATTTCGAATCGGACGAATGGAACACCGCGGCCGTTGGTCCGACGAAACGCAGCTTCGCGGACAGGCTGATCCGCCGATTGCATCAGCGTTTCGCGCCCGGCGGCATGCTTCATTATGGTCAAGGCAAATGGTATCCGGGCGAAAGCCTCCCCCGATGGGGATTTTCAGTTTACTGGCGCAAGGACGGCGAGCCGATCTGGAAAAATCCCGCGCTGATCGGCGAGGTCGCTTTGACGAAGCCGGTCGGGCCGGAATCCATGATGCCCGCCGACCTGGCGCGCGCCGAGGAGCATCGTGCCCAAGCCAAGAATTTTGCAAACGGCATAGCGGAACGACTTGGGATCGAGACATCCTGCGTATTGCCGGCCTTTGAGGATCCTGTCGCTTGGCTCGCCAAGGAAGGCAATCTGCCCGAGAATATCGATCCGCTCGATCCCAAAATCGAGGATGCCGAAGAGCGCAGCCGGATGATCCGCACGTTCTCACGCGGTCTGACAAAGCCCGTCGGTTTTGTCATGCCGGTGCAGCGCTGGAACGCGCAGGCAAGCGGCATGACCGGTTCGCGCTGGAAAAGTGAGCAGTGGGCGTTGCGACGGGGCAGATTGTTTCTGGTGCCGGGCGATTCCCCCGTCGGCTACCGATTGCCCTTGTCGTCCCTGCCTTGGGTGCCGCCTTCGTCCTATCCCTTCATCATTGCCCAGGATCCCCTGGAGCCGCGCGAAGTCCTGCCCCCTCCACAAGACATCGCGCAGCGTTTCGAACACGCTCCGGCCGCGTCGAGCACGCGGCAGGAGCGTATCGAGCAGGAGGCGATCGAAGGTGCCGTGCGCACCGCGCTTTCGATCGAGCCACGCGATGGGGTTCTCTGCGTTTTCATGCCGCCGGTCGAAGCTTTGGAGGATTACCTCGAGCTTCTCGCCGCGGTCGAAGCCAGCGCCGAGCAGGCGGGGTTGCCCGTGCATATCGAAGGCTATCCCCCGCCCTTCGATCCGCGCATCAATGTGATCAAGGTGACCCCCGATCCCGGTGTCATCGAGGTCAATATTCATCCCGCCGTGAACTGGCGCGCCTTGGTCGAAACGACCAAAGGTCTTTACGAGGATGCGCGCCAGGTACGGCTGGGCGCCGATAAATTCATGACCGACGGGCGCCACACCGGGACGGGCGGCGGCAATCATGTTGTCCTGGGCGGTGCGACGCCTGCGGATTCGCCGGTGCTGCGGCGCCCCGATCTGTTGAAAAGCCTGGTGCTCTATTGGCAGCGGCATCCCTCGCTTTCCTATCTCTTTTCCGGGCTTTTCATCGGCCCGACGAGCCAGGCGCCGCGTGTCGACGAGGCTCGTCACGATCAGCTTTACGAACTCGAAATCGCACTCGCCAGCGTACCGCCGGCGGAGCAGGGCGCGCCGCTGTGGCTCGTCGATCGCCTGTTCCGCAACCTTCTCGTCGACGTGACCGGCAATACGCATCGCGCCGAAATCTGCATCGACAAGCTCTATTCGCCAGACGGACCGACCGGGCGGCTCGGTTTGGTGGAATTTAGGGCCTTCGAAATGCCGCCGGACGCGCGGATGAGTTTGGCCCAACAATTGTTGTTGCGCGCACTGGTCGCCTGGTTTTGGCGTCAACCGCAGCAAGGAAATCTGGTGCGATGGGGCACCGCTTTGCATGATCGATTCATGCTGCCGCATTTCATATGGCAGGATTTTCTGGGCGTAATCGCCGACCTTGGACAGGCCGGCTTTGCGTTCGATCCGCAATGGTTCGAAGCGCAGTTCGAATTCAGATTTCCGTTTTGCGGCGCCGTCGAGCATGGCGGGGTCAAACTCGAAGTGCGGCAGGCGCTCGAGCCTTGGCATGTGATGGGCGAGCAAGGCGCAACCGGTGGCACCGTGCGCTATGTCGATTCCTCGCTCGAGCGCTTGCAGATCAAGGCAACCGGCATTGTCGAAGGCCGCCATATCGTCGCCTGCAACGGCCGGCGCATGCCCCTCACCACGACCGGCACATCGGGAGAAGCGGTGGCCGGCGTGCGCTTCAAGGCCTGGCAGCCCGCCAACGGTCTGCACCCGACGATTCCGGTCCATGCCCCTTTGACCTTCGATCTCGTCGACAGTTGGAACGGGCGAGCGCTCGGGGGCTGCGTCTATCACGTCGCCCATCCGGGCGGCCGGCATTACGAGACGTTCCCGGTCAATAATTTCGAGGCCGAAGCGCGCCGCCTTGCGCGCTTTCAGGATCACGGCCACACGCCAGGATCGTTCGATGTGCCGCCCGAAGAACGCTCCGCCGACTTTCCCTTGACGCTCGATTTACGCCGGCCCCGCGCCCTCTGACCGTCTCCAATTATTACAACGAAATTAAATTTCTTCCTTGAACTGTGCCAAATCGGGGCCCGTGGCAAAAGCCTTAACCGGGCGTTAACCATGCCCTGGCTAAATCGTCGAAGCACATCTTCGAGGCCCTGCCGTGACAGCCGCTGCAAACACCCGTCATTCGATCCGTTTTCATGGCCGCTCCTACCACGCAATGGTGCTTGCACCGGAACCGCCTTTGGCGAACTGGCTTGCTGAAATGGATGCCTGGCTCGCCCGATCGCCGGGCTTCTTCCTCGGCCGCCCGATCGTTCTTGACCTTTCCATTTTACGGCCCGGCAAGCAGGGTGTGGCGGAGCTCCTCAAGGAACTCGCCGAACGCAACATCAAGGTCATGGGCATTGAGGGCGCCGAGCCTTCTTGGCTCGACTTTGCGATGCCTCCCTTGCTGTTGAGCGGCCGGCAAAAAGGCATCACCGACGTTCTCGGCAAGGAGCTTCCAACTGAATCCCCAGAGTCCGATGCCACGCCCGATGTGGCGAAAGCTCCCGAAGCTTCGAAACCCTCGGCCGTCGCCGCCAAAAATACCGAGCATCCAAATTCCTTGCTGCTGGACAGCTCGATCCGCTCCGGCCAATGCATTGTGCATCCGGAAGGCGATGTGACCATCATCGGCTCGGTCGCCTCGGGCGCCGAAGTCATCGCCGGCGGCTCCATCCACATTTATGGGACGCTTCGAGGCAGGGCTATCGCCGGTTCCCGTGATTCCCGCGCGCGCATCTTCTGCCGCAAACTCGAAGCCGAACTTCTTTCCATCGACGGCCTGTACATGGTGGCCGACGACATGCCCGCGCATCTGCGCGGCAAGCCCATTCAAGTGTGGCTTGATGGTGATTCGCTGACCATGGTTCAAGACTGAAAGAGTGGGAGACATCAACATGGCCAAGGTTCTGGTCGTAACATCCGGCAAGGGCGGCGTCGGCAAGACGACCTCCACCGCGGCTCTGGGCGCGGCGTTAGCGCAAAGCGGCAAGAATGTCGTGCTGATCGATTTCGACGTCGGATTGCGTAACCTCGATCTTGTCATGGGCGCCGAGCGCAGAGTCGTCTACGATCTGATCAATGTCGTTCAAGGCGATGCCAAGCTCGCGCAGGCTTTGATCCGCGACAAGCGCGTCCCGACGCTGTCGCTGCTTCCCGCCTCGCAGACGCGCGACAAGGACGCATTGTCCGACGAGGGCGTCGCACGCGTCATTGCCGAACTGAAAGAGAAATTCGATTGGGTCATCTGTGACAGCCCCGCTGGAATCGAGCGCGGCGCGACGCTTGCGATGCGGCACGCCGACGTGGCGGTCATCGTGACCAACCCGGAAGTTTCGTCAGTGCGCGACTCGGACCGTATCATCGGTCTGCTCGACTCAAAGACCGAGCGCGCCGAAAAAGGCGAGCGCGTCGAGAAGCATCTCCTGCTCACCAGGTTTGACGCGGCCCGCGCCGGCCGCGGCGAAATGCTGAATGTCGAAGACGTGCTGGAAATCCTGTCCGTCCCGCTGCTGGGAATCATCCCGGAAAGCACCGAGGTGCTGCGCGCCTCCAATATCGGCTCGCCGATCACGCTCAGCAATCCGGAAAGCGCACCGGCGCGCGCCTATTTTGCCGCGGTGAAGAGGTTGAATGGCGAGGTCATCGACATGACCGTGCCGAGCGACCGGAAGGGGCTGTTTGGAAAACTATTTGGACGGAGGGCCGCATGAAGCTCATCAGTTTTTTCAGGCGGCAAGGCTCCGCGCCGGTAGCCAGGGAACGGCTGCAGATCCTGCTCGCGCATGAACGCGCCGTTTCAGGGAAATCCGATCTGATCGCCATTCTTCAGGAAGAAATTCTGGCGGTGATCGCGAAGCATTTCCCGGTCGAGGCCGAAGGGATCAAGGTGAAGATGGAGCGGGGCGAAGTCGTCTCGACCCTCGAGGTCGAGGTCGAAATTCCGACCCCGATGTGTCCGGGGCCCGTGCCGCCCAAATCCGCGTCCAAGGACGTGGCCGCCCTCAAGGAAGTCGTCGGCCCCAGGCTGCCGGCGCCGCAATCGGCCAATGAAAGCATTTCAGCCTGAGAAGGCACCGCCTCTTGCGGCGAACATGCGCGAACAGGGCCGGGGCGAAAGCTCCGGCCGTACGGTCAGCGAGACACATAATCCGGTGCGGCCGTCGGATCCCCGATTTGTTCCCACGCGTTCTGATCGTTCTGCGACTGGCGCTTGACGAAACGATAGCCGGTGCGGTTCCAGGGCTTCATGTCATCATTCATATTGTCGAGAACATAGTCGCCGGCGGTGGTCTTGACGGTCAGGACCGCGTGCCCCTCGTTGTGCTCGTCCTTGACCACGGTCATCAGCAAGGCCTGACGCGGGAAGCCTTCCTCAATAAGGATCTTGCGCTTGAATAACGCGAAGTCCTCGCAATCCCCTTTGCCGTCGGTTGGATAGTCCCATTCGTCGATGAGACCCCAATGTTCCATGTCGGAGACCGGCTTGATTTGGGCATTCACCCATTTGTCGACCCGTTCGATTTCGATGATCGTCTTTGATGTCAATTCGATATCCGTGGGCGAAATGGGCTCCCCGTTGCAGGCGCCGGCATTGCGCCGGCAAAAATCCCCCCAACCATAGGGTACGGCGGTCGGGCCGCTGATCGGCGCGAATGAGGACGCCCGGACAGTTTCGGCTGCGTTCGCGATCGCATCGCAGGGAGACAGAAGAACCAAGCCGATCAACGAAAAACCCGCTATCGACAAAATCGTCATCGGCTTCACAGTCCTAACGTCCATCTCGTGCCTCCCAGCCCAGGGTACCAAACAATGTCAGGGCTGTTTTCCGATGGTCTTAAACAAAACGAGCTAATCTTAGGGAAGTATAGTTGCTATTTCTCAATCTGTTGACTTAACTAAGTCATCGATTGCTCATTTTCTACTGATTTATACGAAACAGTTCGATCAAATTACTTTATTTTGCTTTTTGGCGCAATGGATGTCCTTGAAATTAAGGTTTCATCAACCAATTACCATATCTATTTAACACTTTGTTTAGCTATCTCAACCTGCCGAGATAAAGATGATTAACGCTTCTGAACCCCCGGCGGAGGAAACCGTTCCCTCTCAAGGCCGGCCGCCGGGCTTGCCTCTAAAGCCCGTTTCCAGGCCACCCTTCAACGAGGCATTTCATGGATTTTGTACCCGGTGTTCCGTCCCACCCGAACTGGGCCGTCATTCCCAACCCCACCTCCGGGCTTAGCCAGGACGACCAAGCGGCGCTGGAGCGCGCCATGCGTGAACTTGAGCGGACAAGTCTGGCCATTCGTCTGAGCGCGGCGCTGGGGCGGCAGGTGAGCGCGATTGGCGCGATCGTTCCGGCGCATATTTCCGGCATCGCGAACAGGGCCGCGGAGGCGGCCATCCGGGGCGGTCTGAATTTCGCGATCCGGAGCCTTGCCGGCAAGCCGATGCGGGATCGGCGCCGCATGCACAAGAGCATAGCGGTTTTGGCGGGCGCCGCCGGCGGCGCATTCGGTATTTCAAGCCTGCCGGTCGAACTTCCGTTCTCGACCGCGATTATGCTGCGCTCGATCGCCGACATCGCCCGCGGCGAGGGGCAGGACCTGTCCGATCCCGCAACCGTGCTTGCTTGTCTCGAAGTCTTTGCCCTAGGCGGCCGCGCCGATGCGGATAAGCCCATCCGCTATGCCGATCTCCATGGCACAAATTCCAATCTTGAGGAGGGTGCGGTTCTGGAGACCGGCTATTTTGCGGTTCGGGCGCTGTTGGCGAAGTCGGTGTCGGAAGCCGCCGGCTATCTGTCCAGCCGGGGCCTCATCAATGACGTCGCGCCGGCGCTGGTTCGCTTTGTTGCGCAAATTGGGACGCATTTTGGCGTGGTGGTCTCGCAAAAGCTCGCCGCCCAAAGTGTTCCGCTGATCGGCGCCGCCGGTGGAGCCGCCGTAAACTACGCCTTTGCCGACCATTTCCAGACCATTGCGCGCGGCCATTTCACAATTTTGCGGCTTGAACGCCAGTATGGAGCAAGCGTGATCCGCGCAGAATATGAAAGACTGCTTTCTCAAGGCTGAACCAATCAATCCGCTTCACGTTTACCCAAACTTAAGCTACATGAGCGCCGACTTCTCGGTTTATGGATTTTTTGATGCGAACGGATCGCTTTGGTCGCGTCTTTGCGATCGCCCTCCTCGGGATCAGCCTGTCTCCGGGCGTCGCTCACGCCGGATTCTTTGATTTTTTGTTTCAGCAGTTCCAGCCTCCGGCCCCGCGGTACTTTCCGCGCCCGCCAGCCTATCGGCCGTGGGGACACGCCAATGGTTTCCGCAGGCATAAGGTCGTGGCGCATCGGAATGAGAAGGCGGGACATCCGGTGCGCCCGCACGCGCCCGTCGACATCATGAACGACGAAAGCTTGCAGGAAGGCGATGCGGTGATGACCCGCTCCGGAATCCGCATTTTTGTCGGCGACTACGGCAGCCACCACCACAAGGCGGGCGATTTCAGGAAACTGTCGGAGATCAAGGGGCTCTCCAAACGCGAGCGCAAGTCTCTCGCGGAGTTGGATGCGCCGAGATCGATTTCCGGCACCGATGACTCCAAAGCCGGGTTGGTCACCGGACGCTCCGCGACCGAGGCCGGTCTGAGCGCGGGGAAGACATTCACCGACGCCAGGGGCCGCACGATCCGCTACGTTGGTCCCTGAGCGGGAGCCGGGTCTTCCTCATTGCCGATTGCGATCAGGACATCGCTGGCGATCGCCCGCGTAATCCGGCTTTTGCGCGCGAGCGCTTCTCGGTCCACCCGATCGACAAATGAACGGGCCGCTTCGAGCGACCGCTCGAGCCGCAGGGCGATGTAGTCAACGACCCCCGTGTCGACGACAAGCTGCCGTTCGATCAGCAGTTTGACGAGAACCGCCCGCATCAAGGCATCGTCGGGCATTCCGATTTCAATCGTCGGCGCGAGCCGCAGCCGCGACAAAAGATCGGCGGTCCGCAAACCCCAGGTGTCGGGAAGGGCCCGCGCCGTGAGGACGAGCGCGATGTCGCGTTCGCGCATCAGATTGAGAAGATGGAAAAGCTGAGGTTCGGCTTGTCCGATCTCGTCGACGTCTTCAAGGAGAAGCGGACCCGCGGCGGCCAGGGCTTCGATATCGGCATTAGCCAACGACGCGCCGGGCTGGGTCGCGGCACCGGATTTGGCGGCCCAAATCGCACCCATGTGGCTTTTGCCCGCGCCCGGCGGCCCCACGATCATCAGCATCGGAGCCGGCCACCGCGGCCATAGCTCCACCATCGCGTAGGCCTTTTCGTTCGATTGCGAGACGAAAAAATTCTCCGGCTCGTAACCAGGCTTTGGCGCGAGCTCCAATGTCAGTTGACGAGGAGCAGCTCGCGTCTGGCGGGGCTTCTCCCCAGCCATTCAACGATCCTCATGGTCGAGTTGGGCAAGTTTCGAGTCGAGAAGCAGCTTGGCGCTGGGACGCCGGACTTCCGTGTAAAGATTGCTTTCCCGATAGCGCTTCAGGGCAAAGCGCAGGATGACCGCGGCGGCGGCGGCAAACGGCACTGCGGTGATGAGGCCGGTGAAACCGAACAGGCTGCCGAAAGCGAGCAGCGCGAAAATCAGCCAGACCGGATGCACCCCGACCGATTCGCCAACGAGCTTCGGCGACAAAATATTGCCTTCGAGAAATTGGCCGACCAAAAACACGCCGAGCGACATGGCGAGCAGCCGCCAATCCGGCCAATTCTGCACGATTGCCACCGTCGAGGACAGAACGAGGGCCGTCAGGGAACCGACATAAGGGATAAAGCTCAACGCACCGGCCGAAATGCCGATGAGAAGGCCGAAATTGAGCCCAATCAGCGACAGGCCCAACCCGTACCAGATTCCAAGACACAAACAGACGAGGGATTGGCCGCGTAAAAATCCCGCCATGGCGGTATCGATCTGGCGGGCAAGGGTTCGCACCGTTTCGCGGTTTCGCGGCGGGATCAGATCGTCGATCGTCGCAATCATCTTGTGCCAATCGAGAAGCATGTAGAAAGCGACGATGGGGGTTACGACCAGCAGCGAAACCAAACTGATCAGCGCCGCCCCGCGTGTCAAAAGCGAATTCAGGAAGGATGCCGCCCATTGAGCCCCCTGGGCAACGAGATTATTGGTGGCGTTGCCGAGATCCGGGCCGATTTGACTGCCAAGACCCAGCTTATCCAGCAGGGTGCCGCCATAGTCCTTCTGGAAATTGACGGAAGCCGCCGAAATCAGCTCCTGCAGCTTGACGGCATAGGCCGGCATCGCCTCGATGAAACTGGCAAGTTGGCGCCAAAGTACGGGCACGACCAGAACGAAGATCAGCCCGAGAACCAGGACCATGCACGCCATAATGAAGAGCGTCGCACCGAGCCGATTGAAGCCAATTCGCTCCAGGCGGTCGACGACCGGGTTCAAGAGATAGCCTAGCGCGCCGGCGGCGGCGAACGGCAGAAGCACGCCGCTGAACAGCCAAAGCAGCAGGACCAGCAGCAAGAACGCGCCAATCCAAAAGCCGATCTGCCATTCGATCCGTATCGTCATTGCCTTTTTCCGCCACTCTTGCCGGGGAGTTCCAGCTTCCGGTCCGGCCTTAGCACTTCTTTGCGTCAAACACTCATGTGCCGGATCCACTGCCGCAGATAAGCAGCTGTCGAGGCAATGGTGAGTGCGGCCACGCAATAAAGCATAATTTGGAACCAAGCGGCGGCGGGAAAATGGAAGGCTTTGGCCACGAGAACCATGGCCGCGAAACTGATTTGTGCCGCTGTATTGAGCTTGGAGATCATGAGCGGCTTGACCTTGACGGGCCTGCGCATGAACCCTGAAATCATGAACGCGCCGATGATCATGACATCGCGCGCGACGACGATAATGGCAATCGTCGCGGGAAGAACGGAGACGACGGCGAGGGTCACATAGATGGAAACGATCAGGGCTTTATCGGCCAGCGGATCGAGATAGGCGCCGAGTTCGGTCCGAAGTTCGAAGGTTTTGGCGAGCCAGCCGTCGACCGCGTCGGAAACGCCGGCGATGATGAAGACCACGCAGGCTTCCTTCCAGCGCTCGGCTATGATCAGGGAGACAATCGCCGGGGCAAGGACAAGGCGTCCAAGCGAAATCAAATTCGGAAGACTGCGGTAATAGGAAAACATCAATCCGTTTCGAAATATGGATGGGCACGGAACCCGCTATAGTTTCCAAGCCTCGGCAAAGTGACAACCCTTGAAGCCCAGCCGGGTTCAATGGCGGCCAGACTTGGGGTTGTGGCCCGGCGGTGGCCGGTGGCACCAGCGCGGCATTGCATGATCTCAACCCGCCCGCCCGATCGTCCCGATGCGGCACAAATTGCCTATCGGCTTTGCAATATTGCTTTGGCACAAATCGGGCGTTAGAGGATGATCCCTAAAACCGACAGACTTTTCGGGATCATGCGCCCATCGAGCGAGGCGGGGCATCTGCGAATGCCTTGAAACCTGTGCTCTAGGGCTTTTGCCAGCAAAACTGCTTCCCCGAGTTGACATGGGCGTTGATTCAATACGCTAAAATTCTCCTACAGCTCGTGACGTCTAAAAAGACCTCGCGGTGGCTGCGGCCTGGACCGACATGACGAAAAAGAATGGCCTTACCTATGCCGACGCCGGCGTCGATATCGATGCCGGCAACGCCATGGTCGAAAAAATCAAGCCGCTTGTGCGGGCAACGCGGCGGCGCGGCGCCGATGCGGAAATCGGCGGCTTCGGCGGTCTGTTCGATCTCAAGGCCGCGGGCTTTGTGGATCCGATCCTGGTCGCCGCCAATGACGGCGTCGGCACAAAGGTCAGAGTGGCCATCGAAAGCGGCATCCATAACACGATTGGGATCGATCTCGTCGCGATGTGCGTCAACGACCTCGTCGTGCAGGGGGCCGAGCCGCTGTTCTTCCTCGATTATTATGCCGCCGGACGGCTCGATCCCGACGCCGCCGCGCAGGTGGTCGAAGGGATCGCCCGGGGCTGCATCGAGGCGGGCGCTGCCTTGATTGGCGGGGAGACCGCTGAAATGCCGGGCCTCTACGCGAACGCCGATTATGATCTCGCGGGTTTTGCGGTCGGCGCCGTCGAACGGGGCAGGCTGTTGCCAAGGGCGGACATCAAGGCAGGCGATCAATTGTTCGGCTTGCGGTCGTCGGGTCTCCATTCGAATGGTTTTTCCCTGGTCCGCAAAATCCTCGAACAAAATTCGCTAGCCTGGTCTGCCATTGCGGCTTTCGCGCCAGAAAAAACCCTCGCCGAAGCCCTGCTCACGCCGACCCGCATCTATGTGAGGCCCATATTGCAGGCGTTGGCGGAAACGGAGGGCATCAAGGCCTTGGCTCATATCACCGGGGGCGGCTTTTTGGATAATGTGCCGCGCGTTCTGCCACCCCGCCTTGGCGTCGAACTCGATCTCTCGGCAATCCCGGTTCCCAAGGTCTTCGGCTGGCTTGCGGCGGAGGGCGCCCTTGCGGAGCGGGAAATGTTGCGGACGTTCAACTGCGGCATTGGAATGGTTTTGATTGTGGAGGCAGGCCACAGCGCTGAAGTCTTGAAGGCTTTCAGGGCCGCGGGCGAAGACCCGATCCCTCTAGGAAAGGTGGTTGCGGCCGAGGAGGGCGCGCGGGTCATCTGTTCCGGGCAGCTCGCGTTGTGACCTTGCGACGCACCCGCACAGCGATCCTTATTTCCGGGCGCGGTTCCAACATGCGCGCCTTGATCGAGCGCGCCCGCAGCCCCTTCTATCCGGCGGAAATTGTTCTTGTCGTCTCAAACCGCCCGGATGCTGCCGGATTGGCTTTTGCCAAGGAGCATGGGATTGCGTGCGCCGTGGTCGAGCACAAGATCTACGCCGGACGTGAGGAATTCGAACGATCCATGCAGGTGCTGCTCGATCTGCATCGAATCGAGCTCATTTGCCTTGCCGGATTCATGCGGATGTTGACCCCCTGGTTCGTGGGTCAATGGCGGGAGCGGCTGCTAAATATTCACCCAGCCCTTTTGCCGGCCTACCGCGGTTTAAACACCCATGAGCGGGCCTTGGCGGACGGGGTGAAAATCCATGGCTGCACCGTGCATTTCGTGGTGCCAGCCATGGATGAAGGTCCGATTATCGGGCAGGCGGCGGTTCCAGTGCTCGATTCGGACACACCGGCCTCGCTTGCCGCGCGGGTACTTGCGCAAGAGCATCTGCTTTATCCGGCGGCGCTGGCCTGCGTGGCGGAGGGCCGAGCGCGGGTTCAAGGCAATCGGGTGTTTTGCGGCGAGCCATCCTCGCCGCCCGCTCCGTTGCGGGTTCCGTTTCCCGACTAGCCATCGCCGCCCTGTTTGGTGGCTCGCCGTTAGCCGACGATTTCGTTGCCGGAAAACCATTGTGCGATCTCAATGGCAGCGGTTTCGGGCGCGTCCGATCCATGCGCCGAATTCTCGCCCAGGGAGAGCGCAAATTCCTTGCGGATAGTGCCGGGTGCGGCCTTGGCCGGATCCGTCGCGCCCAGCACATCCCGATATTTTTGGATTGCGTCTTCGCCTTCCAACACCTGCACGACGACAGGCCCGGCGATCATCGTTTCGACGAGTTCGCCGAAGAACGGACGAGCCTTGTGAACCGCGTAAAAGACCTCGGCCTGGCCGCGCGTCATTCTGACGCGCTTTTGCGCGACGATCCGAAGCCCCGCCTTCTCGATCAAGGCATTGATCGCACCGGTCAGATTTCGCTGCGTCGCGTCGGGTTTGAGGATGGAAAAGGTTCGTTCAATCGCCATGTCGCCGGTCATTCTCGCATTGATGGGCGCCTGCCTTGAGACGCCCGATTGGGCCTAAGTGCCGCCGCCGATTGCCTTAGGGGTCGGCCGAGCGCTTGGCAAGGGCTTGCGCGGCGCCGAACGGCTTGGGTGCGAGAGTAAATGCTTTACATAGCCACATTTTTACCGCACTATATAAATAATAATATTTGTCATAAATCAGTGTTAAGATCTCATTCTGAAGCGGTCCGGCGGAAAGTAGGCGGCATGCACTTTATTCAAATTGCGAGTGTTTTGGTCGCCTTCGCGGTCGGGCAATTTCTGAATGTCTTGGCTCTCGTACCGATAGGTTTGGTTTCGATCTCCCTCATTCTCGGCTTTTCGGCTTGGACGAAACCCGGCTGGCTCGAGACGTTCTGGGGCGTCGTCATTGTCATCGTCTGTCTTACGTTCGGCTACCTCTTTGGAGCCCTGGCTGACTTTTTGAGCCACTTCCGAGAGACCAAAACCGACATTCGTGAGCCGACCGACGAGACCATCAAGAATGATTGGATCCAGCATTTTCATTGAACCTCGCGGGGTACTGTCATGCCAGCGAATATGCCGAATGAAAGTACGGATAATGTTGAGTTTTGCGCACCGGCCGACTTCCTTTCCGAACGGGCCCCGGAAGACCTCAGCATCGCGGGTCTGAGGTTGATCGCGCATCGATCGAAAGCCAACAAACTCGTCTTGGCGGCCCGTCGGCGCTGGAATCGCGCGGCCCGCGAGCAAGCCCTCATTGTATCGGGCCAGGTGCCGGCGGCCGGTCTGGATAAAACTTAAATCCAGAAGTTAAACAACTAAAAAGCCAACAATAATTGACGTCTAGGAGGAGGCGCTAGGCAGCAACGACGAATTATTACTTCAATTTGACGAGGAATGTATATGTTAGATGCTGGGTTCACAATACTGCGGAGGCAGTTACAGCGGTCTAGTTTGGGCAGCCGACGGGTAATTGTAGGCGGACCCGCAAAACGGCTTTTCGATATAGTCGCCGCATCGCTGATCATTATTTGTATCGTTCCCCTCATTGTCTTCGTTTCACTCGCTATGAAACTTTTGGACCCCGGCCCGGTGATCTATCCGCACACAAGGATTGGACACTGCGGACGCCGCTTCAAATGTCTTAAATTCCGATCGATGGTCGTGGGCGCGGACGAGGTGCTGAAAGCACTGTTGGCGTCCGACCCGGAGATCCGCGATATTTGGGAGCGCACGCAAAAACTGCCGAACGACCCCCGCATCACGCCCTGGGGGCGGTTCTTGCGGCACTCCAGCCTTGATGAGCTGCCTCAGCTGATCAATGTGCTTCGTGGCGATATGAGTCTGGTCGGGCCGCGTCCGATCGTACCGTCCGAAATGGCGCGCTATGGAGACAAGCTCGGCCTCTATCTATCGGCGAGACCTGGCTTGACCGGGCTTTGGCAGATCAGCGGCCGCAGCGACTGCAGCTACGACCGGCGGATCGAGCTCGATGCTGAATATGTGCGCTATTGGCGGTTCTCGACGGATCTCATCATCTTGCTGCGCACGGTCGGCGCAGTTATCGCCCGAAAAGGCGTCTACTGACCCTATGGGCTCGGGCCGAGCCGCCCGGCCACACATCCGGGCGCGGTTTCCCTATGCATCGCGCGGACGACAACTGCCGCTTCGGCCGCCTTTCATAGGCTGGACCGATTGTTTTAAAGATTATGATTTGATAGCACGATTGAATGAACCTGCGTGATCTCCGTTACATTGTTGCCGTCGCCGATCTCGGCCACTTCGGCCGCGCCGCGACGGCCTGCCATGTCAGCCAGCCGACCCTAAGCGGCCAGATTTTGAAACTGGAAGAAAAACTTGGGGTTGGTATTTTCGAGCGGGTCGGCAAATCGATTGCGACCACCGCGGCGGGCGAGCAAATCCTGGAACATGCCCGACGGGCGATCGCCGCTGCCGACGATCTCCTCGCTTGCGCCAAGGCCTGCCGCGACCCGATGATCGGGCCGCTGCACCTCGGGGTTATTCCCACGCTCGGCCCCTATCTGATGCCTTTCGTCCTGCCGCGTGCACGCCGGATGATGCCGGCGACGCCCTTGCTTCTCGTCGAGGATTTGACCTCACGGCTCATCGACCTCGTGGTGTCAGGCCGGCTCGACGCCGCCATTATCGCCTCCGATCCGGAATCGCCTGGGCTCGAGAGCGCGGATCTGTTCGACGAGCCGTTCTTCCTGGTTCTGCCGGAAGATCATCCGCTTGCCGGGCGGCCGAGTGTCGCCGCCGCGGACATCGATCCCCAGAGCCTTCTGCTCCTCGCGGACGGGCATTGCCTCCGCGATCAGGCACTCGAACTCTGCCACCATCCGGATCTGGGCGAGGATGCCATGGCCGACATGCGGGCGACCAGCCTCCAGACCCTTCTCCACATGGCCGCGGCCGGCTACGGCATGACCCTGGCACCCGGTCTGGCGCTTCTTGAACCGCATGGGCTGCCAGGAACCCTCACCGCGCGCCGGATCGACGGGGCGCCCGCCTCGCGGCGTGTACGCCTGATTTCGCGCAGGACCAACCCGCGCCGGCCGGCCCTGCTGGCTCTCGCTAATCTGATCCGGCAGAGCATCCCCAAAGGCGTCGCACAGCCGCTGGATGATTCCGGCGTCTACGTTCAGGCAGCCGAAAGCCGCGAGGCCTCAAGAGCCACGGCCACGGATTGAACGATTGCGGCGCAGCGCAGCGCGAACTGAATTGCTTCCGACGTCGTACCCGCCTCCGCCAAAACCTTTTCATGCGCGTCGATGCAGGCGCCGCAACCATTGATCGCCGAGACCGCCAGACACCAAAGCTCGAAGTCGGTCTTGGCGACGCCGGGACTTCCAATCACCGACATGCGCAGCTTTGCCGGCATTGTCCGATAGGCCTTGTTCGAGGCCAGATGAACAAATCTGTAATAGACATTGTTCATCGCCATGATGGCGGCTGCCGCCCGTGCGGCATCGCGCGCCGCCGAGGGGAGATGCAGCGCCGCATCTTGATCGAAAGCCTGTGCCACCTCTGGGTTGCGGGTGGCGATCGCGCAGGCGAGAAGCAGCCCATATTTGGACTCCTTGCCGAGCGTGTCGTCGTTGACGATGGCGGATAGGTTCAGCCGGACATCGCGGGCGAAGTCGGGAATATTATCCTTCAGGCTTTCGATCGACATGGGCGCCTCAAGCAACCTGGAGGACGTCGCCGCCGACCTCGCGGTTACAGGGGCAAAGCTCGTCGGTCTGCAAGGCGTCCAGCACGCGCAGAGTATCCTTCGGCGCCCGGCCGACATTGAGATTGTTGGCATAAATATGCTGGATGACGTTATCTGGATCGACGATGAAGGTGTAGCGATAGGCGACGCCATCCGGCGAGCGGACACCCAAGCCGTCGGTCAGCGTTCCGTTCGTATCCGCGAATTGCCAGATCGGAAGCTTGGCGAGATCCTTATGCGCGCGCCGCCAAGCGAGCTTGACGAATTCATTGTCGGTGGAGCCGCCGAGCACAACCGCGTCGCGGTCCTCAAACTCCTTGCTGAGACGCGCAAATTCGGCGATCTCGGTGGGGCAGACGAAGGTGAAATCCTTGGGATAGAAGAAGATGACCTTCCATTTGCCCGGAAAGCTAGCTTCGGTCAGGATCTCGAAGGCGCTGTTACCGCTTTCCTCATGCGCCTCAAAACCCGGCTTGACGCCGACGACGGAAAAGCTCGGAATTTTGGAACCAATGGCAGCCATTTAGAAACTCCTTTCGAGATCGTCGATGCCGCTGCATCGACCGTGAAGGGAGCTATAACCGCCCGTTTCATATCGGTCTAATCGATGGTTTAAATGATACCAATCGTCCTTGACGATGGGTGGCCAAGTTTCGGTTTAGTCGAAATCGCCCGAAAGCTCGGCCCGCATGGCTTCGGGCAGAACCGCCATATGACTGTATGCGGGATGGGTGAAGCCGAGGGTCACCTTCGCGTTGGGGGTCCGAAACAGCGCGATTTGAGCGGTGGTCAATGGGAAGTGCACGAACTGAACCGCCGAGGCTTTTCCGTCGTCGCGGGTCCGATCCTGATCTTCTTCCGGGCGTCCTTGGCTGCGCTCGCCGCCGATCTCGATGAATGCAGTGCTTTCGATCCCGCCGAGGCCGCCGAGAACGCGCTTTCGCCGATCCGGATCGTCGATTTCGATCATGAAGGTCGCGACCAGTTCCTGGCCCTTGGGGATCAGCGGATTATAGGCCACGAGCTCCTGCTCGATCTGCTCCGCGCCACCTTTTTCGATAAACACCATCTCGTGGACCTGCATCCACATGGTTTCATAATTTTCGAAATAGAAGGTGATGTGGGGCCCGATCTCCGCCCGTCGGTTGCATTTGCGCTCGGACATCTTGCGCCGGCACTCGCCCCGGATCTTTCCATATTCGGCCATCGGCAGGATGTCGGCGGCCGTGAGATTATGCTTCCGGTCCATGACCTGCTCCACAAATTACACTCTGTGCCAACCCGTCGCTGGCCCCATCAGTCGTTGAGCTCGTAAGCTTCCGCAATGAGTTGGATCGGGTGACTGACGAGGCGCGGTTTGGGTTTGTCGCCACGGATCTTATCGATCCCCTGCGCGATATGAAGGCCGGCGAGCGGGCACTCCGAGGTGACCACGGCTTTGCCGCTGTCCGCGGCCTGCCGGGCCACAGGCGCACCCACTTTCATCGCCGTGTCGAAATTCGGTTCCTTATAGCCCCAGGCACCGCCATGCCCAGAACAGCGCTCGATGACCTGCAAATTCACAGCCGGCAAAAGCTTCAGCAATTCGCGCGCTTTTTGGCCCATGTTCTGTGCCCGCGAATGACAGGAAATATGCAGGGCAATGCCGCCCGGAGCGACCGGCAGCAGTCCCGGCGCCAACCCCTCCTTGCGGGCGATGCCAACGACATATTCGCTGAGATCGAAGGTTGCCCGGGCCAGCCGCTTGATGTCTTCGTCCTGCGGCAAAATCAAAGGCCATTCGAGTTTCAGCATCAAGGCGCAGGACGGAACGAGCGCGATGACGTCATAGCCTTTTTCGATCCAGGGCTGCATTGCCGCGGCCACGATCTTGGCGGCCTTGGCCACTTCCGCGATTTCGCCCTGCTCCAGCATCGGCATGCCGCAGCAATGCGGATGCACGACCTCCGTCTCGACACCGTTTTTGGCGAGCACCGCGCGGGCTGCGAGCCCGATGTTGGGGTCGTTGTAATTGGAAAAACAGGTCGAGTAGATCACCGCTTTGCGGCCATGGGCCGGCGCGTCCGGATTGAGAGCCGGCGGATTTTCGCGGCTGAGCGCCTCCAAGCTCTGCGAGCTGTATTTGGGCAGCCAGGCCGCCTTATGAAGTCCAGCGACCTTTGCGAGAATGGCGCGCATGGATTTGCTGGCGCGGTCCGTGGCCCAATTGGCGAGAGGCGCCAGATAATGCGCAAGCTTGCCGTTGCGATCGGTCTTGGCGAGCTCGCGATCGGCGGTCTTTATTTTGCCCTTGCTCGCTTCCATCGCGCGGTAGCGGAGCATCAGATGCGGAAAGTCGAGATTGAATTCATGCGGGGGAACATAAGGGCACTTCGTCATGTAGCACATGTCACAGAGCGTGCATGCGTCCACCACCGGCTTGAAGTCGGCGCTGGCGACGGTGTCTAATTCGCCATTCGGGGCGGCATCGACCAGATCGAAGAGGCGCGGAAACGAGTCGCAAAGGTTGAAGCAGCGGCGGCAGCCGTGACAGATGTCGAACACGCGCCGCATCTCGGCATCGAGCTTCGCCTCATCATAGAAGTCCGGATTTTGCCAGTCCAACGGATGTCGGGACGGAGCCGCAAGGCCGCCTTCGCTCATGGGATGCAGACTTCTTCAAAAAGAAAACGACAGGGTGACGGCCGGCCAGGTTGGCCGGAAGTAACCATGGGCCGAGAGCTCGACCCATGGTGCAATCATCGCTCTAGCTTGTCTTGAAAAGGCAATGCGAGACCGAACCGCCGCCCATTCTGATGACGGGCGGCCTTGCCATTACTTTGGCAGTTCGTCGAGAGCTTTCTGGAAGCGGCCCGCGTGCGAGCGCTCCGCCTTGGCAAGCGTCTCGAACCAATCGGCGATCTCGCCAAAACCCTCTTCGCGGGCGGTGCGCGCCATTCCCGGATACATGTCGGTGTATTCGTGGGTTTCCCCCGCAACGGCAGCGGTCAGGTTCTTTGAGGTTTCGCCGATGGGGAGGCCGGTCGCCGGATCGCCGACTTCTTCCAGGAACTCCAGATGACCATGCGCATGACCCGTTTCACCCTCGGCGGTCGAACGGAAAACCGCGGCCACGTCGTTAAAGCCTTCGACGTCGGCCTTTTGCGCGAAATAGAGATATCTCCGGTTTGCCTGGGATTCGCCCGCGAAGGCATCCTTCAGATTGGATTCGGTTTTGCTGCCACTCAGCCCTGCCATGTTTACGTCCTTCTCGATTTGGCGGAGCCCGAGCATCAGGCACGGTGCCCTGAGTCGGGTTAGAATGGTTCTAACAGCAGCAAACTCCGAGGGCAAGGGCAGCCTTGAAGAACTCTAAACTTTCAATTAACATATTGATATAGAATGTATTTTTGTTTCTATCTGGTAATGGCGTCCCGCGCGATCTCGCCTTCGGCGGGCAATGGCGTGCCTGAGGATACAGGCTTGACCCTTGGCAATCGCCATAAAAAAGCCGCTTGTCCGACGGACGCCCCATTCTATTCGAGTGGTCAAACCTATCCAAAATGCGCCCTCTTTAGCGTGTAAGCCTATGGCCACGTTAACGATGTTTATAAATGGCTTTGGCCAAGCGGTTTGAATCCCAGAGCTCCGGCTGTAAAGTAAGCTTTGGTTAACGGTTCCGACCGGGGCCGCTCGGTGGCGTATTGGCGGGGAGCCCTGGCCCCTCGCGCTAGATAGAGTTTGTAAGGGGTATCCATGGCGAGTTCCAAACAGGCTCAAGACCCTGCGGCTGCGGCGCTTTTAGCCATCGAAGAGGCGCTCAACCTTCGCGCCGGCGATCTCGGCGCCGAACCGGCAGAGCCCGCACCGAGCAAGGACAAAACAAAAGATCGATTGTCCGGCGACCGCGGATCCAATGCGGCGCGGCGAGACGCTTCAAAGCGCGCGAGCGAGCCGGGGCGCTCGCGTGAACCCGCACGCCCGCAGCCGCCAGAGGCGCTCGGCAATGATGAGGATCGCTTATTCGATCAGACGCGGGCGATGCTCGCCGCCAACGATCCGCGCACCGTCGAGCGCGCCGCGGCGGCCACCGCATCTGTGCGCCCGGCCAATGATGACCGCCAGTCCGCCGGCGAAGTTCTGCGCGCGTTCCAAAGCCGGTCGAGCGGCGTTCCGACGGCGCTCGTCGTCGCCTGTTCGGGCCTTTGGGTCATTCTGGTTCTTGGCTACCTCGTTGCCAATCGTTCGGTCATCTTCGCGCTGCCCGCCGGCTCCTTGTTGCCGGAAGCCGCGCTCTACCTCATGACCATTGTCGGCCCGATCATTTTCGTCCTGGTGACCGTCACCTTGGTGCGGCGCGTTCAGGAAATGCGCTTGGCGGCCCGGTCCATGACGGAAGTCGCGCTGCGGCTGGCGGAGCCTGAAACCATCGCCACCGAACAGATGGTTACGCTGTCGCAGGCCATTCGGCGCGAAGTCGCCTCAATGGGCGACGGCATTGAACGGGCTCTGGCAAGAGCGAGCGAACTCGAAACGCTCGTGCGGTCGGAAGTTTCCAATCTGGAGCGGTCCTATGCGGATAATGAGCGCCGCGTTCGGTCCCTGATCGACGAAATAGCGTCGGAGCGGGAATCCATTCTCACCAATGCGGATCGGGTGCGGGGGGCGATCGCGCTTGCGCATGACAATCTCTCCCGGGATCTCGATCGTGCCTCCACCCGTTTTGAAGAGAGTGTCGGGGAAGCCGCCGGCCGCGTCACCGCCTCGCTCAGTTCCAAGGGAGACGAGATCAAAACCGCGCTGGGGCAAGGCCGCGATGACCTCGCCGCGCAATTGTCCTCTCAAAGCAATGATCTCGTTAAGCGCCTGACGCAGACCGGCCAGGAAGCGGCCGCCAGTCTCGCGGGCGCCAGCAATGGCATCGCGCAAATTCTTTCTGACCGGGTGGCGGAAATCGATCAGCGCTTGTCGAATGCCAGGGAAACGCTGGTCCTCGACCTCGAAAGCCGGGGTGACGCCCTTGCGCAACGCATCGACGTGACTGGTACAAGAATCGCCGAGACGATTTTCGCGCGCGGCGACAATCTTGCGATTCGCCTGGCCGAAACCAGCGATCGCCTCCACGATGTTGTCGCGGTGCAAGGCAACAGCCTGCAGGAAAGCCTTACCGAAATGGGCGGCCGCATCGCCGGCCTGATCCAGGATCGCACCACTGAGGCGCGGGAGTCCCTGGAAGATTCAAGCCGCAATCTGGCGACCATTTTTGACGAGCGTCAGGCCAGACTTCACGCCCAGTTCGAGCGGCATGGCGAGGAGCTCCAGCAACGCTTCGCCGCGACCGCCGACACGACGGCCGCTACGCTCACCAGCCATACCGAATCGTTGCACGAGCGAGTCGCCACCGCGGTCGGAGATACGCTCGCCGCCTTGAGCAATCATACCGAGCAGCTGCACGAGCAACTGACCCATACAGGGCAAGATACGGTCGCTGCCCTGACCAGCCACACCGGCGCCCTAAATGAACGGCTCGCCGCGACGCTCGATGAAACCTTCGCGGCTTTGACGGATCATTCCGAACGGCTGAGCGAACGTCTGGAATCGACCGCAGGGCAAACGCTTCGGGCCTTTTCGAGCCAAACCGAGGCGCTTCACGAAAGGCTTTCCACGACAAGTGTCGACACGCTTGGCGCGCTGTCCAACCATTGGCAGGAAATGGGCGAACGCCTGGAGGCGACCGCGCAGCAATCCGTCGAGGTGTTCACCGGCCGCACCGAGGCGCTCCATGCTCATCTCAATGCGACCGTCGGCGAAACCCTGGATGCATTGTCGAGCCATTCCGAGGCGATGAGCGAGCGGCTTGGGACGACCGCGCTAAATTCGGTGACGGAGTTTACTAGCCATGTCGAAGCGCTCCACGAGCGCTTGAATTCAACCGTTGGCGAAACCCTCGGTGCTTTGTCGAGCCATTCGGAGACTATGAGCGAGCGGCTTGAAAAAACCGCGGAGCGTTCGGTGGAGGTCTTTACCGGCCACGCCGAGGCGCTGCATGAACGCCTTGCCACCGCGCTCGACGAGACGCTCGGCGCCCTGACGATCCATTCCGATGAAATGAGCGAGCGGCTCGCGGAGGCGGCAACCGGCGCGGTGACCGCGTTTGCGGATCACACCAGCGCTCTGCGCGAGAATTTCGAAGTCACCGCGCAGCAAGCGATCGCTTCGATTGGTTATCAATCTAACGATCTCAACGATCGGTTCGTGCAAACCGCGCAAGAGGCCATCAACGCGATCACCACCCATAGCGACCGGGTGAATGAAGCCCTCGCTGGCCGGCTGCTGATGTTCGAAGAGACCGTCATCGAGCAGGGCGGGACCATCGCAAGTAACCTCGTGGATCATGCTGGACGGTTTACCGCGACTTTGGCCGACCGGCTGGGCTCGATTGAGAACACGCTGACCGTGCATGGTGGCGAGCTCAATGACAAGCTCGGCATGCGCGCGCAGGAAGCGGCTGCGACCTTGGAAGCGCATATCGAAGCGTTCGAATCCCGCACCGCCGCCAAGGCGGAGGAGATCGGCCAAACACTCAACACGCTGATCTCGCGCGTCGACGAAGGCCTCGATTCACGCGCGAAAATGCTCAGCGAGACATTGACGGGCAGAGCCCTCGAAATCGCCAGGGCCTTGGGCGAAGGCGGCGACGGGATCATTCGGTCGCTCGACGAAAAGGCCGAGGAAATCAGCGTCACTTTGGCGGCTCGCTCCACCGAGATTGCCGAGGTGTTCACCGCCAAGGCCGACGAGGTCAATGCCGCGCTCGGGGGCCGGGCGGAGGCGATCGCCGACACGCTGGATGGCCGGGTGTCCGAATTCGAGGATCGCGTGGTCGGCCGGCTGGCCACGGTGTCCGGCGAGCTCGACGCGCGGGGCAGGGCCATTGCGGACACCTTGGCCGCCAGGACCAAGGAGATCGACGAAACGCTCGGTCTGCATACCGGCAACATCAACTCCGCGCTCGACCGAGAAACCGGCCACCTCGGGCAAATGCTCTCGGGACGTGCCGAGGAAATCAGGGACACGATTTCACAGGCTGTCGAGGATCTCGACAGGACACTGGCGGGACGCGCCGGCGAGATCGGCGAAAACCTCGTCGAACGCGTGAACGAAATCAGCGTGACGCTAGCGAACCGGCTTGCCGATCTCGATGGTGCGCTCGGCCAGCGGGGTCAGGCCTTGCAGGCGGCCCTGGCGGCACGTTCCGGAGATCTTCGTGAGCTGTTCGAAACACGCGGCGGCCAACTGATCGAAACTCTCTCCTCGCGCGGCAACGAGATCGCGCAGGAAATGACCAACCTCGGCGAGATCGTCACCCAAACGATCGAGGGCCGCGGCAACGCCATCGCTCAGCATCTTGCGCAAAAGCAAACCGAACTCACCGAGGCGATAGAGCAATCCTCGGAACAGCTGCGCAGCGTGATCGAAGACAGCGCCTCGACCTCGATCGGCGCGCTTGTCGATACCAATGAAAAATTGCGGACCGGCATGAGCGAAGTGATCGATCGCCTGGTCAATACAAGCACCGCGCTGCAAGCGGCGATCGGATCCTCGGGGGCAGATTTCGCGGCTGCGGAACATTCGCTGAGCGATCGCATGGACGATTTCCGCTCGGTGCTGGATCATGTCGTGGCCGAGATCAACCAATTCAATCAGGCCACGCGGGCGACCATCGAC
This sequence comes from Beijerinckiaceae bacterium, assembly GCA_004564215.1. NCBI lineage: Bacteria > Pseudomonadati > Pseudomonadota > Alphaproteobacteria > Hyphomicrobiales > Beijerinckiaceae > Beijerinckiaceae bacterium. The sequence goes on along the minus strand of CP024846.1, from coordinate 1,780,647 downwards.
GACGCCGGCAGTCTTGCCGAAACGATCGTGCTGCACCGGGAGAGCCTTGCGGGTTCCGCAGGCGAACTCTCGCGTTCGCAGGGTGAGCTCGATGAAATGCTGACCGCCCGCCGTGACTCGCTCGAATCTCTCATCACCAATATCACGGAGCGGCGCGAAGAATTCGAAGGCATGATGACGTCCTTCGCGGGGCGGCTTGAGGACTCCTTCGAGAAAGCCGCGACGCAAGCCCGCGACATCAACGCATTCCTCAGCGAAACTTCGCAGGCCACGGGTGGCATGGTCGATCGTCAATTTGCGGATATTCGGGCCAACATCGCGCAGGAACGCGAACAGACCGCAGCCGCGTTGCGCGCGGCCTGCGAACAGGTCAATGCCGAAGTCGATGGCATTTTCGGCCAAACCACCGAGCGCTTCCAAGCCGCGGCGGCGGAACTCCGGAATATGTCGCGCGACATCCACAAGGAACTCGAAGCGACCCGCGAGGCATTGCGCCGGGGCGCCACCGACTTGCCGCAGGAGACCGCGCAACAGGCCGCGCTGATGCGGCGTGCCGTGGCGGACCAGATCAAGGCACTCGAAGAATTGAGCGACATCGTAACCCGCTCGGGGCGCGGCTTGGATGTCTCGCAACCGGCGCCGCTCGCTTCTGAACGCGCTGGTTCCCAGACAGCATCCCGCCGAGCGGAGCCTGCCCATGTGGCCGAAGCGCCGCGTACGCCAGAGCCACAGCGGCCCGAGCCGCAAAAGCCGCGCCCCGCGGCCCGGCCCCCGGCGGCTGGGGCCAAGCCACCCGAACGCGGCAATGGTTGGATCTCAGATCTCCTTGCCCGCGCCGACAGCGAGGAGCCCGTTCCCGCTCCGAAGGCGGTTGCTAAAGCAACGCAAGCCGCCCAACCGCTCGATGCCTTCTCTCTCGATGTTGCGCGCCTGATCGATCATGCCGCGGTGTCGGACGCCTGGGAGCGCCATCGTCGTGGGGAAGCCAATGCCTTCTCACGGCGGATCTATGTCGGTCGCGGGGCGCAAACCTTCGATGAAGTTCGCCGGCGCTATCGCCTCGATCCGGAGTTTCACGCGACCATCGACCGTTACATTCAAGAATTCGAACGGCTGCTGGCAGAACTCGGCGGCGATACCGGCGGAGAAGCCGTCACTAAGACTTATCTCCTGTCGGAGACGGGCAAGGTCTACACCATGCTTGCGCATGCGGCTGGCCGGCTGCGCTAGATCACGATGATTTTGGATTGATTCAATCCAAAATCATGAGCGTGATCGATTCCAAAAATTTAGAGCGGGATGAGGAAAACCGGGTTCCACTTTTCCTCATCCCGCCCTAGTCCCGCGCGGTCAGTTGAGGATCACAACAAAACCAGAGTCATCCCCCGAAAGCGGAAGGCTCTGGTTTTTGTTCGCAAGCTTGGCTTGCTTGCCATGCCGCTAAGGCGCCAGCCGGCCTGTAAGCCGGGTTTTGTATGGCCCGCGAGTGATCGCGCGCGTGGTGGCCATTCCTCTAGGACGACCGTTGCCGGCCGCCTCGAGCAACCAACCCGGGCAACGATCCAGAGACGGATCTAAGGATTTTCTCAGGCGAGAAACGCCTTGTGTTGCCCCTATTCGGTTTTGCTCCCGGTGGGGCTTGCCATGCCGCTCATGTTGCCATGCGCGCGGTGCGCTCTTACCGCACCATTTCACCCTTGCCGCGAGGTTTGAACCTCTTGGCGGTTTGTTTTCTGTGGCGCTTTCCCTAGGGTTTCCCCCGCCGGACGTTATCCGGCACCGTGTCTCCATGGAGCCCGGACTTTCCTCCGCTTTGTAAGCGGCGGCCACCCGGCCGACTGGCGCGTCCCACTTAGGCGCGCTATCTCGGATTCGTCAATTGTCTATTTGGAAAGGCCTGCGTGCTACAAATGCCGCGCCGGGCTGAATCAACAACAGGGACGCGATTTTTCGTCTTGACCCGGAGCATTGACTGGAGTGTCTGGACAGACCGTGGCACGCGCACGAATGTTAGGATGTGGCATGCAGAAGATTCTTCCATTGACGATCCTCCTCACCTCGTCGATCGCTCTCACAGGCTGCGGCTACACCCCGGAACAGCGCGGCGTGAGCGGTGCTGCTCTTGGTGGCGCGACCGGGGCTGCGATCGGAGCGGCCACCGGAGGTGGCGTAGGTGCGGCCCTCGCGGGCGGCGCGCTTGGCGCGGCGACGGGTGCTATAGTCGGCGCGACAACGGCGCCTCCGCCTCCACCCCCGCCGCCTGGCTATTACCGGCGTCCGCCGCCACCACCGCCGCGTTGCGCGCAGATCGGCTATGATGCTTATGGCAATCAGGTATGCACGGCGTATTACGGCTATTGAAACCTGACAGCACTCTTCCCGTGATGATCCACCCCTCGCCCAACCATGGTGTTCGCAAGGGAGGCAGGACTCCGGACTCAATACTCCTGCATTACACCGGCCTTCCAACCGCGGAGGCCGCGTTGCAGCAGCTTTGCAATCCGGTGACGGAAGTCTCGTCCCATTATCTCGTGTGGGAAGATGGACGCCTCACGCAACTCGTGGAAGAGAGCCGTCGCGCCTGGCATGCCGGCCGCGGGGTTTGGCACGGCGAGCACGATATGAACGATGTGTCGATCGGGATTGAAATCGCCAATCCGGGCCATCGCGGCGGGTCGCCGAGCTATCCTTCGGCGCAGATCAAGGCCGTCATCGCGCTCTGCCAGGATATTATCGCCCGCTGGCGCATCGCGCCCCACCGTGTGCTGGCCCATTCGGACGTATCGCCGGATCGCAAGATCGACCCCGGCGAGCATTTTCCTTGGGGGCAATTGGCCAAGGCAGGGATTGGCCATTTTGTGGCGCCTTGCGCGATCGAAGAGGGTCCGCGTCTGCAACGCGATGCCGATGGCCCCGAGGTGGAAGCGTTGCAAAACTTGCTCGCGACCTATGGATACGGGCTCGATATCAACGGCCTTTACGACGCCAAGACCGAGGCGGCCGTGACCGCTTTTCAGCGCCATTTTCGGCCGGTTCTCGTCGATGGGATTGCGGATCAATCGACCATTGCGACGCTGCGCAAACTGATTGCCACGGCACCCAAAAGATAGCTGCGCGTCCCTGGAAACCGATCCATTAAATCACAGCTGCTCTACCCCCCGTCTTTGCGCCAGCCCACACCCCAAGCCTCTCACGAGCTCAGCTGTCGCCTCACTCTTGCCATAGTAAAATAACCACCTGCCAAACATGTTGCCGCTTGGCTGACTGCACCAAGCAGATGCCCAAAATCAGCAAATTTCGGCGGAGCGGCGTGGTCGTCCAGGGGGAATGTCGTGAGCGAAGCCGTTACACCGGCCAATATTTTCAAACTCGGATTGGGATTCTGGGCAGCCAAGGCGCTGTTGAGCGCCGTCGAGCTAGGGGTTTTCACCGAGCTCGCCAACGGCCCGGCGGATTTGCCGACTTTGACTCGCCGGCTTGGCTTGCACGATCGCGCCGCCCGCGATTTCCTCGACACTCTAGTCGCTCTCAAGCTGCTTGATCGGAAGGAGGGGCGGTACGGCAACACTGCGGAGACCGACCTTTTCCTCGACAAGGGAAAGCCAAGCTACGCCGGCGGCCTTTTGGAAATGGCCAATGCGCGGCTCTACGGCTCTTGGGGTCATTTGACCGATGCTTTGAAAACCGGTCAGAATCAGAGCGAGGGCAAAAATACGAGCGATTTTTTTGCCGCGCTCTATGCCGATCCTGAGCGGCTGCGTTCCTTTCTAACGGCCATGAGTGGCGTGAGCGTTGGTGCGGCCAAGGCAATCGCCGCCAAATTCCCTTGGAAGAACTATAAGAGCTTCGTCGATGTCGGGACTGCGCAAGGCATGGTGGCGGCGACGTTGGCCCGCGCGCATCCGCATCTCACCGGAGCCGGCTACGATCTGCCCGAGGTCAAACCGGTTTTTTCGGAATTCATTGCAAAGCAGAATATTTCCGACCGCGTGAAATTTCTGGCGGGGAATTTCTTCACAGACCCGCTGCCGGCCGCCGATGTCCTCATCATGGGCCATATTCTGCACGATTGGGATTTGGAGCAGAAGCGTCTGCTGCTTGCCAAGGCTTATGCCGCGCTCCCTAAGGGCGGGGCACTCATTGTTTATGAAGCGCTGATTGACGATGATCGGCGCGAAAATGCTTTCGGCCTCCTGATGAGCCTGAACATGCTTATCGAGACCGCCGGCGGCTTCGACTTTACCGGGGCCGACTGTCAGGCTTGGATGCGCGAGGTGGGGTTCTCGCAGACGAGCGTGGAAAATCTCGATGAACCAGATTCGATGGTCATCGCGATCAAATAAGGCTGGATGCGCCTATTCGGGGAGGCGGATATGTGGAAACAGGCACTGCCCACGTTGGCGGGCGTTGTACTCATTGCCATTGCTGTCGTCGCTGCGGTGGGGCGTATCGACCTGCATGCTGCCGAAACATTGTTAGCGTTATGCGGCGCGACCCTCGTCGCGGCTCCCTTCATTTTTAGAGTCGCGAGGGAAGAGAGCGGGGCAGAGCTCGAGCACAAGATCAACGCAACGACGTGCGGCCTTTTCGATGTCCTCGATCACCACGAGAAGGCGGTCAAAGCCATCAATGGCTGCTTGACCAAAGTGAACTGCAGCCTCAATGAACTCCAAGCTTCGCAGCGGGCCCTGGTCGGAGAAATCGTGAGGAGCAAGGAGCTGCAAATCACAGAAGACAACATCAGCATTTTTACCGTCTCCAGCCCGAAGACCGAAGAGATCAGCCAGGCACTCGCCACCAATGACGTCCTGCTCGAAACAGCATCGGATATCCGCAAAAAGCTCACTGAAAAGGTCGGCGGATTCTGATTGGCGCCTGTTGCGTCGCCGACCCATGGTCAGCCTCCGAAAAAACCGGGATTGGACTTGATCCGCCGATCGTACCAATATGTTTCACGCGGTGCGAAGGGCGGACTTTAAGGATCCAAGGACAACCCATGTTCAGAAGCATCAAAAACTACATTTTGGAAAATCCAAATGTCCTGCAGATTGCCAGCACGCTCATCATCGGCGTTGTCGCTTATGCGATCTGGACCTTCACATCCAAAACGCCGCCGGCATCGAAAAATTGAGCTGCCCTAAGGGACTTTCACGCTCGCGCCGTTGATCAAATTTACCGGGGGGCTAAGAATGACTTGGTCGCCTGGCACGAGCCCGGCCCGCACCTCGACGTCAGCCCCATTGTCCGCTTCCAGATCGATCTTGCGAAGCTGTACCTTGCCATCCACGACCACCGCCGCGCTGAGACCTTCCTTGTTGAAAATCACCGCCTGCGAGGGCAAGCGAACGACCGGGCTTGAACGGCGGATTTGAAGATGGACGATGCAATAAAGTCCGGCGGTCAGCTCGCCGGCCTTGTTGTCCACGTCGACCTCGGTCAGTAGGGTGCGGGTGTTCGCCGCAAGCGCCTGCGCGTTGCGGGCAACCTTGCCGTCGAAGGTCCGGTTCAATAGCTCCGGAACCGTGACCGTCGCGTGATCGCCGTCCTTGATGCCGAAGTAATCCGTCTGCGGCACAAAGACCTGGACCCGTAACACGTCGGTACGTGCAATGGAGAACATCGATGTTCCGCTTGCCGCGTCGGCGGTCACGAGGCTGCCGACATCAATGAACCGGCCGGTGATCACGCCATTGAAGGGAGCTGTGATCTGTTCGAAGGCGGTCAGTTGCGCCAGCCGGTTCACGACGGCCTGCTGGGCGACCACATTGGCTTTGGCTACTGAAACCGCCGCATCGCGGGCGGTGGCGGTCAGCCGGTCCTGGTCGCCTTGCTGCGCACTTGACCAGCCTTGGGCCAGGAGGCGCGCGGTGCGCTGATTTGTGACGCGGGCCAGATCCGAATTCGCCTGCGCCAATTGGACCGCGGCCTCAAGCTGCACGATTTGTGCTTTCGCCTCGGCGAACTGCTGATCGAGGTCAGGTGCCGCGATCACGGCGAGCACATCGCCCTTGCGGACCTTGCTGCCAATATCGACGTTGCGGATACCGACATAGCCCGTCGCGCGGGCCTGAAGCGTCGCGCTATCAAAAGCCGCCATGCTGCCTGGCAGCTCCAGGATGCGGGGTTGCGATTCCGTCTGCACTATCATGGTCCGCACGGACGGGATGACAGTCTTTTGGGCTTCCAGAATCGCGTTGGCGTCCGCGCCGCGCTTGAATTCGTTCCAGATTCCATACCCAACCAGCGCGGCAAGGATAAGAAGCGCAAAAACCGCAATCACGCGGGCCAGGCGGCGCCGCTGCTTTTCGTCCGGCTTCGGCTTTTGATAATCGCGCAATAGACGGTCGTCGGGCTGGTAATTCATGGCAATGATCCTTGAGGGGAAAGCCTCCCGCGGACCTCGGTCACCGGGCCCGTAAACCGGCCGATCACCGAATAAAGGAAGGGCACAAACAACAGTGTGGTTATAGTGCCGACGGCGACGCCGCCGATGACGGCGCGGGCGAGAACCGCATTTTGCTCGCCCCCAGGACTTCCAATCGCCATGGGAATCATGCCCACGATCATCGCGGCGGCGGTCATCAACACCGGGCGAAGCCTTGTGATGCCGGCGGACAATGCCGCCTGGAACTCACTCAGTCCCTCTTGACGCTGTTCGCGGGCGAAGGTGACAAGCAGAATCGAGTTCGCCGAGGCAACGCCGATGGCCATGATCGCGCCCATGACCGAAGGGACGCTGAGCGTCGTTCCGGTCACGAACAGCAACAGCAAAATTCCGACGCCCGCGCCCGGTAAAGCGAGGATGACGGCAAGCGGGTCGAGGAAGCTCTGATAATTCACCACCATCAGCATATAGACAAAGACAGCGGCAAACATCAGCCCGAGGCTAAGATCGCTGAATGCCGCCTGCATGCTGCCGATCTGACCTCTGATCACGATATGATTGCCGGGCTTGAGCTGCGGCTGGAGCTCATCGACGATCTTTTGAATCGCCACGGCCGCGGTCCCCAAATCCTTGTTCTGGACGCTTGCATAGACGTCATAGACCGCCTGAATGTTGGACTGGTTGTAAACGGATTGGACGGAGACGCGCTTCGCCGTGGCGATATTGCCGAGGAGGCCCGGAATAGGAGTTCCGTTGACGTCGGTGCCGCTCGCCAGCAGAGTGTTGTCGAGCTGGTTCTTGTTGGTGATCTTATATTCGGGGGTTTGAACGGCCATGAAATAGGGGATGCCGTTTTTGGGGTCGGTCCAAAAATTCGGCGCGACCTGCTCCGAGGAAGACAGGCTGATGTTGAGATTGTTGGCGACGTTTTGCATGTTCAGCCCGAGTTCCTGGGCTCGGGTGCGGTCGATGGTGTAATATAATTCCGGTGCGTTCAGCTCTTGCTGAATATGCACGTCCACCAGGCCGGCAATATTCGCCATTCTCCTTTGGAGCTGCGCGGCAATCTCCTTGTTTTTTTCTCGGTCGCCCCCTTGCACTTGCACATCGACCTGCGTCGGAACGCCGAAGTTCAAAACCTGCGTGACGAGATCGGCCGGCTGGAAATAGAAGAGCACATCGGGAAAGGCCGTCGCGAGTTTCGCGCGAAGATTGGCAACGATCGCGGCCGTTGGATCATGGTCGTCGGAGAGCTCGATTTGGATCACGCCGTCGTTCACACCGATTGCGCTTCCATCGGTAAAGGCGAGATTATAGGTCCGTGCGGGCAACCCAATGTTATCGAGGATCATGCGGAGACTCTTCTGCGGGATCTCGGTGCGGATCTTGTCCTCGACGGCCTGGAAGATTTGCTCCGTGCGCTCGATCCGGGTGCGGGCAGGGACCCGCACATGAAGCTGAATGAGGCCAGCGTCAACGCTTGGAAAAAAGTCGGTCCCGGCAAAACTGAATAGAAAACCGCCGCCGATGATGATCAGCGTCGCGATGGCCGGGGTCAGAAAGCGCCGCCGCAAAATACCGGCCAGCAGCCAGCCATAAAAGTTGCGGAAGCGATCGAACCGCGCATTGAATCCGGCGTGGAAGCGGCCGAGCCAACCTGGATCGGTGCCCTGTTGCTCATGTTCCTTGCGCAACAGCAGCCCGATCATGATCGGGGTCAGCGTTCGCGAAATGACATAAGATGCCAGCATGGCGAAAACCACGGCTTCCGCCAGCGGCGTGAACAGATAGCGCGCGGCTCCCTGCAAGAAGAAGACGGAGACGAACACGCAGCAAATCGCCAGCGTCGAAATCAATGTCGGGATCGCGATCCCCGCGGCGCCTTGCAAGACCGCTTCGTCGAAGGGCGTTCCTTCCTCTAGCAGGCGGTGGGTGTTCTCGATCGTGACGGTGCTGTCGTCGACCAAAATGCCGACGGCCAGCGCCAAGCCGCCAAGCGTCATGGTGTTGATCGTCTGCCCAAGCGGGGAAAGTACCGCGATGGATGTCAGGATCGATAGCGGAATGGCCACCATCACGACCAGCATGGACCGCCATGAGCCAAGAAAGATCAACATCATGAGCGCCGTCAATCCAGCCGCGATGGCGCCCTCGTGCAAAACCCCTTCGATGGCATTCTGCACGAACACCGACTGATCGAACAGCATATCTATCTTCATGCCGGGCGGCGCGGCTTTTTGAATTTCCGGCAACGCCGCCTTCACCTTGTTGACCACATCAAGGGTTGAAGCATTGCCGTTTTTGATGATGGTCAAAAGCACGGAATGTTTGGAGTTGGCGCGCACGATGTTCTGCTGGACCGCCCAGCCGTCCCTGACATGAGCGACGTCCGACAGGTAAACCGTCGTACCGCCGACTTGTTTGATCGGAACCCGGTTCAAGGCGGCGATTGAGGGCGAGACATTGTTGACGCGCACGATGAATTGGGTGTCTCCCATCTTCGCGTCGCCCGAAGGCAGGGTCAGGCTCTGCGCATTCACCGCCGCGACAATATCGCTTGGCGTGATGCCCCGCGCCGCGAGCGCCGTGGGATCGAGGTCCACCATGATCTGCCGATATTTGCCGCCATAAGGCGTGGGCAGGGTAATGCCAGCGATCGGCGCCAGCGCCTGGCGCATCTGATAGATGCCGTAATCGTAAAGCTGCTGCTCGTTGAGCTGGTCCGAACTCAGGCTGAGTTGGAGAACCGGCACGGATGACGCATTATATTGAACAATCACCGGCGGCTGAATGCCGGTCGGCATCAGGGCGCGAATCGCATTGGACGCCGAGACGATCTGGCTGATCGCGAGGTCGATATTCACATTGGGCTGGAAAAAGATCTTTTCCACCGCGACGCCGGAGAGCGTCTGGCTTTCGATATTGCGGATGTCGCTCACGTTGGAGCTGATCGAATATTCGCTGTAGGTGGTAACCCGTTGTTCCATCTCTTCGGGTGTCAGTCCGGTGTATTGCCAAATCACCGTGACGACCGGAATATTGATGTTGGGGAAAATATCCTTCGGCGTGGCGAGGATCGCACTGCCGCCGAGAAACATCATCATCAGGGCCAGCACATAAAATGTGTGGCGATAACGAAGCGCAAACGCGACAATGCCCATGAGACCTCTCCAAAAGGAGATCCTTGACGTACTGTATCGTACAGTACATATCAAGGCAAGGGTCCCCAACTCACCAGGTTGTGAATGAGAACAAGCCCCGAAGACCTAAATTGCGCCGCGCCGCCATCCGGCAAGCGACTGACCGCCCGGCGGGAAGCCTTTATCACGGCGGCCCGGGAGGTTTTTCATGAGAAAGGCTATGCCGACGCCACTTTGGATGATGTGATCACCCGGTCGGGGGGCTCACGTCAGACGCTTTATGCTCTTTTCGGCGGCAAGCAGGGCCTATTTGAAGCGATCGTCAGCGACAATTGCGAGACGATTTTTCGCGGCCTGACGCCGAAGCAATTGGCCTCTCGGGCGCCGGACGTTGTTTTGCGGGAGGTGGGCGTGCGTTATCTGCGCATTGTCGTGTCTCCGGAATGCCTCAGCCTCAACCGGCTGGTAATCGCCGAGGCGCCGCGGATCCCCGAGTTTGCGCAGCGCTTCTGGACGCTCGGTCCGGGCCGCAGCCGCGCCTTCCTGGTCGATTTCTTCGATCGGCAGGTCGAACGCGGGGTCTTGCGCCTGTCCGACACCAAGGCTGCGGCGGATCATTTTCTGGACATGGTGTCCGGGACCGCGCGCCTGCAATGCTTGATCGGCCTGCGTCAGCCGCCGACCCAGGTTGAGATCGAAGCGATCGTCGAGGTCGCGGTCAACCAGTTTCTGCATGGCTGCCTGCCAAAGCAAGCCGGCCAGTTAGTTGAGCCATTGGCGGCCCCGGAAGATGTCAAGTTGACGGTGACCGATCGGCGGACTATCTGACGCGGGCTGTATTTGCCGGAATCGACGCAGGGCCGCATTGTGCTGTCGGCGAGCGGTTGGTTGTCCACGGTTCACCTTGTTGCGACACTTCGCATGCTTGGGAACCGCGCGGACTTGCGGGAAACTTAGAATCCGCATGGCAGGCGAACGTGCGGAGGGGTGGCCGAGTGGTTGAAGGCGCACGCCTGGAAAGTGTGTATGCGGGAAACCGTATCGCGGGTTCGAATCCCGCTCCCTCCGCCAATTTTTTAGCACCAATTTGAAAAATAAGATGTCTGGCGCGCCAGCTGGCGCCATTTACTCCGAAGGTATAGCGCTTTCACGGGGAAGGGACGGGCGCCGGCGCGCGGACGGAAGGTGGGAACTGAAGCGCGTCAGGATCGCTCATTTCGAGGACCTCGATGGCAAGCCGCTTGGGGAGGCCGTGGGCGCTCTTCGAAACGTGACTGGCAGCCGGTGGGCGAGGAAACTGACCGCCACGGCGAAGAAAGAAAACGGTCTTGATCGTTGTCTTCGATGCAAAGGTCCTCGCATATTTGTTTGATAAGGAAGCCAAGCCGCCCGAAGATCCAGCGACCGGACAACCTAAACGTGACGTCTTCCCGGCGTCGTAAATTGCAAAGATCGTGAGGAGGGGGCATGTTTTTTGCGCATTCGCTCGGCGATCCGAACAAAACTTACTGGCAGCCGCTTGATGAGCATTTGCGCGCTGTTGGAGAACTGGCGGGCACCAAAGGCCACAAATTTGGCGCCTCAAATGCTGCGTCCCTTGCGGGCCTCTTGCATGATCTCGGCAAATACTCATCCGCTTTTCAAAAGCGCCTCGAAGGCGGCGACAAGGTCGACCACGCGACGGCGGGCGCCCAGGAAATTGTGAAGCTTACGCAAACGAACCAGGATCGCGTCGTGGCGCAAATTATCGCCCACGCGATTGCAGGCCATCATGCGGGCTTGCCTGATAGCATTGGCGAGCTGGACCAAAGACTGAAGAAAACGGTTGAAGCGCTCGATTCGGTTTGGCGCTCCGAGATCAAGCCCAATGCGACAGGCCTCTTTCCAACGGGTTTCAATTTGGGTGATAAGGACACATGCCCGTTTCGCCTCGCCTTCCTTGGAAGAATGCTGTTCTCCTGTCTCGTGGACGCTGACTTTCGCGACACCGAGAAGTTTTATTGCAAGGCTGAGGGACGCGTCGCCGATCGAGACTGGCCCGAGTTGCCGCGCGTCGTAGATGATCTAATCACGCGTTTCGATCATTACATGACCGCCAAGCGGGCAACTGCGGACGACACGCCGGTCAATCACCTGCGCGGCGAAATCCTCGCGCATGTGCGCGACCGCGCAGCATCCGATCGTGGCCTTTTCACCCTCACCGTGCCGACAGGGGGCGGCAAAACACTTTCTTCCCTTGCCTTCGCTCTTGAACACGCCAAGCGGCATGGTCTCGATCGGATCGTCTACGCCATTCCCTTCACCTCGATCATCGACCAGACGGCGTCGATTTTTCGCGACGTCCTCGGCGACGACGTTGTCCTTGAGCATCATTCGTCGATCGACGAGGAGAAACTCGGCAAGCGCGAGGCGCGCGACAAGCTACGGCTCGCCATGGAGGATTGGGCGGCGCCCATCGTGGTGACGACAAATATCCAGCTTTTCGAAAGTCTTCATTCGAACCGTCCATCGCGTTGCCGGCGGCTGCACAATCTCGCCCGTGCCGTGATCGTACTCGACGAGGCGCAAACGATCCCTTTGCCTCTTTTGCGTCCTTGTCTCGCAACGCTCGACGAGTTGGCGCGAAATTATGGGACGTCCATCGTGCTGTGCACCGCGACCCAACCCGCTGTCGCTGCCCCTGATTTCGAGGGTGGACTAACGCTTGGGGCGGATCGCGAACTCGCGCCTGATCCAGCGCGGCTGCACGAGCAATTGCGCCGTGTTTGTCTCGTACATCTCGGCGATCGAACCGACGAGGAGTTGCTTTCGGAATTCGCCAAGACGGCCCAAGGGCTCACAATCGTCAACAGCCGCGCTCATGCGCTGGCGTTGTTCAAAGCCGCGACGGCGGCGGGACTCGACGGCGTGGTCCATCTGACGACACGCCAATATGCCGCACACCGGCGTAAAATTCTCGCCGATGTGCGCGTCAGACTCGACAAAGAGAACCCCAAGCCCTGCCGCTTGATCGCGACTTCACTCGTGGAGGCCGGCGTCGATCTCGATTTTCCGCGCGTCTGGCGGGCCGAGGCCGGACTAGACCAGATCGCCCAAGCGGCGGGACGCTGCAATCGGGAAGGCGAGCGGCCGATCGACGACAGCATCGTTGGCGTGTTTCGCTCCGTCGAACACAGACCGCCGCGTGAAATTGCGTTGTTCGTAACGGACATGGCGCGGATGATGAGAAAGCACGGCGACCTGCTGTCACCGGACGCGATGCGGGATTATTTCGGCGAGGTCTATTGGAGGAAAGGCGACGCTCTCGACCGCGAGAAGATTTTGGGAGCCTATAAGATCAGCAGCGGAATGCCGAGTTTCGACTATCGCAAGGTCGCGGAAAATTTCCGCATGATCGAGAGCGGGCTGGCGCCTGTCATCATCGTGCGTGACGAGGCCCCGCGCCAGGCGATCGCCGCCCTTCGCGCCGGGAAAATGCCGCCAGGCGCCGCAAGCCGCCAATTACAGTCTTACATTGTCCAGGTTCCCCCCAAGGCGCGCGCCTTGCTGTTGGCGAATGGGCATGTCCGCTTCGTGGAGGGTTTTGGTGACCAGTTCGCGGAGCTGATGACTGGAAGCCTCTACAACGAGGAGACTGGATTGCTGTGGGAGGATGCTGACTATCTGGGGTTGGAATCATTTATTTTTTAGGAATCGGAAGAGTGTGATATTTAATGGTAATTAATAGCTATTGAATATTATTTATTAATAAGTTACATTTCTGCTCGGTCGCCAATTAGGCCGACTCGTCAATTTTGGCGCATCTTTAATGGATAGGGCGGTTCGCTTCCCGGTCGCTTCCCGGTCGCTTCCCGGTCGCTTCGCGTTCGGCGTGAGGCGCGGATCGAAACAATAGTTCTTACTTACCAAAGCCTTTCCAAAAGAAAAATTCGGGAGCGAACCGCCATGTCTTACGGCGTCAAATTGTTGGTCTCAGGTGATTTTGCGTGCTTCACGCGGCTCGAAATGAAGGTCGAACGCGTCTCTTACGACGTGATGACGCCTTCCGCCGCACGGGGAATTCTAGAGGCGATCCATTGGAAACCGGCGATCCGCTGGATTATTGACTCGATTCATGTGTTGAAGCCGATCCGCTTCCAGTCGATCCGGCGCAACGAGGTGGGCCACAAGGCGCCGGCCACCTCGATCAAAAAAGCGATGAATTCCGGCGATATCGGCGATCTGGCGCTTCTTGTCGACGAGGTCGATGCAAGCACCGGAAAATTAAAGAATCGCCAGCAGCGCGCCGCAACCGTGCTCGCCAATGTCGAATATGTGATCGAGGCGCATTTCGAACTCAGTGCCAAGGCCGCCGCCGAGGATAACGAAGGCAAGCATCTCGACACTTTCAATCGCCGCGCTCGTAAGGGGCAATGCTTCCATCAGCCTTGTCTCGGCACGCGTGAGTTTCCCGCGCGGTTCCGGTTAATCGAGACCGGAGAGCCCATCCCGCCGACGATTAATGACCCTCCTCGCGATCTCGGCTTCATGCTCTACGACATCGATCACGCGGGCGATCGCTCCTCGCTGTTTTTCCGCGCCTGGCTCGAAAACGGCGTGATGCGCGTGCCGGCGCCCAATTCCCCGGAGATACGCCGATGAGCGCGCTCGCATCGCTGGTTCACGCCTACGACCGCTTGGCGGAACGCGGCGAAGCGCCGGCCTTCGGCTACTCCGTTGAGAAGATCGGCTTTCTCATTTCTCTCAACGAAGACGGGACGGTGGCCGGGCCACCAATCGACTTGCGTGAAGGAGAAGGAAAGAAAAAGACGCCGAGATTGATGCGGGTGCCGCAGCCGACGAAGCGAACATCCGGCGTCGCGCCCAACTTCCTATGGGACAAGACGTCATACGTGCTCGGCGTCACCGCCGGAGAGGGCAAGCGGACGAGCGAGGAACAGGCGGCTTTCGTCGCGCGCCACAAGGAACTGTTAAAGGATTCGGATGATGAAGGCCTTCGAGCCCTCCTCCTCTTTCTGACCTCCTGGTACCCAGAAAATTTTACGAAATTCGGATGGCCGGAGGAAATCAAAGATCAAAATGTCGTCTTCTCGCTGGAAAGCGAACGGCGAAACAACATCTGCCTCCACGATCGCCCTGCCGTTCGTGCGCTTTGGGCGCGGCTGTGCTCGGCGGGCGAGAAATCGCAAGCCACCTGTCTCGTCACGGGAGAGTATGGGCCGGTCGCGCGTCTTCATCCGGCGATCAAGGGTGTATGGGGCGCGCAGTCGTCGGGAGCGTCGCTGGTTTCGTTCAACATCGACGCCTTCACCTCCTACGGCCATGAGCAGGGCGACAACGCGCCCGTCTCGGAAGCCGCAGCCTTCGCCTACACCACGGCACTCAACCACTTCTTGGAAAGAGATAGTGGCCATCGCGTCCAGATCGGTGATGCCTCGACGGTGTTCTGGGCCGATGCCTCGGACGCCGCGACGGCGGAGGAAGCGGAAGACATTTTTACATCCTTGCTCGGCATCGGCGAAGTCGATGAGAAAGTCGAGGCGAAAAAAGTCGGCGTCATCCTCGACGCTATCCGCCAAGGCAAGCCGATCGCCGATCTGGAACCCGATCTGCCGAAAGATGTGCGCTTCCATGTGCTCGGCCTCTCGCCCAACGCGGCGCGGCTCTCCGCGCGGTTTTACATCGAGGATGATTTCGGCGAGATCGCGACCCGCTATCTCGCTCATCTCGAACGCATGCGCCTCGATCCACCGCCAAGAGAGGACACGCCATCGATTTGGCGGCTGCTCATCGAGACCGCCTCGCAACGCAAGTCGGAAAACATTCCGCCCAATCTCGCTGGCGAATGGCTGCGCTCCATCCTCACCGGAACTCCCTATCCGCTGACGCTGCTCTCGGCCCTGCTCATGCGGCTGCGCGCCGACCACGACGTCAACGCCTTGCGCGTCGCGATTTTGAAATCCGTGCTCATCCGAAATTTTAAAATGGAGGTTCCCGTGGCGCTCGATCCCAAGAACGATGATCCAGGGTATCTGCTGGGTCGATTGTTTGCAGTACTTGAGAAAACGCAGACTGTAGCCCAAGGCAATGTGAATGCGAGCATCAAAGATCGATATTACGGGGCTGCGTCGGCTACTCCCCGAACGGTGTTCCCTCTCCTGCTACGCCTGAACGCGCATCACCAAGGCAAGGCAGAAGACAAGTCCAGAGGGCTCGCCGGTTACTTCGCCCAACAGCTTTCCGAAATCATGGATAAGCTACCTACAGAATTTCCGCCGACGCTCAACCTTAGACGCCAGGGCACGTTTGCTCTTGGTTATTTCCACCAGATGAATCGGCGAAAAAACGCGGACACCAACGAATCCACAACCACCGTCTCCACCACGGAGTAAATTATTATGACCGCGCTTTCCAATCGCTATGATTTTGCCTTTTTGTTCGATGTTTCCAATGGCAATCCCAACGGCGATCCCGACGCCGGCAATCTGCCGCGTCTTGATCCAGAGACAAACGAGGGGCTCGTCACAGACGTGTGCCTGAAGCGCAAAATTCGCAATTACACGGAAATCGCCAAGGGCGGCGATCAGCGTTACGCCATCTATGTGAAGGAAGGCGCGATTCTCAACGAACAGCATCGCAAGGCCTATCTCGCGGAACGGCCAGATGACAAGAAGGCTGCCACGGACAAGAAACTCAATCCGCAGAATGACGCCGAAGCCGACGCCTTGCGTAAATTCATGTGCGACAATTTCTTCGATGTACGGACTTTCGGCGCTGTCATGAGCACGGGCATAAATTGCGGACAGGTGCGCGGCCCTGTGCAACTCTCCTTTGCGCGATCGTTGGAATCAATCGTGCCGCTCGAAATCTCGATCACCCGCATGGCCGCAACCAATGAAGCCGAAAAGAAAAAGATCGAAGAGGGCGGAAGCGGCGAAGATGGACGCACCGAAAACCGCACCATGGGCCGGAAGCATATCGTGCCTTACGGCCTCTATCGCGCCCATGGTTTCGTGTCGGCCAAACTCGCCGAGCGCACGGGGTTCTCGGCCGATGATCTGACGTTCTTGTGGGATTCCCTGAAAAACATGTTCGAGCATGATCGCTCCGCCGCGCGCGGGGAAATGGCGGCACGCAAGCTCGTCGCCTTCGAGCATTCCTGCGCGCTCGGTAAGGCGCCGGCGCATGAACTGTTCGAGCGGCTCGTGGTTGAACGCGCGCACGATGGCGAGGTCTATCCGCTCGGCGACAAACGGCTCGATAATCTTCCACCGGCACGGCGTTTTTCCGATTACCGCGTGACGATCGATCGCAAAAATGCGCCGGAGGGCGTGACGATTCACGAATTGCTCTGAGGCACAACGGAATGGGAGACAAACCATGGACGGTGATGGCCTCGATGATCCCATTCCGCTCTCCGCGCTTCAGCACGCGGTCTATTGCTTGCGCCAGGCCGCGCTGATTCACATCGAACGACTATGGGAGGAAAACCGCTTCACCGCCGAGGGTCGCATCGTTCACCTTGCCACGGACGAACCGGGCCAGCGCTATTCGCGTGGCATACGGCGCGTTGCGTCAATGCCGCTGGCCTCGCGCCGCCTTGGTATCGCCGGCGTTGCCGATCTCGTTGAATTCCATCGCGAGGGGGATGGCGAAACGCCCTTTCCGGTCGAATTCAAGCGCGGCAAGGCGAAGCGCCATCGCGCCGATGAAGTCCAGCTTTGCGCGCAGGGCCTGTGCCTGGAGGAGATGACCGGCAAGGCAGTTCCGCAAGGCGCCTTGTTCTATGCGGAAACCCGCCGGCGCGTCGTCGTGCCTTTCGACGACGAATTGCGGCGCCTGACTGAAGCGACGGCCGCTTCCTTACGCGAAGTCTTCGCCTCGGGTCGCACGCCTCCGGCTGAATATCGCGCCGACAAATGCCGGGCTTGCTCGCTGCTCGACCTCTGTCGGCCGCGCGCCGGCGCGCGCTCCGCCAAGGCTTGGCGCGAGCGCGAGATTCGTTCGGCTCTCGACACCACTTCCGACGTGGCGTCGCTGTGAAAAAGCTCTTGAACACGGTCTATGTCACGACCGAGGGCGCAAGTCTGCGCAAGGACGGTGAAAACCTTGTCGTCACGATCGAGGACGAGGAACGCGCGCGCGTCCCCTTGCATATGCTGGCCTCGGTCGTGACCTTCGGCGCCATTTATCTTTCGCCGCCGCTCATGCAGGCCTGCGCGGCCGCCGGCGTTACAATCGCGCTTCTCGATCGGGTTGGACGTTTTCAAGCCCGCATCGAGGGGCCCGTGAGCGGCAATGTCCTGCTGCGGCGGGAACAATATCGCATATCCGATCGACCCGACGAGATCGTAAGGAGCATTGTCTGCGGCAAGATCTCCAATCAGCGAACGGTCTTGCAGCGGGCATTGCGCGATCATGGCGAGGACATCACGCAAGATCGGAAAGTGGCGATAGAGGCCGCCGTGACGCGCTTGGGAGCAATCCTGCGGCGCGCGGGCGCTTCCAAGGACGGCATCGACCTGCTGCGTGGCGCCGAGGGCGAGGCAGCCCAAGTCTATTTTGGCGTCTTCGATGATTTGATTCGCGCGAGCGATCCAGACATCCGCTTTCGCGGACGATCGCGCCGACCGCCGCTCGATCCCGTGAACGCCCTGCTATCCTTCCTCTACACACTTCTCACGCATGATTGCCGGAGCGCGGCGGAGAGCGTCGGCCTCGATCCCGCAGTTGGCTTTCTTCACCGGGATAGGCCGGGCCGTCCGAGCCTCGCGCTCGATCTCATGGAGGAATTGCGCCCGGCTTTGGCCGACCGGCTCGCCTTGGCGCTGCTCAATCGACGACAATTGCGCATGAAGGATTTCGTGACGCAGGACAATGGCGCCGTTCTCTTGACCGATGAAGGCCGAAAGACGGTTCTTTCCGCTTGGCAGGAACGCAAGCGGACCGAACGGAAGCATCCGTTTCTCGATGAAATTGCGCCGCTCGGGCTTGTGCCTTACCTGCAAGCGCTGTTGCTCGCGCGGCATCTTCGCGGCGACCTCGACGCCTATCCTCCATGGTTTTGGAAATGAGACGAAGGCCATGCTGGTGCTGGTGACCTACGATGTGAACACGACCGAGGGCAATGGCACGAGACGCCTGAGGCGGGTTGCCAAGGCCTGCCGGGATTTCGGCCAGCGCGTGCAATATTCCGTCTTCGAGATCGAGGTGGATCCCGCGCAGTGGACATTGCTCAAGTCGCGGCTTGAGGGAATCATCGACGAGAAGCACGATAGCCTGCGCTACTATTATCTCGGTGCCAATTGGCAGAGACGCATCGAACATGTCGGGGCCAAACCGGCGGCCGATCTCAATGGGCCGCTCATTGTTTGAAAGCGCAATCACAGATCGCCAATGCCATTAAACATTGAATGCGCGAACCGTAAGCGCGCCTCGAAATCCCATCCATTTCGCGCCGCGCGTATGTTGTTGATAAGAATGGATGTCTGCGCTTTGCGCAGAGCGTCGTTCTCGGCCTCCATTGCGGTCGTTGCCAGGTTCGCGCGTAAAAGCCAGTTTCGCAAAGGAAATGAAAGAGTTAGAAACAGGTCGTCGCCCCTCGCGCAGGGGCGTGGATCGAAACGCCTGATAATCCGGCTGGTTAGCTGCCGTGCCTTGTCGCCCCTCGCGCAGGGGCGTGGATCGAAACACTGAGCGGGATCGGCGCTATGCGCGGACGCGGGTCGCCCCTCGCGCAGGGGCGTGGATCGAAACCTCCCAGCGCGGATCATGCGGCGCCATTCAGATTGCGTGTCGCCCCTCGCGCAGGGGCGTGGATCGAAACCTCCTTAGGCTTGCGCGGGCGTCCCTTCGGCCATGTCGCCCCTCGCGCAGGGGCGTGGATCGAAACATTCGGCTCGCCTTGTGAGAGAGGAATTCCAAGGTCGCCCCTCGCGCAGGGGCGTGGATCGAAACTCAGCGCGGCCACGTCTACTGGCGGGCGGCCCAGTCGCCCCTCGCGCAGGGGCGTGGATCGAAACATACATTCCCGGTCTCACGAGAATGAGCCACGGAGTCGCCCCTCGCGCAGGGGCGTGGATCGAAACTCGTTGGATCACCAGGGGAGCCCTGTCCCCATTGTCGCCCCTCGCGCAGGGGCGTGGATCGAAACCGATCCAGGCGCCATTCCGCGATCCCGCCGGAGGTCGCCCCTCGCGCAGGGGCGTGGATCGAAACCCGGATAGCTGTGTTCATAGGCCGGCTTGCTCAGTCGCCCCTCGCGCAGGGGCGTGGATCGAAACTTCGATGTTGCGGGTCGAGGCGTCAATATCTCTGGTCGCCCCTCGCGCAGGGGCGTGGATCGAAACGTCGTGATCGAGGCGCCGACGACGTAATAATGAAGTCGCCCCTCGCGCAGGGGCGTGGATCGAAACTCACCAGCGGCAGAAACTGCGCGTTGGTGATCGCGTCGCCCCTCGCGCAGGGGCGTGGATCGAAACAATTCAAGTCATTCGAAATGGGGCGCGAGAAGTTGTCGCCCCTCGCGCAGGGGCGTGGATCGAAACCTCCTTAGGCTTGCGCGGGCGTCCCTTCGGCCATGTCGCCCCTCGCGCAGGGGCGTGGATCGAAACCCTACAACCTTGGGAAGTACACACAATGGGGACAGGTCGCCCCTCGCGCAGGGGCGTGGATCGAAACAACCATTGAAAGGAGCGGCTCATGGCCGATGACGTCGCCCCTCGCGCAGGGGCGTGGATCGAAACCTTTGTGGTTAATTTCAACCATTGAAAGGAGCGGTCGCCCCTCGCGCAGGGGCGTGGATCGAAACAACGAAGAGCTTGAGGCAATGGTTGAGCGGGTGCGTCGCCCCTCGCGCAGGGGCGTGGATCGAAACCTTGCGCTCGCACTCGATTATGTTCGCGCGATCAAGTCGCCCCTCGCGCAGGGGCGTGGATCGAAACTTTCCCCTTGCTCAGCGATGCGGGTTCGGCGGGGGTCGCCCCTCGCGCAGGGGCGTGGATCGAAACTTCCAGAGCCCACCGAGATAGCGATCGAATTCCGTCGCCCCTCGCGCAGGGGCGTGGATCGAAACCATGTCGCCGCCGCCCTCTTGGTTGCCGACCATGGTCGCCCCTCGCGCAGGGGCGTGGATCGAAACCGGCGATCGCTACACGGTGTTTCAGCCGACCTATGTCGCCCCTCGCGCAGGGGCGTGGATCGAAACATTGAAGCGCCGGGACGCTAAATCTGGAGCTTTGTCGCCCCTCGCGCAGGGGCGTGGATCGAAACATCGTTCGCCCGAAACTGATGCAGTTCCAGATCGTCGCCCCTCGCGCAGGGGCGTGGATCGAAACCACTTCGGCTGGGCCATCGGGAAGCTGCCGCCTCGTCGCCCCTCGCGCAGGGGCGTGGATCGAAACCATCATGAGGGCGCCACCATGACGCTCGATCGCGTCGCCCCTCGCGCAGGGGCGTGGATCGAAACGGTTTCGACCCGTGGAACGCGACGAAGCTTTATGTCGCCCCTCGCGCAGGGGCGTGGATCGAAACTCTCAATATCTAACTGTGTTCGCCCCGTCCCTTGTCGCCCCTCGCGCAGGGGCGTGGATCGAAACCCTATTTCGCAACTACAACCACGATGGGCTCGACGGTCGCCCCTCGCGCAGGGGCGTGGATCGAAACTGTCCAATGGGGCTCTGTTGTGGATTGCGTCCGGGTCGCCCCTCGCGCAGGGGCGTGGATCGAAACAATTTTGCGAGACCATCGCGTTCCGCCGCTGTTGGTCGCCCCTCGCGCAGGGGCGTGGATCGAAACATCTTAATGACGCGCGGTCCGGCTGGCGCGGTTCGTCGCCCCTCGCGCAGGGGCGTGGATCGAAACGCCGTTGACCCGCGGGACGTACCGCAAACGAAGTCTTTTCAGCTTTCCGCCGCCCACCACCGACAGGCACTGCTGCCAGCTGCCGCCCCGCCGTGTCGTGCTTCCCATCTGAGAGCCGCTCGAACCCCCACGCCGTGATGGCGTCCATCGATCTGAGCTTTTGCTCAAGGAGCGCTGCGGTCTTCAGAATGATGAAGGTTCGGCGCGCCCGGCGTCGAGGTCGGAGGCAAGGAGATCGGCGAGCAGCGCCTGGCGGCCGCCCGTATTCATCTCAGCGTTCCTCTCCGCGGAATAGGCGTGATTTTGCGCGACATGCGGAGCCACGTCGAGAAAGCAAAATCGCCGTTCATCGAGGGCTGCCGGAACAACCCAGTCCTCGTTCGAGGTAAAGATCACGCGCACAAAATTAGCAAGATGGATCGGATCAACGCTCTTGGCTTCGATCATCTGGCGCGGTGCCGTGATCAGACCTTTCAGGCGCCCCTCGGCCGCCCAAAATCCCTCATCGACCTGCAGGAGCAGGCAGCTCGCCATATGTGCATTGAACTGCCCGCAATCTTATAGACCTTTGGCTCGCGTGGCCCTTTTACGATCCCGGTCCACGACGCCTGCACGGGCGTCGGTTCATTTTAGGCGTCTCGATGGCAATCGGCCTGGAGGGACGCAGCGGACGTTAGGAACAGGTGCGAAAATCGCAGAAGACCGCCGCCGCTCAAGGACGCTCGGGACGGGTCGAGGCAAAGGCAATGTAAGCGGTTAGAGCCGTAAAAAGGCCCCAGCCGACGACCAAAACGAGTGTCATGAATATGTCTCCGAAAATGTCGGACGCGAACGCAAAGTCCAGCGCGCGCCTGCTTAGCATGGTGGCGAAGTGAGCTGCAACGGCCAGGGAGGTAAAACCGGCTTGGTGGCATGAACTCAGGCCCGCCACGATCCCTTCCATGTGGTGAGCAATTTGGGTTGTTCAATGGCAAGCCAGGTCGGGCGACCAAGGTTCAAGTCGATGTGACAATCGAGCGCACGCGCTACAACTCTGAGCACCAGCATTTCGCGCTTAACGCGATATTTCCAACGAACAAACTACGCCTTGGGCGGCATGATCGCGGCTGAGAGGGGCTTTGCACAAGCTTCCATCTGATGTCTGACGAGCGACGCAGCCAATTGGTGAGGTAAAGTTTACGCGCCTGCTGAGGAATATCCGAGGCCCGGTACGTCGAAGCGCGGATATTAGTGCGAGGCGCCAACCATGCATCCAATGACCGCCTTGATCAGATCGCCATTGGAGCGCGGCTTTTGCAGAATCGCGGCAGCCGTGGTTAACGCAGGTTCCGCATGACCCGCCGGATCGCCAGTGGTGATGACGACGGGTACGCCCCGTGCTGACAACAGCTGAACCAGCGGGCTTGCATTTCCATCCGGCATGTAGAGATCGACAATCGCTGCATCGAATCGAATGCCTTCGTCGAGGATTCGCCGTGCCAAGACCAAGGAATTGGCGATCCTCACCATGGCGACCCCGGCGTCGCCAAGACAAGCCTCGACGCACATGGCTATCAGCATTTCATCTTCGATGACGAGAACCGATTTTCCAGATAGCGGCAGTTGCTGCGGTGACGACGGCAATTCTTTTGGCCCGGCATGAAAGTCCAGGGAGGATGGTGCTTGGTCCCTGCTCATTGCCGCCATTGCACGCGCCTTAGGCATAAATTACCGAGGCAATCTTACTCCATGCCTGAGCTGGGCCTGTTCGGTATCCGACTCTGTTGTAAATTAAAGAGCATCCTCAGGCAGCACGGCCCGCAGCCGTTCTCGAACCATCGCGTAACATTCGCAGGCCAAATCTTCGAGACCCTTGCGGTCGGTCACCACGATCCGGCCCCGGCGATTCTGGATGACGCCAGCCTTCTCAAGCTTGCGCGCGACCAAAGTCACGGTCGTGCGCCGCACTCCGAGCATTTGGGACAGGAATTCCTGAGTCAGCGAAAGCACGTCGCTATCGATGCGGTCGCGAGTCTGGAGCAACCAACGGGCGAGACGGCGGTCCGCTTCATGGAGGGCGTTGCAGGCCGCGGTCTGCTGAACCTGTGCCAGGAGCGCTTCATTGTAGTGCAGGATCAGATTTCTGATCGCCGCGCTCTTCTCGATCGCGCCCTGAAATTGCGCGCTCGAAATGCGCGCAGCCACCAGGGGAGCTTGAGCCACGGCCCTGGCGAAGGCGAGGCGGATGCCGAAAGCGGACATGGCTCCTACCACGCCTCCGATCCCCACCGTGGCCGTCTCAATTCCTTGCCCGTCCGACATGATCGCCAGGAGGGAAATCATTCCCTGATGCCGAAACTAAATATGCTCGACCGGTTCGCCCGCTTCCTGCAAAAGCGCGCCCAACTCGAGCGACACTTCTTTTAAGTGAGGCGCTAAGAGTGCGTAATCCGGAGGCGGAAGTACGGCGAGCAAACGGTTTTGTTTGCTTTGATTGGAGTGGTCCGTGGCCATAGCCGTGTTCCCTGCCCGACCGGAGAGGCCATGACCGCAGGGATGAAAAATTGGCGCGTCGATCAGCGCCTCCACGGATATAGCTAATGCCGATGTAGGGACCAACTAAGGCAGCGTCTGCTCCGACATTACAGAAGAAACTTTTGCAGCGTCAGCGGGTTGAACGGTCAGAAATCCCGCAACCTTAGGCTAAGTCTCATGAAAATATTGCATATTTTGATTGTCGAAGACGAAGCCCTGGTTGCGCTGGATCTCGAGAGTATGATTAGGGAAATCGTTGAAGCCGACGTCGTGATCGAAGCGACCATTGCGGGCACCAAGAAGACTTTACTTAAAGATCTCGATTTTGCTTTTCTGGATGTCGATGTAACCAACGGCAAGACATTTGAGATTGCGCAAATTCTTGAACGCAAGAACGTGCCCTTTGTTTTTGTTTCGGCTTCCGCGCAAGCAGAGCTGCCAGCGGCCCTGCGCAGCTCGCCTTTTATTTCAAAGCCATTTTTTCCGGCAGAGATCGAGCACGCGCTTGAAGCCCTGACCGAATAGGACCAAAGAGGTTCATCTGCACGGCGCTGTCGCGTGCTAAAACGCCCGTCAGCGGGACGGAAAGGCGCCACCGTCAAAGCTTGGAACGAACCTGCTGCGCCTGGTGGCAGCTCGCGTCCAGTTCTTCCCGCAAGAGTGAATCATCGAGCTCTTCGCTGGCTTCAATTAAATTATCTCGAATTTGCAAATGAGCCTCAATCGCCCGCCAATCGGAAAATTGTCCGGTGACGGCGAGGCTTCGAGCTCGCCTTCTTATGAAGGTGGCGCGTTCGAAAGTTGAATATCTGCGGCGCATCTTCATCGCCCATGCCACACGAGGAGCACTGACGTGGTGCGACCCGAAGAAAATTCAAGATAGTGCGGCCCGGCCCAACCGATGAATATCAGCGGGTGCATCTGCTTGGGTGTTGCCTACCCCAAAGCTTGGCCTCCGCACAGCGTCAGGTTGAAGGTTTTACTCCGCCGATCGCTTGTCTTGCTGGAGAGGGAAGAAGAGGCGCGCCGAATAATTGCTAGGGGCTTAAATAACGCCCAGCCCGCAACCCAATTGGCGCATGGGCCAAGCACGCTTCCGCAGCGGCAACGCCACTCTTATACGCGCCATGCGCCGTTGAAAAATCATGGATCGAACATGCCTCGCCCGCAAAGAAGATGCGGTTTTGGATTGGCGTGCCGAGCACGGAGCGGGCCTCCGCTCGACCTGGCCTTGCGTGTGAATAGGATCCCAAGACGAGCGGGTCGTTCGCCCAGCTGCTGACCTTTAGCGGCTCCAAATGAGAGACGATCGCGGTGCCCAGAACCGAGGCGATCTCCTCGATCGCAAAGGCGATCATCGCGGCCTTGCCAGCGGTTTGCAGTTCGCGAGCCAAGCGGCCGCCGAAATAGGCTTCGATCACAGGCCGGCCCAAGGGTCGAAAATGATAGGTGCCTGTCGCTGTCCGATCTGTCGCCCCGAAAAAGCGGGCGTCTTCTGGAAATTTGGCGGCATCATCAATTGTGAGAAAGACCTTTTCCGCGTAGCCGAGGGGGAGATCGGCGGCAGCGGCGCATGGTGCTGAGAGTTCGGGCTTGAAACATAGTGCGCCAGCAGCCAACAGATTGGTCGAAACCGTAACAATGACCGCTCGAGCTCGTAGAGCGCCATGCGCAGTTTCAACGCAAAGGTCAGAACCCGAGTGGTCAATCTCAGTCACTTTGCAGCCTAACGCTATCGGAAGACCAAGACTGCAGCGTGCGATCAATGTTCCGAAGCCGGCCAGTAGGCGCCAATTGATTTGCGTGTCTGCGTATCGAGACAGATCCACCGCCGAGACCCGGTCGAGTTCCGCTCCATTGATGTAGGTCGACGTCGCATCGATCAGCGCGTTCCATGGGTTCCCCGCCTCAAGGTAAGCACCGGCAGGCCGATCGATAATCTCCAAACCGGTATCAAAATGGCTCCAGAAGCGCATCGAGGCTTTGCCAAACGCATTATGTTGCGCCGGCGCCATTCCCATCTGGCGCTTCTCATCTTGCCAAGGCGGAGGAGTTCGATCGATCTCGAAACCAAGAGCCGTGGCAATCTCGGTCCAGGGGTTGACGTTTGCTGAATGCAGCCAGCCACATCCAAGATCAATCGCAGGACCGTCGCCTTTGCGCAGGCTGTAGGCCCGGCCGCCGACGCGATCGCGCGCTTCGAGAAGCAGCACATCGATTTTGGCCTCGACGAGACGGCGCGTCGCAGCGATTCCGGCTGCCCCAGCCCCGATTACGATGACATCGTGCTCAGCATTCGACATGGTCATCGTCTCCGGCTTCTACGGCGAAACGTTCCTCGGCCTATTCCGTAATGGATTTCAGGGCTAAGTCCCAGAACCACCTCGCGGGGTGGGTGCCGTGCTGCGACCAACTGGACAGCAAGCGCTTAGCGTGGCGTGTCAAAATCGCCCGAGACCCTTTGGCTCGAGCTAAAGCGAATCCATCATTGGACCTGTCGGAGGAGGGCGACAAGTTCACTCTGGCGATGGGTATCCGTCTTGGCGAAGATGGATTTGAGCCGATTGCGTGCCGTTTCCTTGGAGATTTTCAGTTCTCTTGCGGCAACTTCGGGCGGTACGCCGCGGGCGATGATGCTCGCGAGCTTGGCTTCCGCAGGAGTTAGATGAAAGGCTTTGGCAAGCATCGCTGCGGGCGGCCCAGGTTTCGGCCCTAATGCATTCAGCGTTATCAGGGCATGCACGTCCTGTTCAGGCAGGTGTGCTGGCCCCTTAAAGGGCCAGATGCGCAAAATGATTGGCAATTTATCGGAGCGTCGAACGACGATCGGCTCGGCGATGGTGACCTCTATTTGATCGGTTAATCTATTGAGCGATGCCTTTAAAGCCGCGCGAGCTTCAACGTCCCGAATAAAAAGACGCTGATTGCTGACCATGACCTCATCATCAAAAATCGCGTCAGCCTCAGCATTCATGCCGACAACGAGCCCATTTCGATCGATTGAGATCGCAGGCAACAGCATCGTATTGAGTGTATCGAGGGCGGATACCCCCGCTCGATGGGCGCTGGCAATGGCCGCTATTTCGATGAGACGACGGGTGAAGGAAGCTAAAATAAGCTCTTCCTCGGCGCTAAAATGGGGAGGCTTTGAAATTATATCCAACGTCGGCATTCCACTGTGGAAGAAACGACTAAGAGGTCAAACATAGAAGCTTTGCGAGCCGCTTTCTAGGAGCCGCCGCTGCGCCATGTGTGATTTCGTACGAGCGCCTAAGCTGTGATTTTGGTGTCGTTCTCTAATTAATAAACAATCGACAATTCACAAATCACAATAGTTTGCTCATTCAACTAACGCCGGTACGTGGCAAGGCGTGATTTAGCCCTCGACGTCGGTCTCGGGCCGATCGCTGCCCGGCGATGCTTCATCGTGCCAACGGCCTTCCTTGTCTTCATACGAAATGTCCGTCGAATCGCCAGGAACACTTTGTTCGCTCGCGGCGCGATCCGCCGCTTGCCGAGCGAGGTCATGGGATGGGAAGGTTTCGGAAAATACTCCGTCGACCCGATAGGCCCAACCCCCGTCATGTTCGACAACCTCATATATAATCCTTGTCATGCATCGCTCCTGTTGCATCGGAACCGGCAGGGTCTCATACCCAGGTGAACTAGCTAGGCCGCGAAGCGGCGTCGGCCACGGCTGCGCCCAAAACTAAGTACGATCAGAAAGCTATCGTGAGCGGCGTATAGATTCGAGTGCGCTCGAGGGCCTGCCGTATATAAATCTCATAAAAATGGCGTTGCGGAACAAGTCGCAACGCCTGGGCTGAGTTGGGTTTGTCAACTTCAAGGGTGGATCACAATAAATAGGTCTTGCGAAGCGAATGAGACCATCTCCGCATTTTCTATTGGGTTATAGGGTGACTGCGGCTTGATCCGACGAATCTTCGCAGAGTGCATCGAGGCGCGCACGAGACCGTCGAAGTAATCGCGCAGGGAGAGCCGTGCCGATCGCAGCAACCTCGGCATGCAAAGGGCGCCAGGCCGGTGCAGGGCCAGCTTGCCTAGGTGACCAAGAGCCTCAGAACGGTGTACCCGAGCGTCACGAACGCTGCCAGCGCCACCCAGTTTTCCTCATTCAGCCGAAAGCCCGTCTTCATTTTCAGCCTCCAACCCGCGGGACAACGCCCGCGCTAAGAAACTTGGTCCAATCAATGGTCTCGGCAAGCCCCTGGCCGCGTTATTCTCGACCACGGCTCCCGTTAACGTGGCCTTGGCCGTACGGGAGATGCGGCCTTTATGGAAGCTGTTCAGGTAGGGTCAGGCCGTAATGCGCGAGGTAATAAAACCCTATCCCTATGAGAGCGGCGATCGCGAAAATCTTGAGGATGTCGGAGCGGCGTGTCACGGTGGACCTCCATTCTGCAGGATAGCTGAGCCGGCGGCCGTTGAGGGACGGCCGCCGTAAAGGCTTATCGTGAAATCAGCTCCGGTAAAATCGAACTCCGGTTGAAAACTTAGGGTGACACCGCCTCGATTGGCCGCCCGTCAATCGATCCGAACCGGCATGACGTCCTGCATGTTGCCCATGAAATTCCAGGGACCCTTGTCACGCCACCACCAGAGCTCCTTACGTGGCGCATCGGTATCCGCGATGAAAACATAGAAATTAGGCTCTTCAATTTTTTGGATAATGGTTCCCGACTGGCCATGGACGGTCCCGGGCTTCTTGACGCGGAATGTGTTGCGCCGCCCGGATGGCAGGGTCTCGACATACTGGCTGCCTTGCATCGCCCAAATTCTTTTGCCGGGATCTGGGTCCTGAAATCTAGGCGTAAACGTAAAGTGCGTTGGTTGCACGGCCAGGGCATTTCCGCCGATCGAAGCCAGCATAATGGTCGAGATGGCGGCGATATAAAATTTGTGAGCTTGCCTCATATCAATGTCTCCTCGACTTCGATTCCTCGGGAGGAACCCGCCAAACCCTATCCTGGCTCCTTGGGGCTGACATCGGACACTCGACCTATCCGCGCAGCTTTGAGCGTAATTCAATCAGCTTGGCAGCGGTTTCGCTTGTCGAGCTCGACGCGCTCACGGCAGGGCTCATGCGTCATCGCCATTCGGGTCGGCCCACCGGCTCTGCGCCCGTCCGGCGGGGGTCAGCACGCCGCAGAACAAAAGATCGAGGGCCTTTTCGAAGGCCGCGCGGGGCGCAAGGCCGGTTCGGGCCAGCACAGCCGGATCATGCATGCCCTTGATCACCTGGAGCCAATATTCGATCAGGAACGTCACATCGATGTCGGGGCGCACCATCCCTTGTTCGGCGCCCATAGCCAGGACACGGCTAAACAGAAGGGGAATATTGTGCTCTTTGAGCGCGTCGATTGCGCGATTGAGGTGCGGCGCGAATCGCTGAAGGTCGCTCAGAAATTCCGGGCTCATCGTGCCGAATTGCGCGGCAACAATGGCAAACACGCCTTCGAGCTTGCCGGGAAATCGATCCGGCCCGGCGAGCACGGCCTCGACTTGCCGGCGGATGGTCGCGCCCGTCGTCGCGATGATGGCAGCGACGATCGCATCCTTGGATGGGAAATGGATGTAAAGCGTCTTCTTGCTCATTCCGAGCGCGAAAGCGAGCCCATCCATGGTGAGACCGCTGTAACGTTCCCGAAAAAGGATCTCTCGCGCGGCAGCAAGAATGCGCCCCGCCGCCCCATCGTCCAAATCGATGGGAGGAAGCGGTAACGGGTCGTTTACGATCCGGTGGCTCTCCTCGATGGTTCCACGGAGCGCTGTGCTTGGCAGCTTCCGTTTATGACGTAGCGCTCGCCCCTAGCACATGATCGAGGTAGTTGGCGAGCCGCGCGAGATCGCGGGCCCCGCCGCGCGCCGCCACCACCTGGTCAGGGCGCACCAACACCCAACCCGGGACACCGATATGATAGCGGTCCCGAACCTGCCCGCCCGGATCGCTCTTTGCGTCGAGCCGGATCAGCGCGAGATCCTTCCCTCGATAGGCGGCAATGCTGTCGAGCGGTATCGGCGCCGCGGCGTCCTCGAACACGAGCAGAGTATGATGGGGGCCGCTAAGGCGTGGCCAGAGCCTGTTTTTTTGGCCATTTTGAGGATCGATGAAGTCGGCGTCGCGGGCCCGCGTGCCAACATCGGTGCGTTGAGCATGGCGCGGTGGCACCCCGAGTTCCACGAGAGGGCCGCCGCGATAGACGATCTGAGTCTCGGAGAGTTCCTCCTGCAGTTTCTTCTGCACCCAGGGCAGCTTGCCGGCGACCACCATCGCAAGATCCCGGATCAGGCGCACCACCATCCCCGTGGCGAAGGCCGCACGGAGCTTCTGCGCCGCTCCGTCGACGACCTCGCGGGCCACCGGCCGCCGTTCGGCCTCATAGCTGTCGAGGAGCAATTCAGCGTTGCCCAGGCCGCGAAGCGCATGCGCCAATTTCCAGCCGAGATTGGTGGCATCCTGGATCCCGGTGTTCATGCCCTGGCCCCCGGCCGGACTGTGGATATGGGCGGCATCGCCGGCAAGGAAGATTCGGCCCATGCGGTAACGGCCGGCCAAGCGTTCATTGATGCGGAATGCGGAAAGCCAGGTCGGATCGTGAAGCTGCGCACCGGGTGGCCCGTGACGGTCCATGTGCGCTTGGAGTTCAGCGAGCGTCGGCGGTGCATCCGCGCTGTCCGCCCGCATGGCGAAGATGCGCCAGGTCGCCTCCTCGAACGGGAATAAAGCGACAGTGCCGCCCTGGTGCCACCAAATGTAAATTGTGCGGTGGTCGAGGCCGCCGCCGGTGATCTTCACATCGCCCAGCAGATAGATGTGCGGCTCCGTATCGCCCTCGAAGGTCACACCGAGGCTCTGGCGCACGATGCTACGGGCGCCGTCGGCACCCACGAGATATAGCGTGCGCACCTCTTCTTCCGCGCCACCGGCATGACGGATGCGCGCCGTGACCCCTGTCTCGTCGTGGGCAAAGCCGACCAGTTCGGCGCCACGTTCCACTTTCACGCCGACTTCGGCCAGCCGCTCGCTCAGAATCTCTTCCGTGCGCGATTGAGGAAGCAGAAGCGGGTAGGGATAGGGGCTGTCGATACCGGCGCCAACCGCCAACCTGCCCAACCGATGCCGGCCGTCGCCGAATGTCAGCGAATCCAGCCTTGCACCGGACGCCACGAACTTATCGATCACGCCAAGGCCGGCCAGCGCCTCCAGGCTGCCGCTCCACACGGCCAGCGCCTTGGACACCGTCGCGGGGGCCGCCAGACGGTCGATCAAGCGCACATTCACTCCATAGCTTCGCAGAGTGAGCGCGAGGGTCAGGCCCGTTGGTCCGGCGCCGGCAATCAGGACAGAAGTTTGGGCAACGCTGGTCATGGGTTTCCTTTCGACTTTGCCGCGTTGGGCGAGGGCGAGCCAACGCAATCTTGTAGCGTGCCACCGCGCATGGAAACTATAAAAACTATTATAGTATTTTAAGTATCCATGTCAATAGAGAAGCTGATATTTTTCGATAAATATCAGAAGCGCTTGCTAAGAAATACTCCGGGCGAATCGCTCAAATCCGCTCGATATGTGCGGGCCGGGCAACCGACCTTGGGGCAGCCCTCCTAGATTTTGCGGCTATCGTAGGCCCAGTGGAGCAGGGCCTGGCGCTGACGCCGGCGGCAGAGGAGATCGCCGGGCTCGCAATGACGCCGAATTTGTCCAATGTGACGCCGAATCGCTTTCCAGCGCCTGATTTGCCGTTGATCTTCGTCGGGCATTCGGCGGCCCATATAATAGCGGCAGTACCATTGGAACCAGCCGCGCGGATCGTCCGGATGGATCCAGCCCTTGTCCCGCCAAACGGAAAGCGGCTGACTGGCCAGAACCCCGAAGAAATTTTGAGCGGGGTCGGGGCCTTGGGGCGACAATTTCGCGCCGACGAACCAGGATTTGGGAAACTCTTCCACCGTGTCGGTCATATATTTGCCGCCGAAAACCCCCAGCTGCAACATTTGCGGGGGCTTAAGGTCGGGCTGGAATTCAGGGTCGAAATTACGCCCGGCAGGGTCCGTCAGCCTGTAACGATAACCGCTCTGCATCTTGTCGTTTACAAGCACGGTTTTCACGAGAGTCCCTAATGCGCGCTCCGGGTCGGACTCCAGAACGCATGGCCGGCGATTTCAGATCCTAGCCGCAAGCCTTAAGCATGCTATCGGACTCCAGGGTCCCCGCGCCGCTGAAATTTCCTCGGACATGCTCCCATGAAAATTGATATTCTCCCCGCACAGATGGTTTTGAGATTTCCGATGCGAAAATTTTTAGCCGCGTTGGCGCTGAGTTCGATGCTGCAATGCTGCGCCTTGGTCCAAAATCAACAGGCTGTCGATGCCGGACCGGCCTTGATTGGAAAGCGGCGCGCGGAAATCATGGCTTGCGCCGGTACGCCCGACCAAATCGTAAAAGCGGACGGGAAAGAAATCGCGATCTATATTGTTGTCGGCGCAGCTCGACATTTGGTGAGCGGTGCTGTCCTCGGTCGCGGCCAATGCACCACAAGCATCGTCTTCGAGGCCGGACGTGTATCGGCGGTCAGCTATGCGGCGGCTGATCCGGGCATCCTTGCTCCGTTGGAGTCGTGCGCCCAAATCGTGGCTGGCTGCCTGCGATAAATCCTCGCCTCGACAGCTAAAGAATTCTTGTTCCAGCTTTCGCTTTTGTGCCGGGGTGCGCGGCGATATCCTCGAAGGCGATCGGTCGGCTGTTGAGCGAAGGCGCAACGGGGTCGAATCTATCCACGCCGTCGAAATCCGAGCTCTTTTCCTTCAGCGGCCGTCGCGTGATGACAAACCCTTGGCGCTCAAGAACCGAACGCACCCGCCGGGCTGTCTCAACACCAATATGATATTGCGATCGGGAAGCTGGACCGTCTACCTGCAGCCACGCGGTCCGAATAGCGGCGGCCAAAAATTCATCTACGTCATCCATTGAAATTTTTCCAAAAATCGACGAACCGGAGCAATAGACGCTCCTCTTCGTCTGCTGAACGGATTCTGGAAAGACCCAAACAGGGTTCGCAAAAGATAGGGTAGCGCGGGCTTACCCGAATTGGCGGAACGCTCTTGTGGGCGGGATCTCACCGCGGTTCCGAGGCAGGCTTGTCTGCCGGCGCCGGCGTAGAATTTGTCTCTCCTGGGTGCTCGGATCCATTTTGCGCTCTTCTTGCACCACCAGGAGTATTGCAGAGGCGATGACATCCACTGGCCGTCTTTCTCTCTGCGGACCACGCATCTATTTATCCTCCAGCTCAGCAGCTCCAGCTCCTAAAAAATTAACGAACAACAGGCCACATTGTTCCCGACTCCCCGTTTGAGTTTTTCGTCATTGATAGGCTGTTCCGCCCAAGCTCTTCGCAAGTTTTGATCTGAAAAAGAGCTCGGTCCGGCAAGGCAACCGCCCAGACCCGTCGAGGTCTTGCTAATCAGCCGCCGGGATTGAGAAAGCGCTCATCCACCGGAATGCCATATCCGTTCGCCAATCGGTTTGTTTCATTCGCAAGACCGGTAACGGCCAGCAATTCTGCGAATTGCTGGTCGGTCATTCCCTTGCTGCGCGCGGCGGCTGTGTGCGACGCGATGCAATAGGGGCAATTGTTGGTGACGCTGACGGCAATGTAAATCAACTCCTTGGTCAGCGGGTCCAGGGCGCCCGGCGCCATGACCTGCTTGATGTTGTCCCATATGCGCTTCAAGGTCGCCGGATGAGTGGCAAGCGCCTTCCAGAAATTATTGATCCAATCGATCTTGCGGGTCTCTTTGATGTCCGCGTAGACCGCCAGCACCTCTTGCGAGGCGGCGTTTTCTTCAATCAATTTCGTCACTTTGCCTCTCCTCCATCTCCGGCTGCGATAAGATGAAAAAAACTCCCCGTCACCGTGCCGCGCCGACTGCCTTCCGCAAGTTCGTTGCCGCCATAGGCATCCCACACAAATGCAAACGGCGGGTCGGGCGTAGCCGCCTCCTCGATCGTCGCATAGTGAAACTCATGGCCGCGCAAGCGGACCCCGGCCGCCCCTAAAAAGTGATCCTCGGCAAGCCGGGCTTCGCGATAGCCGAGGTGGAGTTTTCGCCGGGCAAAATTGAAGGAAGGACCCAGCAGTCCCCCCATCCTGTGAACCCCGCCTTCCTTGTCCGTCAGCTCTTGGCCCAACACCATGTAGCCGCCGCATTCACCATGGACGGCTTTGCTTTGGGCGAATTTGCGCAAGCCCTTGAAAAAATCCTCGGCCGCGGAAAGCCGCCCGGCATGGAGTTCCGGATAGCCGCCCGGCAGCCAGCAGAGCGCGCAATCGTCAGGCGGCGGTTCATTCGCGAGCGGCGAAAAGAAAGCGATTTCGGCGCCGGCCTGGCGCCAGCCCGCCAGAATATGCGGATACAAAAAAGAAAATGCCTCGTCCCGCGCGATGGCGATTTTCTGCGCCGGGGGGGCCAGCGCAAACGGCGCGCTTTCGCGTGGTTCCGACGACGCGCGGGCCGCCGACAAGAGGGCGTCGGTATCGACATGTTCAGCCACAAAACCGGCGAGCTTTTCCAACAGGGCATCGAGATCGGCGGTTTCGGAAGCTTGCACGAGACCGAGGTGGCGTTCCGGCAAACGTATGTTTTCATCGCGCGGCAAGGCACCGAGAACTTTTATTCCGAGCGTCTCTATGGCTTGGGACGCGAGCGTCCGATGGCGGGCACTGGCGACACGGTTTAAAATGACGCCGGCAATATGGATGCGGGGATCGAAACTGGCGCAGCCCTTGACAATGGCGGCCGCTGTTTGCGACTGCCCGCCGACATCGACAACGAGCAGGACAGGCCAGCCGAGCCTGGCCGCGATATCCGCGGTCGATCCGGTGCGGCCTTGCGCCGCCGGTACACCGTCGAAAAGCCCCATCAAGCCTTCGCACAGAATAAGATCGCAAGCTTCGCTGCTAAGAGAGGCGAGCGCGTCGAGAAAAGCCGGTGGCATCGCCCAACTGTCGAGATTAAAGCTCCGTCTTCCTGTGGCGGCGGCATGAAACGCCGGGTCGATGAAATCCGGCCCGCATTTGGCGCCCGCGACGCGAAGGCCAGCGTTTTTGAAGGCCCGCATGAGGCCCAGGCTGAGCATGGTCTTGCCGCTGCCCGAACGCGGTGCGGCGATAACGAGGCCGCGTGCTAGATTGTTTGAAAAATGGCCGCCGGGAGTCACGAGAGGGCGCTTTCCATCCGATGAGCGAAGCTGACGAAATTTCTGCGCGGGCGGTACCTTTGCGCAAGGGCTGGACGACTGGGGCCTGCGCCGCCGCCGCCGCAGGGGCGGCCTATGAGGCACTGGTCAGCGGCGCCTTTCCCGACCCCGTCGCCATCACTTTGCCGGGCGGGGCGCGCCCGCTTTTTGCGCTCGCTTACGAGGAGCTTGGCGAGGATTTCGCCACCGCGGGTATCATCAAGGATGCGGGCGATGATCCCGACGTGACCCATGGTGCCCTTGTCATCGCCCGCGTCCGCCATGGCGCGCCTCAATCCGGCGTCCAGTTTCGGGCCGGAGAAGGTATTGGCGTGGTGACCCGCGCGGGCCTCCCCCTGCCGCCGGGCGAGCCGGCGATCAATCCGGTTCCCCGCCGGATGATCGTCGCGGCCATCGAAGACGTTGCCCGCAGCTACGAAGTCGCCGGCGACGTGCTGGTCGAGATTTCGATCCCAGGCGGTGAAAAAATTGCCGAGCGAACGCTTAACGCGCGTCTCGGCATTATAGGCGGTCTTTCGATCCTCGGAACGACGGGGATCGTTGTCCCGTTTTCCTGCGCGGCCTGGATCGACACGATTCATCGGGGCATCGACGTTGCTCGTGCCGCTGGCCTCGACCATATCGCCGGCTCGACCGGCTCGACCTCGGAGGCCGCCATCAAGGCCTTGCATGGGCTGCCGGAAATTGCGCTGATCGAAATGGGAGATTTCGTCGGCGGCATGCTGAAGTATTTGCGCCGGCACGAAGTTGCCAAGGTAACGATCGCCGGAGGCTTTGCCAAAATGACCAAGCTCGGACAAGGTCTTCTTGACCTCCATTCGCGCCGTGGCGAAGTCGATTTTTCCTGGCTTGCGGCACTTTGCGCGGTCGCGGGCGCCGGCCATCAATTCATCGCGCAGGTGAATAGCGCCAATACCGCCAAGGAGATTCTGGATCTCGCGCAGGCGGAAGGTTTTGACATCGCGTCCCCGGTTGCCGAAGCGGCTTGGCAAACGGCAGCCAAGCCCCTGCGGGACAGCAATATCGTGCTTGAAGTCGTAATTTTCGATCGAGAGGGCGGTCTCGTCGCCCGAACGCCTTTTCGGCGGGTTCATTGAGATTTTTCTCGAAACCGGCGCTGATAATCCGGATCGTAAAGGGCGCTGTCGCGAAAATCGCGTGGCTCCAACACCGGCCCCACAAGAATCAGCGCCGTGCGCTCCATCGGCGCATCTTTCAGCTCGCAGGCGATCGAGGCGAGAGTTCCGCGCAGAATTTTTTGATCTGGCCATGAGGCCCGAAATACGATCGCGACCGGGCAATCGGCGCCATAGAAGGGAGTTAAATCCGCGACCACCCGATCAATTGCCTGGATGGAGAGGTGGATGGCGAGTGTTGTCCGTGTCTTTGCGAAAAACTCCAGCCGTTCCGAGTCCGGCATGGACGAGGCGCGTCCCTGAGTTCGGGTCAAGACCAGCGATTGCGCGACTTCCGGCAAGGTAAGTTCAACCCCCAAGGCGGCGGCAGCGGCTGCGAATGCGGGCACGCCCGGCGTGATCGTATAGGGAATTGCTAGACGATCGAGTGCCCGCATTTGTTCGCCAAGCGCACTCCATATCGAAAGATCGCCCGAATGAAGCCGCGCGACGTCCTGGCCGAGTTCATGCGCTCGCTTGAATTCCGCGCAAATCTCTTCAAGATTCATCGCGGCGGTATCAAGGATGCGGGCGCCCTCTGGGCAATCGGCGAGCAAAGCGGAAGGCACGAGCGAGCCAGCAAACAGACAGACTGGCGAGCTTGCAATCAGATCGCGCCCGCGTATCGTGATGAGATCGGGGGCACCTGGACCCGCGCCGATAAAATGAACCGTCATGGCTTCCTCTTGGCGATCGCGCAGCTTGCGCCTGCTGCGCTGATCCGCGGGACGAGCAGGGTGGACGATGGCCCGCCTCCGGCCAGCGCGGCGGTTTCGGCGATTGACGGAAGTCCAAACATTTGCGCAATGCGCGGCGAATGGGTCAAGGCGCGCGGCGCGGCTTGCCGCAAAACCTCTGCGCCGAGAAAAACAAGTTCCAGGCGCAAAGTCTGCGCAGCGTCGGAAAGTCCCGCCTCTTTGGATTTGACGTCGAGCGCGAACAATGTCGCGGGGCTGCCTTCGCATCCAGCCAAGGTGACGGCACGGCGCACCAGAGCGATGATCGCTTCACTGGGACAATTTTTTCTGCATCCAATTCCGATGGCGAGCGTGCTCTCATTTTGATGTGGATCGTGATGCTTCATCGCTTCGTCACCGCCCATTGCGTAACCGGCCGCGCCGGCCGCCAGCCATGAAAACCTCCGATGGGATCCGCCCGCGAAATCTCTATCCGTAGCAATTCGCCTCCCAGGGCCTTGAACCGGCGGCTGAGTTCGGCCTCGGTTTCGAGCGTCACGGCGTTCACGACAAGCCTTCCTCCGGGCGCCAACGCGGCGAATGCGGCATCGAGGAGCTTTGGGTCGCTCGCCCCACCGCCGACGAAGATGGCCTGGGGTTGCGGCAGATCCGTGAAGGCAGCAGGCGCCGTGCCCGTGACGACTTCGAGTTGCGGCACGCCAAGCGCTGCGGCATTGGCCAAGATGCGGTCCGCGCGATCCGCGCGCGTTTCAATGGCGATGGCACGATTGGCGGGATCGCAAAGCAGCCATTCGATCGCAATCGATCCGGACCCCGCGCCGACGTCCCACAAAAGCTCACCCCGCTTCGGTGCCAGCGAGGAAAGCGTAATGGCGCGGACCTCCCGTTTGGTGAGCTGTCCATCGGTTGCAAACCAGCTATCGGCTAGGCCTTTGGCGAGTGGTACAATGTGAGATTGCGCAGTCTCTGTGATTTCAAGCGCCACAAGGTTTAAGGGATCGATCGAATCGATTGCGAAAGCCTCGGCGGTCGTCTTGCGCAGGCGCTCTCGTGGTCCGCCCATCGCTTCCATCACGACGATACGCGATTGGCCAAGGCCCTTTTCGCAAAGGAGCTTTGCAAGGCGTCGTGGGGTTGTTTCATCCCATGACAGGCAAAGGAGTCGTGCCCGCGGTTGGAGCGCCGGAATAATCCGCTCCAACTCGCGCCCATGCAGCGAGATGAGGCCGCAATCCTGCAGGCTCCATTGCAGCCTTGCCGCCGCGAGACTGAATGCCGATGGGGCCGGAAGGCAGTTCATTTCAACGGCTGGAACATGGCTACCGATCAGCGTGCCGACGCCGAAAAAGAACGGATCGCCGGAGGCAAGCACGCAGACCGGCGTCCCGCGCCGAGCCAGAATCTTGGGAATTGCGCCGGCAAGAGGCGAGGGCCAAGTCATGGTCTCGGCGCCGAGCGGGCCGGCGAGTGCCAGATGGCGGGCGCCGCCGACGATCAATTGGGCTTGCGCAAGCAATGTTCGCGCGGCAGGAGAAAGGGCTTCGATGCCGTCTTCGCCGATGCCGATCAATGAAAGCCATTTTTCGGGGGCGCGCGGCGAATTCATGATAGCCCTGGCAAAGGCGCGGGGGAGGAGCGATGCGGGTTCTCGTGCTGGGCGGAACCTTCGAGGCGAGCAAATTGGCCGATCTTCTGGCGGAGCGAAGCGACGTCTGGTCCATATTGTCTTTCGCTGGCCGCACCAAGGCACCGCATGCGCCGCCCATCCCCTATCGAATCGGCGGATTCGGTGGGGCAGAGGGGCTCCGTGCCTATCTTGAAAGTGAGCGCATCGACGTGCTGGTCGATGCGACGCATCCTTTCGCCGAGCAAATGTCGGGTCATGCCGATATCGCCGCGGCTCGCGCGAAAATACCGCTCGTGGTTCTCTCGCGTCCCGCCTGGCGTCCGCAACCCGGCGATTCCTGGATCGAGGTCGCCGATATGGCGGCCGCCGCCGCCGCGCTCGGGCCAGAGCCGAAGAGGGTTCTTCTGACGATCGGCCGGTTGCAGATCGATGCGTTCGCGGCGGCGCCGCAGCATTTCTATCTCATTCGCGCCATCGAGCCGCAGACTGCCGTGCCTGGTTTGCCGCGCCATCGCGTGATCCTGGGGCGCGGTCCCTTTGCGCTCGCGGAGGAGGAGGACCTGCTGCGCGCGAATGCGATCGACGTAATCGTCACCAAGAACAGCGGCGGGACGGCGACTTACGCCAAAATCCTCGCAGCGCGAAACCTCAGGCTTCCGGTCATCATGGTCGCCCGGCCGCCGCAAGCTTCGGGCCTCGTCTTGCACGATCCGGTCGAGGTTTTGGCCTCGATTCTTCGTCATGGCTCGGCCCCACGCGGCGTATAGACGAACGGCGCCTTGCCTTTGCGCGCGATTGTTTTGGTTTGGCTCGATCCCACAATAACAAGCGTGCTCATATCGGCGAGGCTTGGGTCTGCGTCGGCCAGCGTCGCGACGAAAATGGCTTCGTCAGGCCGTCCCACCGCACGGGCGAAGACGACTGGGGTTTGGCCTGCTTTCAGTCCGCGCAGCAATGCGAAGGCATCATGGATGCGTTGCGGCCGCGCGTGGGAAGCCGGATTGTAAAGCGCGATCACAAAATCCCCTTCCGCCGCCGCCGCGAGCCGCTTTGCCAGCAGCGCCCAGGGCTTGCGATTGTCCGACAATGAGATCGCGCAGAAATCATGCCCCAAAGGCGCGCCGATCCGTGCCGCCGCCGCCTGCATCGCCGAGATGCCAGGACAGACCGCCACGTCAATGTCGCGCCGGGCCGGATCGCCCTCTTCGATAGCCTCGAAAACGGCCGCCGCCATTGCGAAGACCCCCGGATCGCCGCCGGAGACGAGCACCACTTTCCGGCCTTCCTCGGCTAATCCCAGCGCCAGCCGCGCGCGCTCCAACTCGACTCTGTTGCCGCTTGGGTGGCGTGTCTGCCCTTGGCAGATCGGCAGTCGTTCGAGATAGGGAGCATATCCGACAAGGTCGCTCGCGGTGGCGATGAGATCGGAAGCTTCGGGCGTGATCCATGCGTCATCGCCGGGGCCGAGACCGACGATCCTCAAAGTCCCTCCGCGCGGAAATGTCATGGGCGCCTGCCTTGGCCCGGGATGAGGATCGATGAAAAATAGGGCGCGTGATCGTCGGTCTTTGCGGACAGTGGGAGAATCTTCTGGTGTTCGCTCATCCCATGCTCAACGTAGATCGCGCTGGGAAGCCGCCCGGCCTCGACGATCGCGGCACGAATCTTGGCAAGATTGGCACCAACCTTAATGATGACGACGGCATCGCTGGTGCCGAGATGGCGAACGAGCGCCGCGTGCGCCAGCGTGCCGGGCACGACACTCAAGACATCGTCGCCCCATGCCATGGGCGCCTTTGCCGCGCTCCAGCAGCCCGACATGCCGGTGATGCCGGGAATAATCTCGATACTGAAACGATCCTTCAGCCGGACATAAAGATGCATGAAAGAGCCATAAAAAAGCGGATCGCCTTCACACACCAGGGCGACATCGCTCCCGGCCGAAAGATGTGCCGCAATGGCCTCTTCCGCCGCTTTGTAGAAGGCCCGCAATTGCTCGACATAGGCGGGATCGCAAAAATGCATTTCCGTTGTCAGCGGATAGAAAAGCGGCAATTCCAGAGAGTGCCCGCTGAGCCAGCGATCCAGAATGATGCGGGCCTTTCCGCGCGTCCCCGCCTTGGCGAAAAAGGCGACAACCTGGCAAGAACCGATAATTTTCGCAGCCTTGATCGTCACAAGATCGGGGTCGCCGGGACCAAGCCCGACGCCAAACAACCGGCCGGCCGATGCGGCGCTCATTCGGCTGCGCTCGCAATGGCGTTCAAGGCTGCAGCAGCCATCGCGCTTCCACCCTTGCGTCCGCGTATCGTGACGAAGGGCGCGCGATTGTCCATAATGAGCGCCTCCTTCGATTCCGCCGCGCCGACAAAGCCGACCGGCATACCGACGATGCAGGCGGGACGCGCGGTAGTCTCATCGAGCATATCGAGAAGATGAAACAAGGCAGTTGGCGCGTTGCCGATCGCGACGATCGCGCCATCGAGCCTGTCACGCCAAAGTTCCAGCGCCGCGGCGCTCCGCGTATTGCCGATCTCTTTCGCGAGCGATGGAACGGCGGGATCCTCAAGGGTGCAAATCACCTTGTTGGCATGTGGCAAACGCGCTGCGATAATGCCCTGCGCCAGCATTTTGGAATCGCACAGGATAGGCGCTCCACGCTGAAGCGCTTGGCGGGCATGCTGCACCGCTCCTTCCGAGAACATCAGATCCGCCGCGATTTCAATCATCCCGCAAGCGTGAATCATACGCACCGCGACCTGCTCTTCCTCCGGCGTGAAACGAGTAAGGTCGGCCTCGGCGCGGATCGTCGCGAAGGAGCGCTTGTAAATCTCGGCGCCGTCCCGGACATAGGTGAAGCGGCTGGTTTTTTGTGCCGCTGTCATGGGCCCTCAAGCTCTCTCTTTTGTGTCGCTTTGCGCGCCATGGTTTCCATCATTGTTTTTGCTTCGGCCAGACTAAGTCCGGCATCGTTGCTCTCATTGTCGCCCACCGTCGCGTCGCTAGCGAGAGTATAGCGTGAGTTGTGAGCGATGAGAGTATAGGGTGTCGCGGCGTGCCGCGCACACAGCTTTGCGCAGCCCGACACATGCAGCGCGATCCCGGTGCTTCGCAGTCGCCGCGCGACAAACATCAGCTCCAGGGCATCGGTGTGGGTCTTGGTGGTGCCGCGCTCGCAGGCGTCCATGCCGCCGCATGAGGCGATTGCAAGGCGCGGGTCCTGGCGGTCTACGATAAAATCATGCGCCTTGAAATAGGCGCGCAAGGCTGCGTCTTGAGCGACTTGAATATGCGGCACAATGACGGCGCGCCACGGCGTGAGCCTGATCTCGCCACCCCCAAATTTTTCGGCTGCGAGTGCCAGCGCGTCGAGCATGTTCGCGTTGAGTCGCCCAAACGTTGCGCCGACTCCAAAACAGTTTTCGAACGGCCGCAGCATGCCGATGGGACACGGATCCTCGGTCGCATCGCGCTGGCGGGCCGGAACAAGGTTCAGCCCGGCCTCCCTGCCGATTGCCTGGCTCCCCCGGATTTGCATCAGTTCCTGCATCCGGCGCGGCGGATCGCAGAGGAGCGATGCGAGCCGTGCGGCAAGGATTGGAATTTCATGTAGCTCGCAACGTCCCAAATAGGTTGCATCGCAGGCCCGTCCGCCGATCACGACGTCGAACCATTGGCCATTTCGTTCTCCGGCCCAATCGAACCTGATGTCGGCGCCAATGTTGGCCAGCGAGAGAACGCTGCCATTGTCGATCACGACTCCGAATTTTCCCGGCAGCGCGTGCAAATCAGCGCGGGTGACGAGCAAGGCTTCGAGGGCCTTGCCAGTTTCTCT
Source organism: Beijerinckiaceae bacterium (assembly GCA_004564215.1). Lineage (NCBI taxonomy): Bacteria > Pseudomonadati > Pseudomonadota > Alphaproteobacteria > Hyphomicrobiales > Beijerinckiaceae > Beijerinckiaceae bacterium. The sequence goes on along the minus strand of CP024846.1, from coordinate 1,738,136 downwards.
TACATCCAGCTGCCCGTCGAGCCCCGCAAGCGGGCTGATCAAAACATTGCGGACCGCTTCGGCTGCTGCATCCGCATCGGCGAGGCCAAGCTTGTCGAGCGTTTCGACGAGCCGAGGGTAAGTCTCCGCGCTGATCCCGCGCATTTGCAGATTGGCTCGTGCCGAGAGTTCGAAGAGCCCATTGCCATACTCGCGCCCTGCCCGGGCAAGTGCGCGTAGGACAGGTGCGGAAAGGGTTCCCGCGCTGATCCTTAGACGGATAAGAAGACCGTCTTTCGCTTGCATCGGGCGCAACACGCCGGGACACCAGCCCTTGCGGAGCGTGGCTTGCTCTTTGCTGACAAGAAGGGCTCTTGTCATGCGAGCGTCTCCCGTAGCGAGGCGAGGCAGGCCAGCGTCGAATTGCGGCGGCTCTGCCAAAAGCCCCGCTCCAGGGCCGCTTCAAATCGATCGGCAATAGCCCGTGTCGCCTTTGGATTGGCCGCGACAAGAAAATCACGCACCGCAGACACGCCAAGGGTTGCGTCGAACAATAGCTCGAAATGGTGGCTCGCTACCATGTCCGTCATGACCGCGAGGGCAAAGAGATGATCGATAGTCTCGGCAATTTCGGCGGCGCCACGATGGCCATGGCGCATTTGACCTGCGATCCAACGCGGATTGCTTGCGCGGGCGCGTACAACCCAGGCGATTTCCTCGCTCAACGTGCGGACTTTTATGGCGTCCGGTTGTGCCGTATCGAGATGATAGACCGCTGCAGCATTGCCGAGCATTCGTGCCGCGGCGCTAAAGCCGCCTTCATGATCGATGAACGCGTCGGAGTCGAGGATGTCTTGCTCGTCCTGATCCTGGACGTGCACAAGCGCATCGGCGCTTGCAACTCTGTCGCTGAAGCCTGGATGGGCGGCACCTTCTCCTTGCGTCCCGCTAAAGGCATAAGGCGCGCTGGCTAGATAACGCTCCCCGAGATCTTCACGGGAGGCGGCGGCGTTGGCATTGATCGCGCGGGTCAGGCCGATCCCATAGTTGCCCGGCGCCGCGCCGAAGATACGTACGGGACTTGTCGACATCAGGCGGCGCGCGGCGGCCAAGGGATTGATCTCGTCGTCTTCACCGCTTTCGCTCAGGGCCCGCACCGCCTGGTCGAACAGGCCGATCTGTGCCGGAAAGACATCGCGGAAAAGCCCGGAAATACGTAATGTCACGTCGACCCGAGGCCGGGCAAGACGCGCCGGCGGGATAATCTCGAAGCCGATCACGCGCGAAGTTGCATTGTCCCAATTTGGTTTGACACCCATCAGGGCAAAGGCCTGGGCGAGGTCGTCGCCGCCGGTGCGCATCGTGGTGCTGGCCCAAAGATCCATGACGATCCGCTGCGGCCATTCCCCATGCTCCTGGGCATGGCGCGTGAGAACCGCTTGGGCGGCGCGCTGACCAATCTCCCAGGCGGTACGGGTCGGCACCGCGCGCGGATCGATCCCGTAAAGATTGCGTCCGGTGGGCAGCACGTCGACGCGTCCCCGCGAGGGTGCGCCGCCGGGGCCGGGCGCGACAAAGCAGCCATCGAGGGCAGCGATGAGCCCCGCACTTTCTCTCTCTCCGCAACGCTCGATGAGCGCGCCAATTTTTTCCGCTTGCGCGCAGCCGGCCGTTTGCGCGAGCGTCATCGCGGTCGCATCCCGCAGGCTCGCCTGCGGTGATTGCCCGAACACATGCAGGCCATCGCGAATGCGCATCTCCTTGAGGTCGCAGAGCCAGCCGTCGAGATGCCGCAAGGCCGCCATCGGATCTGTGCCATCCTTGAGTCCGCTGTCCTGCAGCACGCCGGTCTCCTGCGCGCGCTCGAGGATCGCTTGCGCGAGAAGCCGCGCGCGCTTCGGATCGAGCGCCTCGGCGATCACATATTCATCGAACAGGGTTTCGATCTCAAGCGCCGCGCCGTGGCTTCCGGCGGTTGTCAAAGGCGGCGTCAAATGGCCGATGGTGACGGCACTGATGCGCCGTTTGGCTTGCGCGGCCTCGCCAGGATTGTTGACGATGAAAGGATAGATGACCGGCACCGCGCCGAGCACCGTCTCCGGTGCGCAATCCTCGCTCAGCGCCACGGCCTTGCCCGGAAGCCATTCGAGCGTGCCATGCGTACCGCAGTGGATCATCGCATCGATCATTTCTCGCTGCCGGAGCCAGAGATAGAAGGCGACATAGGAATGGCAGGGAGGCAGCGCGTTATCGTGATACTCCGCTTTGCGATGGGAAGCGGTCCCGCGATCCGGCTGCAACGCGACGAGCAAATTTCCGGCTCGCAGCACGGAAAAACAAAATTCGTCATGATCGGCCTCCGCTTCAGGCTCGCCCCAAGCGGCCCGGACGGATTGCACGAAAGCGGAGGGCAGGGCGTCGAGGGCCAAGGTATAATCGGCAAGGGTCAGATGTTCGGTAACACTCTTCTCTTCGAGGCAACGCATCAGATCGGACGGGAGCGGCCCGATGTCATATCCGGAGTTGCGCAAGGACTCGGCAATCGAGGCGACACTCTTGGCCGTGTCGAGGCCAACGGCGTAGCCCCCGCGGCCGCTCTTGCCGGGATAATCCGAAAGAATGCAGGCGATCTTGCGCTGCGCGCGCGGCGTCTTGCGTAAATTCACCCAGGCGGCGGCGAGATCGGCGACAAAGCCAATGCGCGAAGGCAATGGGGCATGGACCAGGGGGGTAAATTCGAGGTCGGCATGATGGGCCGACTCCGCCTTGCACGCGATCGCCCGGGTGATCAGCCGCCCGTCCATTTCCGGGAGGACGACATGCATCGCAAGGTCGGAGGCGGCGAGGCCCCGCGAACTTGCTTGCCATTGCGGCTCGCTCGCCCCGGAGAAAATCGCCTGGAGGACCGGCACGTCGGCACGGTCAAGAACGCTTGTCGCCGTGTCGAGGCGTGCCGAAAAACCCGTCGTATTGATGATGACGTCCGGACGAGCTCGTGCAATTTCCGCATCGATTGTGGCAATCGCTTCGGCATCCTTCAGGCTAGTGACGAAGCATGAGGTCACGCCGAGCCCCCGCGCGGCGAGCGCTTGCGCCAAGGCGATGATGGGGCCCGTATCATCGGCCAGCCTGTAGGACCGGTAGAAGATCATCAGCGCGTGACCCTTCGCGTCCTCGAACTGCCGACAGCCGGCTTCGAAACGTCCAGCCGCCGGGATCGCGGCCACGGCTGGCGCCTCGGGCCAGGCAAACGGTGCGTGTATCGCAGTCTCAATCTCATCGAGAAGCGCGGCGATATGCTGGACGCCTCCGCTTTGGAACGAGGCGTGGATGCGGTGCAGGACCGACGCCGACACCGTCGAGGCGGCATCGAGACGAAAATCCTCCATCCCATCGCCAGGTGCGACAGCCAGCGCGAAATTTCTTGCCCGCGCCGCGCGGGCAAGCTCCTCGATCCCGTAACGCCAATAGTCGAGTCCGCCGAGAAGCCGCACCAGGACGAAGCGAGCTTGGCTGGCAACTTTCTCGATGTAGAGATCAACCGAATAAGGATGTTTGAGCGCGCCGAGTTTGGCCAGGCGCAAGCTCATCGCGCCGTGGCTCCGCGTTGTGGCGGCGGCCGCGACCATCGCGAGATCGCTATCCGAAAAAGACAGAAACACGAGGTCGCCCGGTGTCTGCCCAAGATCGACGGCAGCCTCGGCTTCGTCGAGCGATCGCGTCTCAACGGGCAAAAGATGCATGGATCAGGACACTCCGCTCGCCAGCGAGGTTGCGATCGAAGCCATGTCGAGGCCTCTTTCGCCGATGATCACAAGACGGCCTTTGCGACTCTCCTCGGGCCGCCAAGGACGATCGAACGTCTGCTGAAGGCGATTGCCGACGCCTTGCACGAGAAGCCGCATAGGCTTGCCCCGGATCTCGACGAAACCCTTGATCCGCAACACATCGTGGCGCCCGGCGATTTCGGCAAGCTTTTGCATGAGCCCGTTGCCGTCATCGACGACGCCGATCTCGAAGACGGCACTTTCGAAATCATCGTGATCATGGTCCGGCTCGTCGTCGTGGCATGAGGGGCGGGCGGCGATATCGTCCTCCGCCGCAGCGTCGAGACCGAGCAGGATCGCCGCATCGATGCGCCCTTCATGGGCCGGCAGGATTTTGACCGCGCGCGGAAGGAGAGCCGCGATGTCGGCGGCAACGCGACGCTGCTCGTCCGGGGCGATAAGATCGGCCTTGTTGAGGATGATGAGATCGGCACAGAGAACTTGATCGCCAAATACTTCTTCAAGCGGATTGTCATGCGCGATCGAAGGATCGGCCTGCCGCTGGCGCGCCAATTTGGCCGGATCATCGGCGAAGCGTCCGTCCGCCACGGCCCTGCCATCGACCACCGCGATGACACCATCGACGGTTAAGCGGGCGCGAATTTCCGGCCAATCGAATGCCTTGACCAAAGGCTTCGGCAACGCAAGGCCGGAGGTCTCAATGACGATATGATCGGGCAGGGGATCGAGGGCGAGGAGCTTTTCGATGGCCGGCAGAAAATCATCCGCGACCGTGCAACAGATACAGCCGTTGGCAAGCTCAATGATGCTTTCCGCGCCGCAAGCAACGTCGCCGCAGCCGTCCAATATGCCTGCGTCGACGCCGATATCGCCGAATTCATTGATCACCAATGCGAGGCGGCGACCCTTGGCATTTGCCAGGAGATGCCGGATGAGGGTCGTTTTCCCCGCGCCAAGAAAGCCGGTAATGATCGTCGCCGGGATTTTGGAAACACTGCTCATATGGGCACCCGGTCCTTGTCGTTGGGCGGGTGCTGCTTGCGGAGCGCCGGGAGAGACTGCCACCTTTGCCGGGGCAAGCTCGCCAGCATCGACGATAAGGCCGGAGCACCCCGCCGGCCAGTGGTCGATCGCACGGCAGGTTTCCTGGCTCGCGGATCGTCGCCCTGCGCCGCCTTCCCAGGTTCCGGTTGCCCGGCATCCCAGTGGCATATCGGCGCACGGCTCACCGCTAACAGTTGCGGGGGCAGCTGTGGATTGCAAACGCAAAGAAGCGCCGCACCACATTCCCTTTTACCCCTCGAAGAGAGGGACCGTTGCAGATGAGACACTAGACGGACTGGCGGATGTGTCAATCGTGGGCGAACGGCGTCGCCTTATCGGCAATTTTCGGATTCGCCACGGGTAGAAGATGAAGGCGGTGCCAAATTCCGATGACAAGAGAGCTAGGCCGCAGGCCAAAAACGAATGGGACTTGACCATAAAGGAATTATACAGCACCTAATTTTCATGCACAGGAACAGCTGCCTCATTCTTGAAAAATACGGCAAGGAGTTCTTTGCGCCAGGTTGCTCCGTATTGGAGATCGGCGCGAGCGGTCCTCCGTCGGACTATCAAAAGCTCTTCGGTGCCAAGGCGGCGAAATGGGATACGCTGGAGATCGGGTCGGATTTCGCGATTCCGCCAACATATGTTTCAAAAGACGAATATAATTTCCCGGTTCCGAGCGATGCCTATGACGTCGTCATTTCAGGTCAGGTCATTGAGCATGTCCGAAAGATTTGGCGGTGGTTTCCGGAACTCGCCCGCATTTGCAAGCCCGGCGGCGTTGTCATCACGATTAATCCGGTGAGCTGGCATTACCATGAGGCGCCCGTCGATTGCTGGCGGATCTACCCGGAGGGCATGAAGGCCCTGGCCGAAGATGCCGGCCTTGAGGTTCTTTTATCCACTTGGGAAAGCGTGGAAATTCAGCGGCTCTGGTTCCTTCCCGCGCGGTTGCGGCGGAAAAACAGTCTTCTCCTTCTTTCAGGGCCGGCCTATCTTCTCAGCTATTTCCTGCGTTGGCCGTTCCAGGGCGCCTTTGACACGATAACGATCGCGCGCAAACCGCAGCCGACCGCCGAGAAGCCCGGGCCGTAACTGTTGCATGGCGGCGTTTATGGGGCGGCCAGGGTAGCCTCGTCGTCGACCGGTGTCAGCAGACATCGACCCTTGCAAGACAGTCAAGCGGCGCCCCTTTGCCGAGGCAAAGATGACCCAGCAAGCAGATGATTTGGACGCGCTTCGCCACCGGCAAAAGATGGAAAAGCGCAAGGCTGCTCAGGATGCCGAGGTAGCTTCCAAGCAGATTATCCAAAAAGGCCTCCTCATCGTTCACACCGGCAAAGGCAAGGGCAAGTCGACGGCGGCTTTCGGGCTTTTGCTGCGCGCGCTCGGCCATGAGTGGCCCTGCGGCGTCGTGCAATTCATCAAAGGCGCCTGGCAAACCGGCGAACGCCAGGCGCTGAACCGCTTTTCGGATCTGCTGGCATGGCACACGATGGGGGAAGGTTTTACCTGGGAGACGCAGGATCGTGCGCGGGACATGTCGGCGGCGGCGGCGGCTTGGGCGAAGGCGCGCGAAATGATGGCCGACCCCAAATACAAGCTTCTCGTATTCGATGAATTGAATATCGCCTTGCGCTACGATTATCTGTCGATAGCCGAGGTTGTGGGGGCGCTGCAAGCCCGCCGGCCCGATCTGCATATCGTCGTCACGGGGCGCAATGCGAAGCCGGAATTGCTGGAGCAGGCTGATCTCGTGACGGAGATGAGCCTCGTCAAGCATCATTTCGCGGCGGGCGTGAAGGCGCAAGAGGGAATCGAATTCTGAGTGGAGCGCGTCAGGCCAAGACGCTGATGCTGCAAGGCACCGGCTCCGACGTCGGCAAGTCCCTGATTGTCGCGGGACTTTGCCGCGCCTATCGCACTCGGGGGCTGAAAATTCTCCCGTTCAAGCCGCAAAACATGTCGAACAATGCCGCTGCGACTCAAGACGGCGGCGAGATCGGCCGTGCCCAGGCGCTCCAGGCGAGAGCTTGTGGCGTCGCCCCACGCGTCGACATGAATCCTGTCCTGTTGAAACCGCAGACCGGCAATGGCGCGCAGATCATCCTGCGCGGCCGCCTCATCGGCCAAGCGCAAGCCCGTGAGTATCAAGACTGGAAGCCAAAACTTCTGCCGGCTGTGCTCGAAAGCTTCGCAAAGCTGTGCGAAGAGGCCGATCTTGTTCTCGTCGAAGGGGCCGGAAGCGCCTCGGAGATCAATCTGCGCAAACACGATATTGCCAATATGGGTTTTGCCCGCGCCGCCGATGTTCCGGTAATTCTGCTCGGCGATATCGATCGCGGCGGAGTCATCGCCCAGATCGTCGGCACCAAGGCCGTGATCGAGCCGATGGACGCGGCCATGGTCAAAGGATTTCTCGTCAACAAATTCCGCGGCGACCCGGCCTTGTTCGCGGAGGGCATGCGCTTGATCGAAGAGCGCACCGGCTGGCCGGGGCTCGGGCTCATCCCCTTTTGTGCGGCGGCCGCGCGCTTGCCCGACGAGGATTCCCTCGGGCTGGCGGCGCGAAAGCCGCCGGGAGACGGGCGCATTACCATTGCCGTGCCGATTTTGCCGGGGATCGCCAATTTCGATGATCTCGATCCTTTCGCGCTGGAAAGCGACGTCCGCCTGGTGATGGTTCGGAGCGGAGAACCCCTGCCGGTCGAGGCCGCGCTTATCATCCTGCCGGGCTCGAAAACGACGATTGCCGATCTTGCGGCCTTTCGGTGCGAAGGCTGGGATATCGATCTTTTCGCGCATCTGCGGCGCGGGGGCCATGTGCTTGGCCTTTGTGGCGGCTATCAGATGCTTGGCAAAACTCTGCGCGATCCCTCTGGCATCGAGGGTCCGCCCGGCGAGGCGCAAGGCCTCGGCCTTCTCGACATCGAAACCATCTTCACCAGCGAAAAGACGCTGGCGCCGGTAAGGGGTGTTGGGCGATGGGATGCGGCCGCTTTCGCCGGCTATGAAATGCATCTTGGCCGAAGTTATGGTCCGGATTGCGAAAGGCCCCTGGTGCGCTTCTCCGACGGGCGCGGCGATGGCGCGACCTCGGCCAATGGCCTTGTCAGCGGCTGCTACGTGCATGGTCTTTTCGCGGAAGCGGCGCAACGGACTGCGCTTATGGCCCGCCTGGGCGGCAAGGGCTCAGCTATCTCTTATGAAGAGACTCTTGAACGGGCGCTCGACGCCGTCGCCGCGCATCTTGAAGCGCATGTTGATCTCGACCGTCTTCTTACACTTGCACTTGCCAGATAAGCAGCGCCGTAAGCGCGAGACCGGACCAGTGCACGGCGCACGCGGATCGATAAAGCGCGAGTGCGCGTCGAATGTCCTCAGAGGATGCTTCGCTCGTGCCGGCCCCAATCCAAGAGTCCTCGACTTTGGCTTCGCCGTAAAGACGCGGACCGCCGAGCCGCAGGCCGAGGGCGCCGGCGAAGGCCGCTTCCGGCCATCCGGCATTGGGCGAGGCGTGTCCGCGCGAGTCTTTTCGCAGCGTGTGCCAAGCGTCTCCTGATGAAGCTCCCGGCACGAACCAAGCGGCGATCGTGATGAAAAGGGACGAAAGCCGAGCGGGAATGAAGTTGACGACATCGTCGAGCTTGGCCGCGGCGAAGCCGAACGCCGCAAAGCGCGCGGTGCGATGTCCGATCATGCTGTCGGCGGTGTTAATCGCCTTATAGCAAAAGCCGCCGGGGAGACCGCCGAGCGCCAGCCAAAAGGCGGGCGCAACGACCCCATCGGAAAAATTCTCAGCAAGGCTCTCGATGGCCGCGCGGGCGATACCGGCCTCGTCGAGCGTCTCGACGTCGCGGCCGACGATTTTCCCGACAGCCGCGCGGCCAGCGTTCAATCCAAGGGGGAGCGCCGCGGCGACCGCCGCGACATGGGCATGCAGACTGCGTTGCGCGATGAGGCTCGAAGCGATAAGCGCTGTCAGCAGGAAGCCGACCGGAAGATAGACGGGCGCCAAACCAAGACCGATGAGAGTGGCGCTGCCTCCGGCGACCGCTAAAACCAGAATGAGCGCGACGAAGCCCAGGGCGCGCCGCATCGCAAAGGATTGATCCGCATGGTTCAAGGAGCGGTCGGTGAGCGCGATCAATCGGCCGATCCAGGTGACCGGATGACCGATGACGCGAAACACACCTTGCGGATAGCCAAGGCAGGCTTCGATCGCGACGGCAAGCGCCGCGAGCGGCAAGGTCGCAGCAAGTTCCATGGCTGATTGTCCTCTCCCCGACTTGCAGCGCTTAGCGCTTGTGGGTCATGGCGGCAACCTGGCGGCCGCGCGGGCGGCCTACCCCAAGGCGCCGGAGCCTTGGCTCGATCTTTCGACGGGCATTAACCCTTATTCTTATCCGTGCGGGGAACTCTCGTTGGAGAGCGCGACCCGGCTGCCGGAACCCCAGGCGTTGCGCGCATTGGAACAAGCGGCGGCCCGCGCCTATCAGGTTCCGGCGGGGATGGAGGTGGTTGCCGCGCCGGGCACCCAGGCCGTCATCAATTGGCTTCCCTATCTTTTGCCGGTTCGGCGGGTCGGGATTTTGGGGTTCACTTACTCCGAGTACGCGCGGAGCTGGGCGGTCAATGGCGCCGAAATCACAACCGCCGCCGATCTCGCCGGTCTGGCTGACGCGGATGTCGCCATCGTCGTCAATCCCAATAACCCAGATGGACGCCTTGTCACCGCCGCCGATCTCCACGCCCTCGCGGCGGCCATGTCCGCGCATGAGGGTTTGCTGCTGGTTGATGAAGCCTTCATCGATTTTCTTGAACCCGGCGCCAGCGTCGTTCCGCGGATGCCCGCGCAGGGCACCATCGCATTGCGCTCTTTCGGCAAGACTTACGGTCTGCCAGGACTTCGGCTTGGTTTCGCGCTCGCGCCAAAATCATTGGCGGAGCGATTGCGCGCCGCTCTCGGTCCCTGGCCCGTCTCGGGCGCTGCGATTGAGTTCGGCACAAGAGCTTTGCTGGACAAGGCCTGGCTTGCAACGACCCGGGCCAAGCTGGAGGCGGATGCCGCGGCGCTTGAGGTGATTCTTTCAGCCGCCGGTTTTACCTCGATTGGCGGCACACCTCTGTTCCGGCTCGCGCGGCACGATGATGCACCGAGTTGTTTCGAACTTCTGGCGTCGAAGGGGATTTTGGTTCGGCGTTTCGAGGAACGACCGACTTGGCTACGCTTCGGCATAGCTCGCCACGATGCCGACAGGGCGCGCCTCAGTGCAGCGCTTAGAGCATGATCCCGAAAGTGGGGATGGGTCCTGGTATCGCAGCGCGCCCGTTCACAAGGATCGTACGCCCACGATAACAGGGAGAATGACCGCGAATATAGAGTCCAGATTTCTCTGACTGATTCAACATACTTTTCAAAACTATTCTTCTTGTAGTGTGAGTATCGACTCCCGACACCGTATCAACATAGGTAGATGACGATGCTGACTGCCAAAATAACGGCTGGCGTATCTGCGGTGACCGCGCTTATCGCAGTAGTAATTACCTATTTCCTTACACGTAGAAGGGAGCATGAAGCGGATTGGCGAAAAATAAAACTTGAACAATATCAGAACTTTATGTTTGCATTGTCTAGTAATGTAGAGGGTAGGGCGAACCCAGACGCCATGCGCCAATACACCGATACCGTGAACACGATGTCGTTGATCGCGCCAATGCCTGTGCTGCGTGCCCTCCGTGACTTTCAAGACGAGATTTCCTGCAAAAACCCTCAACGAACCGAAGAGGCTCATGACCGCCTTTTGAATACATTGGTTCGTGAACTTCGTGCCGACATTCAGCCTTCCGATCCAAAAGACGATCCTGGGTTCAAATTCCGGCTTCTAGGACTTCCTACTGAAACACTGCAACGCGCTCACCACCAACAAGATTTAGAGGGGCCAGAGTGAGGAGATAAGCCTTTTTTCGGATTAAGATCATGCGGTGAAACCAACGGATCAAGAGCATGAACCCGAAAAGTTGCAGGTAGATTCAAATCAAGGCAAATCGCTGAGTCCAGTTAGCTTAAACCTATTCTAAACTAGGTATTTTAAAATGATTTTAAAATAGATAGGGCTTTTTTCAATGTACACGCCCGCTATTTCAGTATCGAAATCGCTTGTTGATGCGGTATAATTATTTAGAAACTCCCGGATTCGAAATCATACGCGGGGCTTTCCAGGGAAGCAAAATGACACGGACCGGCTTTACTTTCATTTGCATGGCGGGAGCCCTTGTCATTGCATCCCCCCTCGCGGCCAAGGAATATCCCATTGGCGCACCTCAGGAGAAGAATGGAATGGAAATTGCTGCAGTTTATCTGCAGCCCATTGAGATGGATCCGCCCGATGCGATGCGTCCCGCCAAAGAGTCCGACGTCCATATCGAGTCCGACATTAAGGCGGCCAAGGACAACAAAAATGGTTTTGCGCAAGGGGATTGGATTCCCTATCTCGCCGTCGCTTATGAATTGACGAAGCTCGATGACAATCAAACGCAAAAAGGCGAGTTCATGCCGATGGTCGCCAATGACGGACCGCATTATGGCGACAACGTCAAAATGATGGGGCCGGGCAAATATAGACTGACGCTTACAATTTCCCCGCCGAGCGAAAATAAGCACGTCCATTTCGGCCGCCATGTCGATAAGGAGACCGGTGTCGCCCCTTGGTTCGCGCCCTTCTCGGTCGATTATCAATTCATCTTCGCCGGAGCGGGAAAGAAGGGCGCCTATTGAAACAGCGGCGGAGAGTTGGCTTGCGTGTCTTATGGGTGCCCTTGCTCGCGCTTTGCTGGGTCGTCGTTTCGACCAGCGCGCATGTGGAAGAGGAGCCTGTTTTTACGATCGAGTTCGACAACGGAAAGGTCGAACCGCAGCGGCTTGAAGTTCCGGCCAATCGGCGCTTTCAGCTGCAATTGCGCAACAAAGGCGATACGCCGGCCGAGTTCGAGAGCAATGAATTGCGCAAGGAAAAAGTCCTTGCTCCGCAATCGACATCGATACTGGTGTTCAGGACGCTTGAACCGGGCGAATATGTTTTCTTCGACGATTTCCACCCCGACGCGCCGAAGGCAGTGCTGATCGCGAAGTAGAGCATGATCCCGCAAAGTTGCAGACTTTTCGGATGGGGTCATGCGGCACAACAGATAAAAGCATGATCCCGCAAAGTTGCAGACTTTTCGGATGGGGTCATGCCCGCAAGAGTTGGAGACTGGTTTTTATGGCGGCATTTCTGGTTTCGCCCGAGCCCGCCGAACCTATGGCGCAGCCCGCGCGGCCCATCTCGCCTTCCCGCCTTGAACCGCCGCGCCCGAATTTGCTTTCGCGCGGCCTATCTTCGTTCGGCAATTGGCTGCGGCATCACCAGCGCCTGATCCAGCGCGGGCAATGGGTGATTGTCGGCATTTATATCGTGCTGGTCGCGGTGCCGGCATTTCTGCCACTGCCGGGGCGGCTGGCGCATATCTTCGACAATCTGACCTTGTTCGCGCAATTCGCTTTCTGGGGCATTTGGTGGCCCTTCGTCCTTCTCAGCATGATCTTGGTCGGCCGGGCGTGGTGCGGTCTGTTCTGCCCGGAGGGCGCGCTCACCGAGATGACCAGCCATTTCAGCAGAGGCCATGCGATCCCGCGCTGGATCACCTGGAGGGGCTGGCCCTTTGTGGCTTTCGCCCTCACCACGATCTACGGCCAAATGGTGAGCGTCTATCAATATCCAAAGCCGGCCTTGCTGATCCTTGGCGGCTCGACCTGTGGCGCAATCCTCGTGGGCTATCTCTATGGCCGCAACAAAAGGGTTTGGTGCCGCTATCTCTGTCCGGTGAACGGCGTCTTTGGATTGTTGGCCAAGCTTGCCCCGGTGCATTTCAGCGTCGATCAGGAGGCTTGGACTCATTCGCGCCAAACCGGCAATGCCGGCGTGCGGGCCGTCAATTGCGCGCCGCTCGTTGCCATCCGGACCATGCAGGGCAGCGGCGAGTGCCACATGTGCGGGCGGTGCAGCGGCTTTCGCGATGCCATCGAACTCGCGCCGCGCTCGCCCAATGATGAAATCCTGCATGTCGCCGGAGCCGCACCGAAACCTTGGGAAAGTCTGCTCATCATTTTCGGCCTGATGGGAATCGCGGTCGGCGCCTTTCATTGGAGCGTCAGCCCCTGGTATGTCGCGCTCAAGCAGGCGCTCGCCGGCTGGCTTGTCGATCATGCGATCATGTGGCCGCTTCGGCTGCAGCCGCCCTGGTGGATCCTGACGGATTATCCCGACGTCAACGATCAAATGACCGTTCTCGATGGCGGCGTGCTCTTGATCTATATCTTCGCGACCGCGATCGCGATCGGCGCCTTGGTCTCATCATGCTTGTGGCTGGCCACACGCAGCCTTGGCGCCTGGTCGAGCCCGAGGTTTCATCATTTCGCGCAGAGCCTCATCCCCATCGCGGCCTGCGGCGTGTTTCTCGGTTTGAGCGCGATCACCGTTACGGCGCTCCGTAATGAGGGTCTGTCGGTTGCTTTAGCGGGACCGTTGCGGGCTGTGCTGCTGGCCGGCGCGGCGCTCTGGTCGATTGTCCTTGGCTGGAAGATCGCGGGCCAGGGCACACGGCACTTGGCCCGGCAATGCGTAGCAGCGCTCTTCGTCGGTCTTGCAGCGTCGATCGGCGCAGCAAGCTGGGTGATGCTTTTCTGGGTCTGGTAAGTCCGGCGCTTCAGTTGGACACGAGCGCGCGGGGCGAATGCGCTTCTTGCCGCACCGCCGTCGAGGACATCGGTGAGCGCGGCCCGTGCAGGAAAACAAATGCAGGCGGCGCGGCCGTGGCAAGTCGAGCGCTGGCATTTTCGCCAAGTCGATAGCGTGCAAGGGCTTCCGCCGCCCGCCCATGCAATGCTGTCAAGGTCGAACCGGGGCGATCGATGACGGCGATGGGAACAAGTTTTGCGATATCGCGCCAGCGTTTCCATCGGTCGAAGTGCAGAAAATTATCCGCTCCCATCAGCCAGACGAAGTGAACGCCACGGCAGCGCGCTTTCAAATAGGACAGCGTCTCGTAGGTATAGACGGTGCCGATCGTGGCTTCGATCGCAGTGACTTCGATCCGCGGATGATGACTTGCCGTGCGCGCGACTTCGATCCGTAAAGCCAGCGGCGCCAATTGGCGGGTGTCTTTCAACGGATTGCCGGGACTGACGAGCCACCAGACCTGATCGAGGCGCAAACGCCGGAGCGCGATCAAGCTCACTTCCCGATGACCGTCATGCGCCGGATTGAAACTGCCGCCTAGAAGCCCGATGCGCAGGCCTGGCGCATGGGGCGGCATTTTGAAAGGGCTTACGACACTCAAGGGCGAATCTGGCCGTTGCCGCGGACGCGATATTTAAAGGAGGTCAGTTGTTCGAGACCGACCGGGCCGCGCGCATGCATCCGGCCCGTTGCGATCCCGATCTCGGCGCCAAAACCGAACTCGCCGCCGTCGGCAAATTGCGTCGATGCATTATGCATGACGATGGCGGAATCCACCTCTTTCAGGAAGCGCTCCGCGGTCGCTTGATTTTCGGTGACAATGCAATCGGTATGATGCGAGCCGAAGGTTTCGATCTGGCCGATCGCCTGATCGATTCCCTCGACCACACGAATGGACATGATCGCATCGAGATATTCGGTGCTCCAATCGGCCTCGCTGGCGGGCGTAACCCGAGGGTCCACGGCGCGCACCGCTTCATCGCCGCGCACCGCGCAGCCGGCATCGAGCAGCATTTTGACGAGCGGCCGTAAATGGGTTGGCGCGCAGGCACGATCGACGAGAAGGATTTCCGCGGCACCGCAAATACCGGTCCGGCGCAGTTTGGCATTGAGAACGATGGTTTCCGCTTTGCAAAGGTCGGCGTCGCGGTCGATGAAAATATGCACAATGCCTTCGAGATGCGCGAACACCGGAACTCTTGCTTCCGCCTGGACGCGGGCCACGAGGCTCTTGCCGCCGCGCGGCACGATCACGTCGATATTTCCCTGCAGGCCCGCAAGCATCTCGCCCACCGCCGCACGGTCCTTTGTCGGCACCAGAATGATCGCATCCGCGGGCAGGCCGGCATCGATCAGGCCCGCGACGAGGCAGTCATGGATTGCATGGCTGGAGAAAAAGCTTTCCGAACCGCCACGCAAGATAGCTACATTGCCGGCTTTCAGGCAGAGCGCTCCGGCGTCGGCGGTGACGGCGGGGCGGCTTTCATAAATGACGCCGATCACGCCGAGCGGAGTTGCGACGCGCTCGATGACAAGACCATTGGGGCGATCGAGCCGCGCCAGGATGCGCCCGACCGGATCGGGCAGGGCGGCAATTGCGTCGAGTCCTTGAGCCGCGGCCTCGATTCGGGCGTCGTCGAGCGCCAGCCGGTCGAGGAATGCGCTCGCCACATTGTTCGTCTTGGCCGCCGCCATATCACGCGCATTGGCGGCAAGAATTTCGGGCGCCCGCTGGCGCAGCATGGAAGCCGCCGTGCGAATCGCCCGGTTCTTGGCTTCGGTCGAGGCGAGCGAAAGCCGGTGCGCGGTGGCGCGGGCTGACCGCCCGATTTCGGCCATCAGGCCGGCGGTGTCGGAGTGGGCCGCGCCGCCCTCGATTCGCTTAAGAGGTTCCATTGCCGATCGGCTCCGTTGTGCCGTTGCGATCCGAGGTGACGACCATATCGTCGCGGTGGATGATGACCGTGCGCCCCGGTGCGCCAAGCAGGCTCAGTATATCCTGCGAATTGCGTCCGGCGATCAAGACCGCCTCGATCGCATCATAGCCAACGAGGCCCCGTCCGATCTCGGCGGCCCGCGGATCGCGGATCAGGACGCAATCTCCGCTCGTAAAATTGCCCTCCACCCGGGTCACTCCGGCAGGCAAGAGGCTTTTACCATTCATGATCGCCCGCACCGCTCCGGCATCGACATGCAGAACGCCGCGCGGTTCGAGCGACCCCGCAATCCATTTTTTTCGTGCGGTCACGGGATTGGAGCCGGTGAGGAACCAGGTACAGGGCACGCCGTCATCTATGCGCGAAATCGGGTGCTCGACCCGGCCGTCGGTGATCAGCATATGGGTGCCGCCGGTCGTTGCAATCTTTGCCGCCTCGATCTTGGTGCGCATGCCGCCGCGCGACAGCGAGGAAGCGGCGCCGCCGGCCATGGCCTCGATCTCGGCGCTGACCCGGAAAACCACCGGGATCAGCTTGGCGTCGGGATTTTCCGCCGGGGGCGCGGTATAAAGCCCTTGAACATCGGAGAGCAGGATCAAAAGATCGGCGCTCGCCATGGTCGCGACCCGCGCCGCCAGGCGGTCATTGTCGCCGTAGCGGATCTCATTGGTGGCGACCGTATCGTTTTCATTGATGACGGGCACGGCGCGGAGATCGAGCAAGCGTCCGATCGTCGCCCGCGCATTGAGATAGCGCTGGCGTTCCTCGGTGTCGCCGAGCGTGACCAGGATTTGCCCGGCGGTCAATTTTTGATCGGCCAAGACCTCGGCCCAGAGCCGCGCCAAGGCGATCTGGCCGACGGCGGCCGCTGCCTGGCTGTCTTCGAGCTTGAGATCGCGTTCCGGCAGCGCCAGCACGGTTCGCCCAAGTGCGATCGAGCCAGAAGACACCACCAGAACATCGGCGCCCTGCCGATGCAGATCCGCGATGTCCTGCGCGAGCGTCACGAGCCATTTGCGCTTGGCGCCGCCCTCGGCCCGATTGACCAGCAAGGACGAGCCGACCTTGATCACAATGCGGCGAAAATTTTTCAGGCATGGCAGCGCCGCCGGGAGAGCCGTCTCGACTTGGCCGGCCGTACTCACGGATGCCACTCCGCGATTGGGCCGGGCTGAACCTCTTGCGCAGCGCGCGCCTCGTCGATGACGCTTAACAGCCGGCGCAGAGTTTCGCGCAAATTGGTGCCGGTTGCGGAGGAAAGCCGCAAGGGCGTTTGCTTGGCGGCGCGTTTGAGGCGCAGTGCTTGGGCCTGCAAGGTTGCGGCATCGACGGTGTCGATCTTGGAGAGCGCGACGATTTCCGGCTTCTCCGCCAGTCCGCCTTCATAGGCCTCAAGTTCGCGGCGCACGGTCTTATAGGCCTTGCCCGCATGTTCGGTCCCGGCATCGACGAGATGAAGCAGCACGCCGCAACGTTCGACATGGCCGAGAAACCTATCGCCGAGCCCCACCCCCTCATGCGCCCCTTCGATCAAACCCGGAATATCGGCGATGACAAATTCGCGGCCATCGCAGGACGCAACCCCGAGCTGCGGATGAAGGGTCGTAAACGGATAATCGGCGATTTTCGGCCTTGCCGCGCTGACGGTCGCAAGAAACGTCGATTTGCCGGCATTGGGCAGGCCAATGAGACCGGCGTCGGCGATCAGTTTCAAACGGAGCAAAATGACGCGCTCCTCGCCCTCTTGGCCCGGATTGGCGCGGCGCGGCGCCTGATTGGTCGAGGTTTTGAAATGGGTGTTGCCGAAGCCGCCATTGCCGCCGCGCGCAAGCCTGACCCGTTGTCCGACCTCGGTCAAATCCGCAAGCAGGACGTCGCCTTCCTCGTCGAAAATCTGCGTTCCCGCCGGCACTTTCAAAATCGCATCGGCGCCTTTGCCGCCGGCGCGATTCTTCCCCATGCCGTGCATGCCGGTGGCGGCCTTGAAATGCTGCTGGTAGCGATAGTCGACCAATGTGTTGAGACCGGAAACGCATTCGGCGATGACGTCGCCGCCGCGGCCCCCATCGCCCCCGTCCGGGCCGCCGAACTCAATGAATTTCTCGCGCCGGAACGACAGACATCCGGCCCCTCCGTCGCCGGACCGGATATATACCCTGGCAGAATCAAGAAATTTCATTGCAAATCTTCGCCTTGGCTTGGGATCCGATCGATTCCACGCGGACCGATCATGCGCCCGAATAAAATTGCGCGCGACAACAAATTCAGCGCCGTGGGTCGAGTGAAATCGCGGCCGTCAGCCTTCAACGCGGCGGGCGGCGGCAAGCGCTGCCGGGTCGCTTATGTCGCGGCCTTGCTGTGCCATAGGCGGCATGGGTTGGCTGCTGTTGCCCTCCCGCAACCGGCCAGCCCATGATTTGCGATCGAGAACGAACCGATCGCACGGATGCATGCCGCCTCGCGCGGGCAGGAAATCGAGGCCGGTATCGACAAAGCCGAAACCGGATTTCTCGAGAACTCGGCGAGACGCGGGGTTGCTCGTGCGGGAGTTTGCGACGATCCGCTCTGCCGGGGTCACGCTGAACACGGTCGCGACAAGCGCCTTCACGGCTTCGCCGGTCAGGCCCTTGCCCCAAAAGGCGGGCGCCAACACATAGCCCAATTCGACATCCTTGAGCGCGGCAAAGGTTGCGCTCACGAGCCCGATCGTCTGATGCACATTGCTCTTGAGGGTCATCGCCAGAACAAGCGCGGATTTATTGGCGTTGTCCGCCCGCGCCTGGAGAATGAAGCGTTCGGCTTCGCCCGGGGGATAGGGGTGCGGAATGGCCGCCGTCATCCGCGCGGTCTGCGGCAAGCTCGCAAAACCGGCAATCGACGCCGCATCGGACGCGCGCGGCCAGCGCAGCCATAGCCGCTTCGTTTCGATGCGAAAAATGTCGTCCGAAGTGAGATCCGGGAACATGTGAGCTCCGGTCAGCAGACCCCTTGCGGAGTCTTGAACCAAAAAGGGTGGTGGGCTCCCCCAAACCCTCTCGGGCCTTCCGGACTCTTCTTCCTTATTTCAGGAGCGTTTTTCAGTTCAGAAAAACCAAGTCCACCGTTCCAGGGGAGCAGGTGGAGGTTTTTCTAAGGTCTCCACCTTTATTGAGCCGCCTCTGCCTGCGGCAAAGGTACGACGGAAACATATGACCGGCCATCGGCCTTGGTACGGAACTCGATCTTACCCTCGGTCAAGGCATATAACGTGTGATCCGTACCCAGTCCGACATTCGCGCCGGGATGCCACTTGGTTCCGCGCTGGCGCACGATGATATTGCCACCGATGACGAATTCTCCGCCAAATTTCTTGACCCCGAGACGCCGACCTTTGGAATCTCGGCCGTTGCGGGATGAACCGCCTGCCTTCTTATGTGCCATCGATTTGGCTCCGAATTTTCCTGCGCGACGCGCGACTCGCCTTGCGGCCCTCTAAAAATCAAATCCCGTTCACGCCATCAGGGTGAAACGGGTTATTCACCGGCTGCGCTGGCGCTCTTAGCGGTAGGCTTGGCGCCGCCCGTTACAAACTCGGTGATCCGCACCAGGGTCAAATCCTGGCGATGGCCGCGCTTGCGCTTGGAGTTTTGCCGCCGCCGCTTCTTGAAGGCAATCGCCTTCGGTCCGCGCTTGTGCTCGACGATCTGGCCTGTCACGCTTGCGCCTTCAATGAAGGGAGCGCCGAAAGCCGGCACGCCATCCTGAGATAGCATGAGAACGTCGTCGAACGTCACGGTATCGCCAGGCTCGCCGACGAGCGTCATGACGGTGATCGTATCTTCGGCGGTGACGCTATATTGCTTTCCGCCGGTTTTGATGACTGCGAACACTTGACTTCCCTTGTATCCGATGCGGCTCCGCCGCTGGCAAAGTTTTCGGCGACCGAATTAAAGCGATCCGTGCAACCTGGATCGGATCCTAAACCAAAGCTCTCGCGGCCGCATGTTATTTGTCGCGGACCGCTTTCCTTTCGCGAAGTCGTGCCATGCAACATGGTGCGCCGCCACGAAGATAGAGCGGCATACCGAGGAGAATGTCCCCCGCATCGAACTCCGATTAAGGTCCAAAAGTTTGGAAGCCCGCGAATTCGGATCGTCTTTTAAGCGCCCGAATAAATCACGAAACGATGTCCAGCGGAAAGGATGACTAAAGCCTAACCCTCTGGAGTCCTTAATCCTTTAGAGCGCTTACACGCATCCCCAAATGTCATAGGCGAGGGTGCTTGCAAACACAAAAACCGCGACGTTAATGTCGCGTTGACCGTGGCTTCCTCTACAAAGCTTGGCGTCGCTTGTCAACCAACCGAGCGTTATTTCGGCCGCCTCGCCGCCTGCGAAATCCCTGCGGTTTTGGATCGGGGCGCGGGCAGACTCACTGCGCGTCTTCGCCGTGAGCCCCTGGCAAGCTGCGCCGTATTTGAGCCATCTTCAAAAGGTTAGCTTCGCAAGAGCTTTTTTTGAACGAAGCAGTGTCCGTTTCTTTCCGATCTCGCGCATTTGTCTCTCATTTCAACCGCTTTTGCGGATGGTTTCAATTGGGGCGCAGGATTTTCGGGGCTCGAAGAGCCTGCCGAGGCCTCCAATGTTCTGGGGCCTTCTCCAATCTCCTGCCGCTCGGGGTCATGCGCATGAAAGTCGGTGGCGTTGCACGCGGGGTTGAACCAACGCGATGATGATGGACGCACAGGTCCGAAGTCCAGGTCTTAGCATTGGGTTTGAGCCTGCGATGCGGCGCGCAGACGCTGAATTCGGGCTCGACCCGGCCATTGAAGTCGATGGCGGGCATCACACTTCATTCGATAGACGGCGGGTCTCGCTTCGGTGGTTTTCCGGCACGCTTCTCACCGGCGTTTCCGGAGCCTTGCTGATTGGCGCGGCGATCTACGCGGCGCTTGGGCAGCGGACCTATTTCGCCGAGCCGCCCTCGCCCGCGCTCTCACAGCGTAAGGAGATCACCCTCGACTTCGGGGTCAATCCCCATAAGGGAGACCGTCTGGTCAAGGCCGTCGATCTGGTGGCCGCGAAGCAGAGTTTTCAGGCGCCGACCGCGATGCGCCTGGGCGAAAAGGAAGTCGTTAAAGTTCAGACCTTCACCCATGTTCAAACGACCTTGGCCATGGCGAGCGTCGGACTTTCCGAGGAGGTCCCGCCCTTTAACCCTCTGAAAGTTCTTGCCAACGCGCGCAATCAGATGGACGCCGCGCAAGAACCCGTTCAGGACGACGCCGAGATTTCCTGGTCGACCCGCGATCTGGCCGGCCAGATTTTTTCAAGTCAGAGCACTCTGTCGCTGGAAGAGGTGCAGGCTCAGGTCGCCGAGCAGGTGAAGAACACGCTCGAAGCCGGTTCCAAACCGCTCGCCTTGCCGCCGCAACTTCTTCTGATGCGAACGTCCCGTGCCAATCTCCCCGGCGTTCTGGGCTACGCCAATTCCTCCGAACCGATCACGACGGCCCCATTTTCCACGATCGAAGTCCGCATGGTTCCGGAAAACGTGTCGAACGTTCCGCGTTCGTCGCAGATCTTGCAGCCGACGCAAATGGAGGAACGCCTCGTCGTGGTCCGGCACGGCGAAACGATCGAGGACGTGCTCCGCTCCGTCGGGCTCACCAAGGACCAGATTGCCAGTGTCGTGGCCGCCTTCAATGTCCAGCGCGGGGAAGCGGCCGTGGCGGAAGGGCGGCGCCTGAAGCTGTTGTTCGCCGATCTCGACGGCTCCGGAGCCAATATGACCCTGGCCCGCCTATCGGTGTATTCCGACGAGACCTTGGAAACGAATATCGCGATCAACGATCATGGCGGCTACGTCCAGATGACGACGCCGCGTCGCACAGCCAAGAAACAGGCTCACGACGACAGCGACGATGACGACACGACGAGCGGCATGCGGCTTTACGATTCGCTCTATGAAACTGCCCTGAAACAAGAAATTCCGCGCCCGATCATCGACGATTTGGTCCGCATCTTTGCCAATGATGTCGACTTTCAAAGAGCGGTCACGGGAGGAGATACATTCGAAGCCTTTTACGACGAAACCGAGGAAGGCGAAGGGCACAATCAGCTTCTCTACGCGTCCATTACCGCGCACAATGAAATCTACCGCTACTACCGGTTCCAGACTCCCGATGACGGCCTCGTCGATTTCTTTGACCAGGACGGGCGCTCGACCCGCAAATTCTTGGTGCGCATGCCGATCGTCGGCGGCCGGTTCACCTCCGGCTTCGGCATCAGATACCATCCCATTCTCGGCTATTCGCGTCCCCATACGGGGGTCGATTGGGCCGCGCCGATCGGGACGCCCATATTTGCCGCCGGCAGCGGCACGATCACCCAGGCGGGCTGGGATTCAGGCTATGGCCGACGGGTCGAGGTCCAGCACGCCAATGGCTACATCACAACCTACAATCACTTGTCCGGGTTCGCCCGCGGCGCCACCCGTGGCGCGCATGTACGCCAGGGTCAGGTGATTGGCTATCTGGGCCAGACTGGCCTCGCGACAGGCCCGCATCTTCATTATGAAATATTAGTGAACGGGCATTTCGTGGATCCGATGCGGGTCAAGCTGGCCCGCACCCGCGAATTCGATGGTCGCATGCTCGCCAATTTCAAACGCGAACGAGACCGCATCGACGCGTTGCTCGCCAAGGCGCCAAACGCCCAGCGGGTCGCCACGCGTCAGGCGGATCGGTAATCGCGGCTGGCATTGAGACCGGGCGCCTGCTTGTGGCGCAGGCGTGAATGAGCGGACGGCTTAAGCAGCTTCCCCCCGAAAGCTGCTCTCGCATTTGCAACGCCTAGAGCGCTTCCCGATCAGATGGAATCATCTGATCGAAAAGGAAACGCTCAAGTTCAACGAGTTGGAGCATGTTCTGATCGAAAAAGTCGGTCAACTTTTTCGGAACATGCTCTGGGTTAGCGGAGGTCGGAAATGATGACCGATTTGTCCGAGCCGATGATCTTGGTGCGCAGGAGGGTATCTCCGTCGAACCAAACCTCGCGCGCGAATTCGCCGTTCAGCGTATCAGCGATCTTGTAGTGATGGGCTTTATGCGCCACGCCGTTGATCGTGATGGTTTCATCGCCGATGTCGGTAACCTTGATGGTCAAGGGCTTGCCGGTGTCGGGTTCGAACGCCTCGACCCGATTGATCAGATCCTTGCCCCATACGCTTGCGGGGCCGGCCGTCTTGGGCAGGTCTCGATGCTTGCCGTCAACATCCATGTTCAATTTGTCGGGCGCCAAAGTGACGTCGACGGCATGTTTGGTCCCGTTGTCGTTGGTCCGCGACTTAAAGGTGATAAGCTGGCCGTTCTTCCAGGTCTCGTTGCAGGAGTATTCGTAACGATAGGCTTCGATAAACATCACCTTGACCGAGAGGTCGGTCTTGATTTTCACGGTGGTCGTATCGTTTTGTTGTTCGATATCGACCAGGTCGGTGCCGATTTTCGTGCCTTCGCGGACAATATCAAAGACCTTGTGGATCTTGGTCGCGGCAGGAGGGTTGTCTGCGCCGGCGGGCGAAATGGTCAAGGCGAGCAGGGGCAGGAAAAAAGGAATAATTCGCATAATCACCACCGTTTTTGGGGATGTCCCGGCCTTAAAGGATAAAAACGTCGGTTCTAGGACAAATTGCCAGGACCAAGCCGGATGCTCAAGTCGAATTGAATAGGCTCAAGCCGGGAAGGCCGATTTTTGGGTTAATGGCGTTCAAGAGCGGGATGAGGAAAAGTGGAACCCGGTTTTCCGCCCGCATCCCGCTCTAAGCTTTTGGAATCGATCACGTTATGATCTTAGGTGTGCGGGAATATGAAGGGAAGTGGAAGGCGTGCTTAAAACCTCGTTGATTCAGGCGCATGCACCCAAGCCTATCCTTGGAGTCAGATCAACCACAAAACAAAGCCGGCGCCCGTTCTCGCAATGAATTGAAATTATTGCAGGACGGCGAAGCTCAAGGCGGGGGCCAGACGTTCGCGCACAGCAACCGGAGAAAGCCCGTTTTGGCGCAAGGCCCTCAGCGGTTGGGCGCGGGTGCTTTTCGACAATTTTTGTCCGGAAGCATCGCGCAAGAGCCCATGATGGTGATAGGACGGCGCCGGAAGATCGAGCAGGACCTGCAACAGACGATGCAGGCTCGTGGCCATAAACAGATCTTCGCCTCTTACAACATCGGTCACACCCTGGATCGCATCATCGACCACGGCGGCAATGTGATAGCTCGCAGGCGTATCCTTGCGGGCAAGGACCGCGTCGCCCCAAAGAAATGGTTCGGCGCAGACATCACGTCCGCGTGAATCGGGCCCATATTCGCGCCAATTGATCGGGGCCGTGATTTTCGCGAGGGCCGCGTCCATGTCGATTCGAAGAGCGCTGTGGCGTCCGGCGGAAATGCGCCGTCGCTGTTCTTCCTCCGAAAGATGTTTGCAGGTTCCCGGATAAAGCGGAGAACCATCCGGATCCCGGGACCAATTCGGGGACCCGGCCACGGCATTCATGATTTCGCCGCGCGAACAAAAGCATGGGTAGGTCAGGCCCTGCGCGGTTAGGGTTTCGAGGGCCTTCGCATATTCGGGAAAATGCTCGGATTGGCGACGGACCGGCATCTCCCATGAGAGGCCAAGCCAGTGGAGATCTTCGTAAATCCCCTTTTCGAATTCAAGTCGGCAGCGTTCGAGGTCGATATCCTCGATTCGCAAAAGTAAACGTCCGCCCGACGCGCGCGCCATTTCGAAATTCAACAGGGCTGAATAGGCGTGGCCAAGATGGAGGTAGCCATTGGAGGATGGCGCGAAACGGAAAACGCGGTTAAAAGTCCGTGTCATATCTCAGGCTCCAAACCCGAGTTCCGAATCTGATAGCGCGGCTGCGGCAACGCAAGACGCAGCATTCGACTCGCGCTGCGCAGGATTGCGCCCGAATTTTTATACAGGCAATCCAAATTAGCCCTTAACCACAGCCCGTAAAAATCCTGCAGCAAAAGCCTCAGCGAATGCGTCCTCGCCATCTGCTTGACCTTTGCAAAAAAACAGCCTTCTTCGGCGTGACGAGAATGAGGGGCAGCGGAACTTAAATGGCGGTTACAATCGAGGGCCCGCGTGTCGCGGCGAAATCGCGCGCGGCAAAGCAGCTGATTGTCTTCCTGCATGGCTACGGCGCCAACGGCAATGACCTGATTGGGCTTGCCCAGCAATGGCAAGGTCTGCTGCCGGATGCAGCTTTTGCCTCGCCCAACGCGCCGGAACCATGTCCTGAAGCGCCCGCGGGCCGGCAATGGTTCCGCTTGACGATGCGGGACCCGACCGAACGCTGGAACGGGGTTAATCGAGCTGCTCCAATCCTCAATGCCTTCCTGGACAGCGAACTTGACCGTTGCGGTCTGGACGATACCAAACTCGCCCTGGTCGGTTTCAGCCAAGGGGCGATGCTTGCCCTTCACGCCGGGCTGCGGCGAGAGCGGGCACCGGCCGCAATCATCGGCTATTCCGGCGAGTTGGTTGGGCCCGAGTATTTGGATCAGGTCGGCAAATTGCGACCGGCCGCCAAATCACCCCCGATACTGCTGGTCCATGGCGGCCAGGACGAAGTCATTTCGCCTGAGGCGCTGTTTCTTTCGGCCGAGGCTTTGGCCGACGCGGGGATTGCTTCCCAATGGCATCTGTCCGCCAATCTCGGGCATGGGATCGATGGGCCAGGCCTCATTCACGGCGGATTGTTCCTCGCCACATGTTTTGGCCTCAAACAAGCTCCCGCCGTCAAACTGCGTCGATAGGTCGGTTTCCGCGTCAGCCGCAGATTCCGGGCGCGATGCCGCCCGAGTCCGGAGCCAGAACCGGTTGCAGGCTCGGGACCGCATAAGTCGCGGCCCGCCGCACGCCGACTGGCCGGTACAGCAATTTGGTCGCCTCGACGATCAGAACGCCGCTCCATGGCAAGGAGAGGCTGGTGCCGATCTCCTCGACGAAGGCAGCCGAATGCAACAGGGTCCGGCGTTGAAAAGGGGGGACGTAAAGCGCTTCCGACCAATGGGTTGGCGAAAACAGCGTCTCCCGCATGAGTTCACCGAGTTGCGCGCGCGAATAAGGCTGCCCATGGCCGAATGGGGTCCGGTCGAGACGCGCCCAGAGACCGGAGCGGCACGGCACGACCACTATCACCCGGCCGCCGGGCGTCAAAATCCGCCAGACCTCGGAGAGAAGGTCGCGCGGATGCTCGGTGATCTCGAGGGCATGGACGACGAGGGCCCGGTCTATGCAGGAGTTCGGCAAGGGCATTGCCGTCGTCTCCACCAGCGCCGATGAAGACAAGCCCGAAATCGGCCAGTTCAGGACCCCTTGCTCGGCCGGCATGAAGGCCAGTACCCGTACCGCCTCCTCGCGGAACACTTCGAGATAGGGGGTCGCATAGCCGACGCCCAGGATCGAATAGCCGCTGCAATTGGAGAAGCGCTCGCGCACGATCTTTTGAATGACACGCCGCGCGACCTCGCCCAACGACGAGCTATAGAAAGAGCGAAGGTCAACAACATCGATCGACATGGGTTCGGCTAGGTTAGCGCGGACGGAGCAGATGTACGAGGGGAAACGATGATCTCCCCTTCGCGTCAAAAAATAAAGCCTTGATTGATCCTCGCAGTTCGCCACTTTCCTGGGAACGCCATTCAGGAGCATCGCCGCCATGGCTGCCCAAATTTACCAGTTTCTTTGCCTTGCCGACAATTTCGGGGTCCTCGTCCATGATCCGAGCACCCAGGCGACGGCGGCGATCGATGCGCCCGACGCGGTGCCCATTCTGGCCGCGCTCGCGGCCAAGGAGTGGGTGCTTACGGATATTCTGGTCACCCATCACCATTTCGATCATGTGCAGGGAATTGCCGGTCTCAGGGCCAATTTTCCGCATGTCCGCGTCACCGGCCCGGCCAAGGAAAGCGCCCAAATCGGCAGTCTCGACCGCGCGGTCGGGGAGGGCGATCTTGTGACCATTGGCACGCTCGAAGCGAAGGTCATTGAAGTTCCTGGTCATACCTCCGGCCATATCGCCTATTGGTTCGAGGAAGAGAATATTGTTTTTGCCGGCGATACATTGTTTGCGATGGGCTGCGGCCGTGCGTTCGAGGAACGCCCCGCGGTGCTGTTTCATTCGCTGATGAAACTGGCCGCGCTTCCCGGCGGCACGAACATCTATTGCGGCCATGAATACACATTGGCGAATGCGCGTTTCGCCTTGAGCGTCGATCCCGGCAACAGGGTCTTGAAGGCGCGCGCGGAAGAAGTCGCCCGCCAGCGCAAGGACGGAAACTTCACCCTGCCGACCACGATTACAAAAGAACTGGCAACGAACCCCTTTCTTCGCGCCGGCAACCCCGCTATCCAAACGGAGCTTGGCATGATCGGCGCAGACCCTGACGCGGTCTTCGCCGAATTGCGCGAACGCAAGAACCGCGCATAGGCCCATCGCCGACCGAAGCAGAGGCCGGCACCCAGATATTCAGCGGGCAAAATAATGACCGATCCTTTGGCTGGCCGGAGCGCGGATGAAATCATCCGCATGCTCGACTTGTCCGCACATCCCGAAGGCGGATTTTTCCGGGAGACCTTTCGCGATTCGAGACAAGATTCGAACGGTCGCGCCGCTTCGACCTTGATCTATTTTCTGCTCGCCGCCGGGCAAAATTCGCATTGGCATAGAGTGGATGCCACCGAGGTCTGGCATTTCTATGCGGGAGCGCCGTTGGAGCTGAAGATTTCGCAAACCGGTCACGACCTGCAGATTCATCATTTAGGGTGCGATCTGTTTGCCGGGCAGCGCCCGCAATATGTCGTGCCGGTGCATTGCTGGCAGAGCGCGGCGACGCGCGGGGCTTGGACCCTTGTCGGATGCAGCGTCGCGCCGGGGTTTGAATTCTCGGGCTTTCAACTTGCGCGGCCGGAGTGGCAGCCGGGTTTGCCCGAATAGGCTTGGCGTGATCCGCAAAGGTCGTAAGGCTTATTCTTTCAAGACGAGCGTTTCGATCCGTTTTTGCAGGGCATCGAGCTGCCGCTTCATTTCCTCAATATCGGTTTGGGATTTATGTTCGGCGCTCGCGTCCGAAGGCTCGGAGGCTGGTTTTTCGTCTGGCTTGCTTTCTGAATTTTCCGACGATGTCTGGAGCGGGTTGCCAAACGGATTGAACATCGTGAGCGCTTGATTGAACAGCGCCATGTTCTTGCGGGTCTGTTCCTCGATCGATCCGAACAGCGGCGCGGCGACCGGCGCACCAAAATTACTGGCGACCTTGTCGCGGAACTTGGCTTGTTCGCTCGTGAGCTTGCCGATGGTGAACTCAAGATAGCTTGGCACCAGCATTTGCATGCTGTCGCCATAAAAACGAATAAGCTGGCGCAGGAAGGTGATCGGCAGAAGACTTTGCCCGTTCTTCCCCTCTTGTTCGAAAATGATCTGGGTCAAAACCGAACGTGTGATGTCTTCGCCAGTCTTGGCATCGAAGACGAGGAAATCGTCACCTTTCTTGACTATGCAGGCGAGATCCTCAAGCGTGATATACGCGCTCGTCGCGGTGTTGTAGAGCCGCCGGTTCGCGTATTTTTTTATGATAATGGGACTGTTTTCTTTACCCATGGCCGCTACCGCCTCTTGCGTGGTGTCTAACCTAAGCAGGTTTCTCTTGATCTGACCATAGTTTCGATCCGAACGGGGAGGCTCGCGGTTGCTGCCGCCTTGGAAGGCAGTTCGAACCAGGGCTTCGGAAGCAAGCGCCAACCCCTCTTGAGAGGTTGCTTGATGCGGGGCACCGCGTAAATGCATTGTGACAATCTAATAAATACAAGCATAAGGATATAAGCATAACGCCAAAGCAAAAAGCCTTGCAATTCCTCGCAAAAAATTGCCTGCATTGCGGAGCCGAAGGCCGAACCTTGGCTCGCAAGCTTCAGCCTCAAGTGTTACTATAACCGATAAAGCCGGAAACGCGCACGCTGCGGCTTTAGGTCCAGGAGGGATACCCAAATGTCGGGTGATATTGTTATTGTGAGTGCGGCGCGTACCGCCGTCGGTTCTTTCAACGGCGCCTTTGGCGCGACGCCGGCCCATGAACTCGGCGCCGCCGTGATCAAGGCGGCGCTCACCCGCGCCAAGGTCGATGCCGCCGAGGTGGACGAAGTGATTCTCGGCCAGGTTCTGACCGCCAATCAGGGACAAAATCCGGCGCGTCAGGCCGCGATAAAGGCCGGTATTCCCAAAGAGAAAACCGCCTGGGGCCTTAATCAAGTGTGCGGCTCGGGCTTGCGCGCGGTGGCGCTCGGCATGCAGCAGATCGCCAATGGCGACGCGAAAATCATTGTCGCCGGCGGTCAAGAGAGCATGTCGCTGTCGCAGCACGGCGCCAATTTGCGCAACGGCACCAAGATGGGCGACCTCAAATTCGTCGACACGATGATCCGCGATGGACTGACCGACGTCTTCAACGGTTATCACATGGGCCAGACGGCTGAAAATGTCGCGGCAAAATGGCAGCTCAGCCGTGAAGAGCAGGACCAATTCGCCGTCGCCTCTCAAAACAAAGCTGAGGCTGCGCAAAAAGAGGGACGGTTCAACGAAGAGATCGTACCGTTCACCATCAGCGGCAAAAAGGGCGACGTCGTCGTCGCGGCGGACGAATATATTCGCGCGGGTGCGACACTCGATGCGCTCGCCAAGCTGAAACCGGCCTTTGCCAAGGAAGGCACGGTCACCGCCGGCAATGCGTCAGGCATTAACGACGGCGCGGCGGTGCTGCTCCTGATGAGCGCGAAAGACGCGAGCGCGCGCGGGCTTGTTCCGCTGGCACGCATCGCCTCCTGGGCCACCGCCGGTGTCGATCCCGCGGTGATGGGGACGGGGCCGATTCCAGCGTCCCGCAAGGCGCTCGAGAAAGCCGGCTGGAAAGTCAAGGATCTCGAACTTGTCGAGGCCAATGAAGCATTCGCGGCGCAGGCCTTGGCCGTCAATAAGGACATGGGCTGGGATCCCTCCATCGTTAACGTCAACGGCGGCGCCATTGCGATCGGACATCCGATCGGCGCTTCCGGCGCGCGCGTCCTTGTCACGCTGTTGCATGAGATGCAGCGGCGCGGTGCAAAGAAGGGCCTCGCAACGCTCTGCATCGGTGGCGGCATGGGCATTGCGCTGACCGTCGAGCGTTGATCTTCGTCAATCGCGCCGCTGTCCGGATCATCCATGCTTCCGGCGAGCGGCGCGTTTGAAAACCGATCAGTAATAAGAAAATTTCTGAAATCAAAAAATTAGAGGGATGGTACACATGTCCAGGATAGCGGTAGTCAGCGGCGGCTCGCGCGGGATCGGGGCCGCCATCAGCAAGGCGTTGCAAGCGGCTGGACACAAAGTCGCCGCAACCTATGCCGGCAACGATGAAGCTGCCGCGAAGTTCAAGGCCGAGACCGGAATCGCCGTCTATAAATGGGACGTCTCAAACTACAAGGCCTGCGCCGAAGGCCTCAAGAAAGTGTGCGAGGATCTCGGGCCGATCGAGATCCTCGTGAACAACGCGGGGATCACGCGCGACATCATGTTTCATAAGATGACGCCGGAGCAATGGTATGAGGTCATCAACACCAATCTGAATTCGCTGTTCAACATGACCCGGCCGGTCATCGAAGGCATGCGCGAACGCGGTTTCGGGCGGATCGTCAACATCTCCTCCATCAACGGCCAGAAGGGCCAAGTCGGACAGACCAATTACACCGCCTCGAAATCCGGCGACATCGGCTTCACCAAATCGCTCGCCCAGGAAAATGCCAACAAGGGCATCACGGTCAACACGATTTGCCCCGGTTACATCGCAACCGACATGGTGAAGGCCGTGCCGGCGGAAGTGTTGGAAAAATCCGTGCTGCCGCAAATTCCGGTGCGGCGTCTGGGTGAACCCGAAGAGGTGGCCCGCTGCGTTCTGTTCCTCGTTGCCGAAGAGTCGGGCTTCATCACCGGTTCGACGCTCAGCGTCAACGGCGGCCAGTATATGGCGTGATCGCCCGGCGTTCCCAAACAGAGCGGGCCGCGGGATCCTCCGCGGTTCGGCGTGAAACCAAGCAATTGCCACCCATGTTTTAGGGAATCGCTCGGGACGTCCTGTCCCCCGCTTTTGTTGGGAGGCGCGGTGAGATGACCGAGTCCAAAGAGTCGAGCCTGCCCGCTGCGATCGAGGCTTTTCCAAGCCTGAAGTTTGATGAATGGCACGCGACCTGCGCGACGCTTCATCTGTGGACGCAAGTGATCGGCAAGATCCGGCTTGCCCAAGCCACGTCGATCAACCACTGGTGGCATGTGCCCCTCTATGTGACCGCCCGCGGACTCACAACCTCGCCCATGCCCTATGGGCTACGCAGTTTCCAGATTGATTTTGATTTTATCGATCATCGCCTGCTGATCCAGACCAGCGACGGGGCGAGGGAGTCGTTTGCGCTGCAACCGCAAAGCGTCGCCGATTTCTATCGCGCGGTCATGCGCAGCCTCTCCGCGCTTGGACTCGACATACGGATCTGGACTACTCCGGTCGAGATCCCTGACCCCATTCCATTCGAGCAGGACGTCGCGCATTGCGCTTACGATCCCGGCTATGCAAATCGGTTTTGGCGGATCCTTCTGCAGGCCGATCGGATTTTTACGGCTTTCCGAGGCCGCTTCGTTGGCAAGGCGAGCCCGGTTCATTTCTTTTGGGGGAGTTTCGATTTGGCGGTGACACGCTTCAGCGGACGGGGTGCGCCGGTCCATCCGGGCGCGCCCAACATGGCCGACAAGGTCACGCGGGAAGCCTATTGCGACGAGGTCAGCAGCTGCGGTTTCTGGCCAGGCGGTGCGGGCATGGAAAGACCGATTTTTTATTCCTACGCCTATCCGACCCCCGCTGGATTTGCGACGGCGCCGGTTCGCCCCGACGCGGCCTTCTTCAGCCGCGACATGGGGGAATTTATTCTCCCCTACGACGACGTCCGGCAGGCTGACTCTCCAGAAGAAGTTCTCCTCTCCTTCCTGCAGAGCACCTATGAAGCCACCGCAAACCTCGCGCATTGGGATCGAACAAAGCTCGAGCGCGTGGTTGCCTGATCTTGGTTCAGGCGGCGCTCTTGCGCTTCAAACCCTCTTCGTAGGAAATTGCCTCGTAGTCCGAAAGCGAGGCGTATTTCAACCCAACGTCGGCAAGGGCGTCGAGCTTGGCCGAGGTGTCGAATTTCTTGAGCTTCACCTTGTCGACGTAAAAAATGTCGATCAGGCAATTGTAGACGGTCTCGTCGTCGATAGAGACGATGAAAATCTTAGCCGCGCCGATCGGTATATACCAACGGCAGCCGAGCGGAATGTCCGCGACATAGATGAGATATTTGCCTTCGCCATCGAGCGCATCGCCGAAGGTCTCGACGAGCTTGGGCAAGGTCGCATATTCCTTGATGGATCCGGCCATAAAGCCGATCGCCGGCTTGCCGCTTTCGGAGACCGTGAAAACATCCTTCAGGACGGTTTCCGGGTCATCGTAGGAAATGTCGCCGCGAAAGCCGAACCGGCCTGCGACATGGGTGTCCGCCTTCAGGGCCGGCTTAAGGAGCCGGCCTTCAGCCTCCAATTTGGCGAAAGGCGTGTCGGTAATAGCTGTCATAAATGATCCTCAATGTCGTAAACTCGCCAACAATTGGGTCAATCCGCGCACTCCTTGAGTATCGAGCGCGCAATTTGGCGAGATCGACGGCTAGGATCGGGGTCCTTCCTTGGTGACGCCGTTCCATCGAAACCCCTCCGAAGAGCTTCGATTTGGAACGTCTATTATTTAGGCAAGCAAATTATGTGCCTAAGCCTTTTGGCTTTGCCCCTCACACGTAAAGCTTGCCGCCTTTTTCCAAAAACTCGGCGCTCTTTTCCGCCATGCCTTTCTCGACTTCGGCCATCGCCGCGACCTCGTCTCGCAAGTCCTGGGTGATCTTCATCGAGCAGAACTGCGGGCCGCACATCGAACAGAAATGCGCGGTTTTATGCGCGTCCTTGGGCAGCGTTTCGTCGTGGAACAACCGCGCCGTATCGGGGTCGAGACTCAGATTGAACTGATCCTGCCAGCGGAAATCGAAGCGCGCGCGGGACACGGCATCGTCGCGGATCTGCGCCGCGGGATGGCCTTTGGCGAGATCGCCGGCATGTGCCGCGATCCGATAGGTGATGACCCCAACCTTCACATCGTCGCGGTCCGGCAGGCCCAAATGTTCTTTGGGCGTCACATAGCAGAGCATGGCGCAGCCAAACCATCCGATCATCGCCGCGCCAATGCCCGATGTGATATGATCATAGCCCGGCGCAATATCGGTGGTGAGCGGCCCGAGCGTGTAGAAGGGGGCTTCGCCGCATTCCTCAAGCTGCTTTTCCATATTGATCTTGATCTTGTGCATCGGCACATGGCCGGGCCCCTCAATCATGACCTGGCAGCCTTTTGCCCAGGCGATCTGGGTCAATTCGCCCAGCGTCTCGAGCTCGGCGAATTGCGCCCGGTCGTTGGCATCGGCAATCGAGCCTGGGCGCAGACCATCGCCGAGCGAGAACGACACATCATAGGCGCGCATGATGTCGCAAATCTCATCGAAGCGCTCGTAGAGAAAGCTTTCCTTGTGATGCGACAGGCACCAGCGTGCCATGATCGAGCCGCCGCGCGAGACAATCCCGGTGGTGCGCCGCGCCGTCAGCGGCACATAGGCAAGGCGCACGCCGGCGTGGATCGTGAAATAATCGACACCCTGCTCGGCCTGTTCGATCAAAGTATCGCGGAAAACCTCCCAGGTGAGCTTGACCGGATCGCCGTCGACCTTTTCGAGCGCCTGATAAATCGGCACCGTTCCGATCGGAACCGGCGAGTTCCGCATGATCCAGTCGCGGATATTGTGGATGTTGCGCCCGGTCGAGAGATCCATGACGGTATCGGCGCCCCAGCGGATCGCCCAGACCATTTTTTCGACTTCCTCCGCAACCGACGAAGTTACCGCTGAATTGCCGATATTGGCGTTGACCTTCACCAGAAAATTGCGGCCGATGATCATCGGCTCGAGTTCCGGATGATTGATGTTTGCGGGAATGATCGCCCGGCCCCTTGCGATTTCGTCGCGGACGAATTCGGGCGTAACGAAGGAAGGGATCGAAGCGCCAAAACTCTCGCCGTCGGCAAGACGCACTGCTGCATCTTCCTGCATCTGTTCGCGGCCGAGATTTTCCCGCGCCGCGGCAAAAATCATTTCCTCGGTGATGATCCCGGCTTTTGCAAATTCATATTGCGTGACGAGCGCGCCATCACGGGCTTTGCGCGGCAATCTATTGGCGGGGCAGGGCGGGACCAGACGGTCCAGGCCAACACTGCCATTATCTTCGGGCCGCACGGCGCGCCCGGAATAAGCATCGAGCCCTTCACGGCGGGCAAGCCAGGGCTCGCGAATGGCCGGGAGCCCTTTGGAGAGATCGACTGTGATCGCATCCTGCGTATAAGGCCCGGAGGGGTCGTAGACTCTGACGGGCGGCTCATGCGCGGCTGGATCGAGGGTGATTTCCCGGAACGGCACGGCAATGTCGGGCCTGCCTTGCGGGTGATGATAAATCTTCTTCGAGCCCGGCAGCGGGCCGACCGTGACGCTTTGCGGAACGAGATTTTGCGGCTTGTTTTGAATATTCATCGCGATGCTCCGCTCGGGTCGTGACCAACAAGCAGGAGGGGCTGGCGCGAAATGGCCCAATGGGCTCGTCTTCGCTTTGCCTTATCCCTGCGCTGGCATTACCCAGATCAGGTTCTACGGGTGTAATCTCAGCCGCCGTTACCGGCAGCACCCCAGGGCGAACCCCCAACATAGAGCGGCCAATCGGATAGGGCAAGGCAGTTTACCGCTCGGCACCGGTCGCGCTTTCGTGCCAGCGGCCAAGCAAGACAGCCGAGAGGGCCGCCAACGCCACGAAAATTGCGATTCCCGTCAGCGAGATCAAAGTCAGCGCCGCAAACATCCGCGGGATGTTGAGCCGGTAGCCGGCTTCGGCAATGCGGAAGGCGAGGCCCGCGCCCTGGCCGGCATTGCCCGCCGCGAGTTCCGCGACGATCGCTCCGATCAGCGCCAGGCCGCCACCGATCCGAACGCCCCCGAGAAAATAGGGGAGCGCCGCGGGCAGGCGCAAATAGCGCAGCGTCTGCCATCGCGACGCCCGGTAAAGCGCGAAAAGATCGACGAGATTGCGGTCGGTCGAAGCGAGGCCCAAAGCGGTGTTCGACAGAATCGGAAAAAAGGCGACGAGAAAGGCACAGACAAGCACCGCTTTCGGCGCTTCGAGATAAATCAGCAGCAAGGGAGCGATGGCAATGATGGGCGTGACTTGCAAAACGATTGCAAAGGGCAGGAAGGAACGCTCCACCCATTTCCATTGCGCGAAAAAAACCGCAAGGCCCGCCCCGCCGATGACGGCTAAGGCCAATGCGCTGAAGGTCGTCCCCAAGGTCACGAACAGGGCCGGAACGAGGATCGCCCTGTCGCTCACGAGCGTTTCGAGCACAAGCCAGGGGGAGGGCAAAATATAGGGTGGCACGTGGAGGGCGCGAACATAGGCCTCCCAAGCCGTGAGGACCGCCGCGAAAACCAAGGCCGGGGGACCGTAGCGTATAATCCATTGCCGCGCCGTCATCGGCCAGCC
Organism: Beijerinckiaceae bacterium; assembly: GCA_004564215.1. Taxonomy (NCBI): domain Bacteria; kingdom Pseudomonadati; phylum Pseudomonadota; class Alphaproteobacteria; order Hyphomicrobiales; family Beijerinckiaceae; species Beijerinckiaceae bacterium. Next base: position 1,702,887 of record CP024846.1, on the reverse strand, counting down.
TCATCGACATTGTTCACGGCAAGCGTTTTCACGTCTGTTGATCCTCTTGCATCGCGCTTTGCAATGCGAGCGAAGCCTTCGCGCACATCTGCGCATAGGTCGGACTTGTCCGGAAATTTTTGCCACGCGGCGTGGCGGTGTCGATTCTGATTTCCTCGACGATGCGGCCCGGCCGCGCGGCCATCACCGCGATCCTTGTCGAGAGATAGACGCTCTCATAAACCGAATGAGTCACGAAGACGATGGTGGTGCCGAGTTCGCTCCGCAAATGCAGGAGATCGTCGTTGAGCTTGAAGCGCGTGATCTCGTCAAGCGCCGCGAAGGGTTCATCGAGCAACAGCAAGAGAGGGCGCAGGACGAGCGCGCGCGCAATCGAAACGCGCATGCGCATGCCGCCCGAAAGTTCGCGGGGGAACATTTTTTCGGTGGACGCAAGTCCCACCATTGCCAATGCCTCGGTGACCCTGGGTGCCGCCGCGTGGCGCGATACACCCTCCAAACGCAACGGCAGAAACACATTGTCGAAGACATTGGCCCAGGGCATCAAGGTCGCGTCCTGAAATACGAAGCCGATGCTGGCGCGGTCGAGCGGGAAGCCCCGTTCGAGCGTGCCTGACGAGGCTTTGTCGAGGCCGGCAATGAGACGCAAGATTGTGGATTTGCCGCAGCCGGAGGGGCCGAGCAGGGTCAGAAATTCGCCGGCGCGCACGTCGAGGTTGAGGCCATCGAGCGCCAGCGTTCCGTTCTCATAGAGCTTGGCGATGTCTCGCAAGGAGACCAGCGGGGAGGCCATCGTCATTTCAAGAATGCCTCAGTTGGCTCCCGCGTTACCGCTTCATGGCCTCGGCCGCAAATCCAGGCCGACGCCCTTGTCGATGAAGCGGAGAGTATAGGCGCGAGTGTAATCGAGCGTTGGCTTAAACAGCCCAGCCTGCACCATTTTGTCGAAAAAGCTTTTGATTCGCGAGTCCGCCATAGCGCCGATCCCAAGTTTCAAAGAGTCCCCGGAATCGACAATGCCGCGTTCTTTCAACTGGGCGAGCGAATAGGCAAGCTGATCGTCGCTGATATCGGGATTGTCACGCTTGATGAGGGCATTCGCAGCTTGGGGGTCGCCGTAGATGTAATGATACCAGCCGATGATCGAGGCGTCGACGAAACGCTGGACGAGATCGGGATTGTTCTCGATGAGATCGCGCCTTGTTTCAATCGTCGTCGAATAGGAATCATAGCCGTAATCGGCGGCCAAGAAGACATTTGGTTTGAACTTGCCCTGCCGCTCGATCGCAAAAGGTTCGGAGGTCGCATAGCCTTCTTCGATCGAATGGCCGTCGGCGATGAAAGGCGCCGAATTGAACGTATAGGGTTTGACGTTTTCATCTCTAAAACCATAGGCGAGCTTCAGCCATTGATAGACCGAGACGAAGGCATCCTTGCCGATGAAAGCGGTCGCCTTTGGCAGATCTTCCATGCGGTCGAGGCCGACGCCTGGGTGCGACATCAGAATGAAAGGGTCTTTTTGGAACATCGCGGCCACCGCCACGATCGGAATATTCTGGGCGACCGCGTCAAAGGACTGAATGAGATTGGCGCCGAGGTGGAATTCGATTTTTCCCGCCGCGAGCAAAAGCCGGTTGTTGGCGAGCGGACCGCCTTGCAGGATCGTGACGTCGAGGCCGTATTTGGCGTAAGTGCCGTCGGCCTTGGCCTGATAGAAGCCGCCATGCTCGGCTTCGGCGCGCCAGTTGGTCGCAAAGGTGACTTTGTCGAGGGCGATGGCTGGGACGGCGGCAAGACAGAGCGCCGCGAAGAAGAGGGCGATAAATTGTTTCAAGGTGAATCCTCTCAAATCCTCACCCTGAGGAAGCCCTAGGGGCTGTCTCGAAGGGCGAGGGAGCCCGCGTGCCCGTACTTCGAGACGCCCATCTCATGGGTTCCTCAGGATGAGGGGGAGGCCCTCACGCATAATAGCAACAATCGCGGAAAGGTAGCCGGCAAGTTTAATTTCCGTCCGCGTTATGCCAGAAACAGACACATATTGGGCGGGCACAACAACCTTCCGGCGCGATTACAAACCCCTAAGCGCATGTGACGCAGGGGAATCCAGGAGCCATCATGCCAACTCTGCGGCAAATCGCGGGCGTGTTCGCCCGAAACGCAAATCTGACGCTCGGAGGTGGCAGCGCCACGACAGCGGTACTTTATCGCGAAATCGTCGAGAAACGGCACTGGGTGGATAGTGACAGGTTCACATTGTGTTTTGCGCTTGCGCGCCTGACGCCGGGAACGAATCTTTTAGCCTTCTGTACGGCGGTTGGCTGGGTGTTGCGGCGTCTGCCGGGAGCTGTGGTGGCTTTGTTGGCGGCTTCCATCCCGTGCACGCTGCTGGTCGTGGCGATCACGGTCCTGTTCAGCCGGTGGCAGGAGAATTCCTTGGTGCAAGCAGCTATTCACGGGGCTGTTGCCGCCGCTGTAAGCATCACCGTTAAGACCTGTTGGACGATTGCCAAACCGCATTTCAAAGCTGGCGCGCGCGTCCGCGTCGCGCTCATCGCGGTCGCGGCCTTTACACTTCACGTTTGGCTCGGCCTGCCAGCTATCCAGGTGTTGCTGCTGGCCGCCGCCGCGGGTTTTCTGTTGCCGGAAACCTGAGCATGAATATTTTTTTGCTTTATATCCTCTTGCTCAAGGCCACCATTACAAGTTTTGCCGGTCTTGCATCCTTGCCGGTCGTGCAGGACACCCTCGTCAACCAATACCATGTTCTGACGAACGACCAACTCAACGAAGCCGTCGTCATCACCCGCAGCTCGCCAGGGCCTGTAGGGCTTTACATTGTCAGTGTCGGCTATTTCGCAGCAGGCCTGTCTGGGGCGGTTGCCGGGTGGTTGGCGATGATTACACCCGCGTTGCTGGTCATCCCCCTGGTGCATTACGCGAAGAGAAAAATCGATCATCCGAGAGTCAAGGCGATCTTGCAAGCGGTCGTCATTGCAAGCTCCGGTCTTCTATTTGCCGCCGCAATCCCGCTTGCACAAGACGCATTAACCGATCCAGTCACGATAGGAATCGCCGCCGTCAGTTTGGTTTTGATGCTGATGACAGAACTCGATACTTTTTGGATTATTTTGGCGGCTGCAATGACGTCATCCGCAGCGTCATTGTCAGGGGTTCTTCTGCACTGATCCGAGATGCATGACATTCGAGTTTCATAATGGCACTAACCCGTGTCGTGAGCTTGAAGTAAGTCTCGGGGGCTCCTTGCGGCTGCGCAGTAAGCACCGCTTTTGCGCCCGCGCGGCAAATGTGCGAGCTTTTCCCTCAGAGCCTGTTTCAAAAGCCTCACCCTCATCCTGAGGAGCCCAAGCAGTGGGCGTCTCGAAGGATGCCTTGCGTGGCCTACGAAGCGCCCTCGCCCTTCGAGACAGCCCTTCGGGCTTCCTCAGGGTGAGGGTTTTCGGGATCCGTGTAAGCTTTTTTGCTGGCGCTCAGTCGTGGCCGCGCCATAAGGAATATGTTCATGCTGCCCACAAAATTTTGGGCCGAGATGACCTGGACCGATTTTCAGCCCGCCGATATGGCGAGCACCATCGCGGTTCTGCCGCTGGCGGCGACCGAGCAGCATGGCCCGCATCTGCCGCTGGGCGTCGATAGCTTCATCATGGAAGGCTATATCGCCCAGGTTATCGAGCGGCTGCCGAGCGAGCTTCAGGTTTTGTTTTTGCCCGTGCAAAATTGCGGCTGTTCGATCGAGCACAATGATTTTCCTGGCACGCTCAGCCTCTCAGCGTCGACGGTCCTCGCTGCCTGGACGGAAATCGGCGAATGCGTCCATCGGGCCGGCTGCCGCAAGCTGGTGCTCCTGAATTCGCACGGCGGCAATAGCGCGATCCTCGACATTATCGCGCATGATCTTCGCGCCCGCCTCGGCATGCTGGTCGTGATGGCCTCCTGGCAGCGCTTCGGCGCGCCGGACGGACTTTTTTCCACGCAGGAAACCGCCCATGGAATCCACGCCGGCGAGATCGAGACCTCGCTGATGCTGAATTTTCGGCCTGAACTCGTGCGCATGGATGAGGCCGGCGAGTTCAAGTCGGAGAGCATTGGGATGGAGCGGGAATTCAACTGGCTGCGCTCGGGCCGTCCGACCGGCTTTGGCTGGATGAGCCAGGATTTGTCCGAATCCGGCGCGATGGGCGATGCCGGCGCGGCTTCGGCGCACAAGGGCGAGACCTGCGCCGATTATGGCGCCACGGCCTTCATCGAATTGCTGCAGGACATCGACGGCTTCGATCTGACACGGTTGAAGGGCGGTCCGCGGTCTTAGGCTTTGTAAGGTTTTCGGGACCCATCGTACCAAAAGGTTTCACGTGAAACATTTTGGTACGATGGCCTTAAAGAGAGCTGCCTAATCGGCGCGCCAAGGAAAGGTCCAGGTCTCGGTCAGGGCCCGCGACCCGGTCCGCAGGAAGGCGCGAATATCGGTGGATTGGCCGGGGTCGAGCTGGACATCGATGACGGCGCGAAATCCTTTGGTATGGATGTTGGGAACGATGAAGAACCGCGTGATCTTGCCTTGGCTCACCGAGGGAACCACCTCGACCAATTGCGGATCGTTGGCGAAATAGGAAAGGTCGCCGCCGGTGAAATCGATGATGAAGCGGCGCGAGCCGGGCGCCGGGGGTTCGGCTGAACCGAGCGCGGCGGCGGTCGTTTGATAGGTGTTCAGCGCGCGGCCGTTCGGCGACAGCCGGGCCAGATTGAGACTGGCGATAATTCGGTAGCCGAAGTTGAAAGGCTTGCCGGGCTCGGGCGACTCCTTCGGGACGAAGGAGGAGACGATATTGTCGTTGGTCTCATGCTCGGTCGGAAGTTCGACAAGTTCGACGGCGCCTTCTCCCCAGCTCTCGTTTGGCTCGACCCAGAGACTCGGCCGCATCTCATAAGCAAGATCGAGATCCTGGTAATGGTCGAAGTCGCGATCCCGCTGAAGCAGGCCAAAACCATGAAGGTCGCGGTCGAGAAAGGCGGAGACCTCCGATTTTACCGGGTTGCGCAAAGGACGCCAAATCCATTCGCCGGTTCCCGAATGGATCAACAGCCCATCCGAATCATGCAGCTCGGGTCGAAAGTCCTCGTTGAACCGGTGATCGTCTTCGCCGAGGAAGAACATCGAGGTCAAAGGGGCGAGGCCGAATTTGACCTTCTCTTTGCGGGGGAACAGCGTGGCGGATATTTTGATCGCGGTTTCAACGCCAGGGAAAACTTCGAAGCGATAGGCGCCGGTCGTCGAAGGGCTGTCGAGCAGCGCATAGATCGTGGCCTGGTCGGCGTTGGGCTCCGGCGTCTCGATCCAGAATTCACGAAAGAACGGAAACTCCTCCGCGACGGTGCCGGCCTCCACCGCAAGCGCGCGGGCCGACATTCCATAGCGTTGATCGCGGCCGAGGAAACGAAAATAGCTCGCGCCCAAAAAGGCGATCACCTCGTCGAAGACCTTGGGCGTGTTCAAGGGATAATGCAGCCGAAAGCCGGCAAAGCCGAGATTGACCGGCAGCGGTTTGTCGATCTTGGTGCGGCCGTAATCGAACAGACCGGCGGAGTAGGGAATCGGCGTCGGAATGCCGTCGCGGATGGTATTGATCGTCACGGGGTGGCGGTAAAGATGACCGACATGGAATAATTGCAGCCGGAACTGGCTTCCATTGGCGCCGAGAAAGGCTTTGTCGGGACGAAACCTGATGTCTCGCCAGGCATCGAAATCCAATTTGTTCAATGCATCGGGAAGGACCGGAGAAGCCGTATCGAAGGTTGCCGTCGCGAGATCGCGCGCGCGGCGCACGACATCGTCGAAGCTGAATTTTTGCTGCACCGGAGCCGCCGTCGGCGCCGGCTGCGTCTTTCCGGCTTGGGCGAATACGGGTCCGATGGTCGATGGCAGAGCGCTCGAAACGACGAGGCACTTGACTAGCACGCGGCGGTTGAATTCGGTCATGAGCAATTCAAAAAAGAGGGTCGTGCGCGGGTTGGGTCGGGCGGGAAGGCTTCCGTGAGGGGTTACCCATCTTTTCGGTGAGCGGCAAGCAGGGTTCTTGCCGGGCTTCAAGTCGATAGGCGCAGGCGACATGCCGCGATTTCCATGCCCGAACTAAGGCAAAGCCACACAGCCATTTTATGGCCGATGGATTTCTTGTGGCGTGTGGCGCAGCGGTAACGCTTCCCTCCTGAACACCCTGGGTCCGCAGCCGGTTTTTATGTGCGATTTGACAAACGTGAGGCGGGCGGCCGCGCATTTCTTCAAAAAAGCTCTTGTAATGCGGGCGGAATCACATATTTTCCGTGTTGCCCAATTTCGCACGTGCCTGTGGTCGTGTGTCGGTTGGCGGGGATCCGGACAAGAGGCCGGTTAACCGCCGCAAAAGGACCGGCAGCCGGAGGCGAACCGGCGAACCCCGCCAAACGGGGGACGCGACTTAAAGCAACGACGGACCGGGCTTTTTCGTCTCTGCCAGCCTCCAAAGCTGGCTTACCGAAGAGGCTAGTCTTTCTTGCCGGGCGTGCGGAGAGGGATTCATCCCAATCCAAGCGATGGCCATTCACACTTTGGACGGCGTACTCCGCCTTGTCCAAGGTGAGCATGTCCAACGGCGCAGCATCAGACCGCGCGTGGTCGGCGAGGCATTTGCCTCGGCAACCCGCCAGCGGTCGCGGATGGCGGGTCAACATTGGCGGTGGCGTCTCCAAAGCGCCGGCGTCGATGCATCGCCATTCACCCGAAGCTTGTTCGTTCCGGTGCGAAGACCGCACCCTTCGAAGGGATGCCGCGATGACCGATCGTATTCTGGAGTTTCTCCGCAATCGCCGCGAGGACGGGCCGTGCATGGTGCTCGACCTCGATGTCGTGCGCGACAATTATCTTTCCTTCGCCAAGGCTTTGCCCGACACCCGCGTGTTCTACGCGGTGAAGGCCAATCCAGATCCGCGCGTCCTTGAGCTCTTGGCGCGCCTCGGCTCCTGTTTCGATACCGCTTCGGTTGTCGAGATCGAGCAGGTCCTGGCCGCCGGCGCAACCGCGGAACGGATCAGCTTCGGCAATACGATCAAGAAGGAGCGCGATATTTTGCGCGCCTATGAGCTTGGCGTGCGCCTGTTCGCGGTGGATTGCGAGGCCGAAGTCGAAAAGGTCGCGCGTGCCGCGCCGGGAGCCAAAGTGTTTTGCCGCATTCTCTGCGACGGCAGCGGTGCCGAATGGCCGCTGTCGCGCAAGTTTGGCTGCGCGGCGGAAATGGCGCCGAAAGTTCTCGAACATGCACATCGGCTTGGGCTGGTCGCCTTTGGCCTGTCGTTTCACGTCGGCTCGCAGCAACGCAATCCGCGCATGTGGGATGGCGCCTTGAAGGCCGCCGCGGCGATCTTCCGCGATTTGGCGGAACGCGGCATCGCCTTGCAGATGGTCAATCTCGGCGGCGGGTTTCCGACCAAATATCTGAAGAATGTGCCGGCTGTGAAGACCTACGCGCAAGCGATCTTCCAATCGTTGCGACGCCATTTCGGCAACCATATCCCGGAAACGATTATCGAGCCGGGCCGTGGCATGGTCGGCAATGCCGGAGTCATCGAGGCGGAAGTCATTCTGATCTCGCGCAAGTCGGATGACGACAAGGTGAAGTGGGTCTATCTCGACATCGGTAAATTCAACGGCCTCGCCGAGACGATGGACGAGATGATCCGCTATCCGATCCGGACCGCCTTCGACGGCGAGGCGACGGAGGCTTGCGTCGTGGCGGGGCCCACCTGCGATTCCGTCGACGTGCTCTACGAGAAGGACCCTTATTTTCTTCCCGTGGGCCTCGAAATCGGTTCGAAAGTGCTTATCGAAGGAACGGGCGCCTATACGACGACCTATTCCTCGATCGGATTCAACGGCTTTCCGCCCCTTAAATCCTATGTGATTTGAGCGGCCTCGCCTGATCCTCGCGCGGCGGAACAAAGTTCCTCCGCGACCACCCTTTCATTGTCCCGAACGGCCGGCCAGGGCTCGATTGTCGAGCCCTGGCGTGGTGCGAGGGTCGTCGTGCATCCCGGCAACGGCCGGCGGAGGCTCGGATGACCTTGATCGTGAATCATTTTGAAGTGCAGCGGCCGGCTTTTGTCGGAGGCGTTACCGAACCGGATCTTCTCATTGTCGGCGAATCGTCAGCCGATATCGAGGCCCGGGAAAATTTGCTCGACGAAGCTTTTGGCGCCGCGCGTTTCGACAAGACGGTGGAACGGCTGCGGCGCGGGCGCTTGCCGGCGCCGGGGCTGGCGCTTGTTGCGAAGGATTCCGGCGAACTCGTCGGGACTTTGCGCATGTGGAACATTCACGCTGGCAAGGTTCCGGCGCTTCTGCTCGGTCCGCTTGCCGTTGCCAAGGCCGAACGTTCACGCGGGATCGGCCGCAAGCTCATGGCGGAGGCTTTGTTCCGGGCGTTTTCGGCTGGCCATAGTGCCGTACTCTTGGTGGGCGATGCGCCTTATTACGAACCCTTTGGGTTTGCCGGCCGACATACGCGGGGCCTCATTCTCCCAGGTCCAGTCGATAAAGCGCGGTTTCTCGGCCTCGAACTGCGAAATGGCGCTTTGACCGAGGCGAAAGGGCGCGTCACCGCCTCCGGCGCGCTCGATCTTTCGGCGCATCGCGGAGGGCGCCTCTATCGCCGGGCCGCGTAATCTATTGTCACCCGACAATGCTTTAGATGCCGTTCCAGGCAGCAGCCTGCCCTGCGTTCGTGACTATTGATGTGCCCCCGGCTTGAAGCCTGCGAATGCTTCTTGTACCGCTGGGGCACAGCTCTCATTTCCTCGACAATCCCGGAGTAATATTAATGTCGCAATGGCCCGTGCATGGCACGATTACAGGTCCGATTGTCATGATCGGCTTTGGCTCGATCGGGCGTGGCGTGCTGCCGCTGATTGAACGTCACTTCAAATTCGACAAATCGCGGTTCACGGTCATCGACCCCGAAGATAAGGATCGCCATCTGTTGGACGAGCGCGGGATTGCGTTCATCAAAAAGGCGGTCACGCGGGATGATTTCGTCGCGCTCCTCAAGCCGCTTCTCACTCAAGGAAGCGGGCAAGCCTTTGTCGTCAATCTGTCGGTCGATGTTTCGTCTGCCGCGATTATGCGGCTCTGTCATGAGGTTGGCGCGCTTTATGTCGACACGGTCGCCGAGCCCTGGCTTGGATTTTACACCGACACGCGTCTGACCGTGTCGGAGAGATCGAACTATGCCTTGCGCGAGGGCATTCTCGATCTGCGGCGGGCTTTGGGCAAAGGACCGACCGCGATCTCCTGTTGCGGCGCCAATCCGGGGATGGTCTCCTGGTTCGTCAAACAAGCCTTGCTCAATGTCGCGGCCGACTGCGGCATCGACGTCGGCGATCCTTCGACCCGCGAGGACTGGGCGCGTCTTGCGCAGAAAGTTGGCATCAAGGGCATTCACATCGCCGAACGCGACACCCAGCGGGCGACGACGCCGAAGCCGCGCGGCGTCTTCGTCAACACCTGGTCCGTCGAGGGCTTTATTTCGGAAGGCTTGCAGCCGGCCGAGCTCGGCTGGGGCACCCATGAAAAACATATGCCGCCCGAAGGCAAGCGCCATGCCTTCGGACCCGATTGCGCGATCTATTTGATGCGTCCGGGCGCCGGCACGCGGGTGCGTTCATGGACGCCGACGGCCAAGGCGCAGCACGGCTGGCTCATCACCCATAATGAGGCGATTTCGATCGCCGATTTCCTGACCCTGCGCGAGGGAGAAAAGGTCGTCTATCGGCCGACCTGCCACTATGCCTACCGTCCGGCCGATGATGCCGTACTCTCGCTCGATGAGATGGCCGGAGCCCAATGGCAGGTGCAGAAAGAGTCGCATATCTTGGATGAGAACGAGATTGTCGATGGGATCGACGAACTCGGCGTATTGCTCTATGGCCATGCCAAAAATGCCTATTGGTACGGTTCGCAGCTTTCCGTCGAGGAAACGCGGCGGATCGCACCCTATCAGAACGCAACCGGACTTCAGGTGACCTCAGCCGTGCTCGCGGGGATGGTTTGGGCCTTGGAGAATCCGGAGGCGGGGATTGTTGAAGCGGATGAGCTCGATTTTCGCCGCTGCCTCGAAGTGCAGCTTCCCTATCTTGGTCCCGTGACGGGCGTCTACACGGATTGGACTCCGCTCGAAGGCCGCGCTGTTCTGTTTCCCGAGGATATCGACACCGAAGATCCCTGGCAGTTCAAGAATGTGATCGTGCGGTGAGGAAGGGACCAAACAATGCCGTTCGCATTCTGGCCGACTTCTCCCATGGTCTCGCAATCCTGGCAAGACTTCCTCGACTTTGCCTCGACGAAGGCTGACGGCACCTGGCTGTTTCGGGGGCATGGCGATGCCAGCTGGCCGCTTGTTCCGGCAATCGGGCGAGAGGCTTCTGCGTCCGCCTATCGCCTCACTGACGAAAAAATCCTTTTTGAAGATTTCGTTCTTGAGGCGAAGCGCTACTTCGATGCCGCAGATTTCACCGACCTTGAATGGCTTGCGATCGCGCAGCATCATGGGCTTCCGACGCGCTTGCTCGATTGGTCGACCAATCCGCTCGTCGCCGCATGGTTTGCGACGGAGGATGACGCAACTTCGGCCGATGCGGAAATCCTTGCCATTCGCGTGCCTTTCGTGCGGCGCTTGAGAAGCGCGCAGGTCTTCGGTGCGCCAACAGGCTCGCCGGTGATCGTCGAAGTACCGCCCCGCGTCGCGCGGATCACCGCGCAGCAAGGCTGCTTCTCCTTGCACGCGGATCCGCAATTGCCGTGGGTTCCCTCGGCGCAATCCCACGCGCTTGCAAGTTTCTCGGTGCCGGGTTCGGAAAAAGCCGATTTTCGCCGCCTGCTGCATGTCTTCGGGTATGATACGCAAAGGATCTATGTGGACGTGGATGGCCTGACTAAGACGCTGGCGTGGCGCTACCGGCAAAGATGAGGACACCCGTGAGTGTAGACCACAAGGAGGCTGTCATGTCGGATCGATTGGTTGGGGCTGTCACCGGCTTTGCGGTCGAGAATGACGCGCAATGGCTTGCCCTTTCGCAAAGAGTGCCGGGCGTGTCCTATTTTGCGACCGACCTCGATCCACGCTCTTTCGAAAAAAGCGAAACCGACGGCATTTGGCTTGGGCGGGCCGAATTGCTTCTCAGTGCCCCCGCCGACATCCGCGTGGGTCAAGCGCAACATGTGTCATTTACGATGCCGGTCAGGGTCGAATTATTCGAGAGCGGCGGGGAATTCTCGGTCAAGGCGTTTGATTTTTATTCCGCCGAGGAGAGCGAGGCTCCTCCGGCCCAATTTGATCCCGACGAAGGTCCGCCAAAGCGCATTGGCTGGGGACCTTTCGAGGGCCTCATTAACGAGTAATCGGGAACGCTTTCCCTATTCCGCTGCGAGTTTCATCGGCGCCGGGCCGGTACGAAAGAGCTCCAAAAGCTTCTGCTCCTCGGCCTTGGCCGCCTTCAAATGGTGCATCTTGACATGGCCGAAGCCGCGGATTTTTTCGGGGATGGACGCCAGCGCAACGGCGACCTCGCAATTGTCCGGCGCGAGATTTTTCAAAATCTCTTCGATCATCGTTTCATAATCGGCGATGAGCTTGCGCTCGGTCCGGCGTTCCTGCGAATAGCCGAACACGTCGAACATCGTTGCCCGCAGCGGTTTCAAGGCGGCGAGGCCGCGGAACACCGGCATGATCCAGGGGCCTAACGTGGATTTGATCGGCTCGCCCTTGGCGTTTTTGCGGCCAAGAATGGGGGGCGCGAGATGAAATTCGAAATGCGGCTCGCCTTCGAATGACGCCGCGATCTGTTTTGCAAACGATCCGTCGCTGTAAAGCCGCGCGACTTCATATTCATCCTTGATCGCCAGCAGTTTGAAATAATAGCGCGCGACCGCCTCGGTGAGGGTCTCCCGTCCGGGTGTTTTAACACGCTCGGCACCCCGCACCGTCTTCACCAAAGCGAGATAACGTTCGGCATAGGCCTTATTCTGATAGGCGGTCAGGAAGCCGACGCGCCGTTCGATCAGCTCATCAAGCGTTTGCGATTGCCGTTGCACCGCTGTGCTCCGGCGCAGAGGCGCGGCAATGGCTTCCACGGCGGCGGAATTGGCGGCTTCCCGACGGCCCCATAAAAATGCCGCTTGGTTCATTTCGACGGATTGGCCATTGAGTGCGATCGCATGCAGGATCGACTCTTCCTCCAGCGGCACGAGGCCTTTCTGCCAGGCAAAGCCGAGCATGAACATGTTGGCCGCGATCGAATTTCCGAGCAGTGCCGCGGCGACTCCGGTAGCATCGATAAAGTTGACGCCTTCCCCCGCGACCTGGCGGATCGCCCGTTTGATGCGCTCCGAGGGAATGGAAAAATCGGGATTGTGAGTGAAGTCTCCGGGGAAAATTTCCGCCGTGTTCACGACAACCCCGGTTTCATCCTTGCGCATGGCGGCGAGCACCTTCTTGGTGCCCGAGACGACAAGATCGCAGCCGAGGACGAGGTCGGCTTCGCCGGCCGCGACCCGGATTGCATGAACATCTTCAGGCTTTGCCGCGATCTTCACATGGCTGTAGACGGCGCCGCCCTTCTGCGCCAGCCCGGCCATATCGATCGAGCCGCAGCCTTTGCCCTCGAGATGCGCGGCCATGCCGAGAATGGCGCCGATCGTCACAACGCCGGTGCCGCCGACGCCGGTGACCAATATCCCATAGGGCTTGGCGCCGATCTCGCGGATCTGGGGTCGGGGCAAATCGGGAAAATCGCCGACTTCCTTCAGACGCGCCTTTCTTGGCTTGGCGCCGCGAACCGTCACGAGCGCCGGGCAAAAACCGTCGAGGCAGGAAAAATCCTTGTTGCAGCTCGACTGGTCGATCATCCGCTTTCGGCCGAACTCGGTCTCAAGCGGCTGCACCGACACGCAATTGGATTTGACGCTGCAATCGCCGCAGCCTTCGCAGACGAGTTCGTTGATGATCACCCGGCGGTCGGGATCTTCCAGTTCGCCCTTTTTCCGGCGGCGGCGTTTTTCGGCCGCGCAGGTCTGATCGTAAATCAAGACGCTCACGCCTGGGACCGCCGCAAGCTCACGCTGAACACGATCGAGGTCGTGACGTTCGTGGATGGTGAGCCCCTGCGGCCACTGCGTCGCGGATGAATATTTCTTCGGCTGGTCGGTGACGACCGCGATCCGCGTCACATTCTCAGCGGCGACCTGCCGCGCGATCATGTCCACCGTGAGACCGCCTTCGAGCGGTTGGCCGCCCGTCATCGCCACGGCGTCGTTGAAGAGGATTTTGTAGGTAATGTTAACGCCGGCCGCGACCGCGAAGCGCAAGGCGAGGATGCCGGAATGGTCGTAGGTTCCATCGCCGAGGTTTTGAAAGACATGCAGACGTTTCGAGAAGGGCGCCTCCCCGACCCAGTTGGCGCCTTCGCCGCCCATCTGGGTAAAGCCCTCGGTGGAACGGTCCATCCATTGCACCATGTAATGGCAACCGATTCCGGCGTAGGCGCGCATTCCCTCGGGCACTTGCGTCGATGTGTTATGCGGGCAGCCCGAGCAGAAATAGGGGGTGCGAATGCCCAAATCCTCGGCGGCGGCGAGGGCCGCCTGCGCCCGTTCGAGCTTCTCGACCCGCTGCACAAGATCGTCGCTGCGCGCAAAGCGCAGGATACGCCGGCCAATCGCAATCGCGATATCATTGGCATCGAGCGCGCCCGTGACGGGGAACAGCCAAGCGCCTTGCTCGTCCTTCTTGCCGATGCAAATCGGTTGGTTGGGCGAACCGTAAAGCTCTTCGCGCAGCTGGACTTCAATCAGAGAGCGCTTTTCCTCGACGACGATGATCAGTTCGAGACCGCGTGCAAATTCGCGAAGTCCGGACGGTTCGATCGGCCAAGTGCAGGCGATTTTCATGAGCCGCAGGCCGAGCCTGTTGGCGGCGATCTCGTCGATGCCGAGATCGTCCATCGCCTGACGCACATCGAGATAGGATTTACCAGCGGTGATGACGCCAATCTTGGCGTTGGGGCCACCAGAAGTAATGATCTTGTTCAAGCGATTGGCGCGCAGCCAGGCCAGGATCGCGTCCCGCTTATAATTTTGCAGGCGCTTTTCCTGTTCGAGGACATTATCGCGCGCGCGGATGTTGAGGCCGCCGGGCGGCATGCCGAAACCCGTTGGAACGACCGGGGTCACCCGATCGAGGGAGACGTCGATCGAGCCGGTCGATTCGACCGTATCCTTCAGGCATTTGAGGCCGACCCAGGTGCCGGTGAAACGGCTCATTGCCAGCCCGTAAAGACCGTAATCGACAATCTCCTGCACCCCAGCGGGGGAGAGGATCGGCATCATCACATCGACAAAGGTGAACTCGGACTGATGCGCGGTGGTCGAGGATTCGGCGGTATGATCGTCGCCCATCAGGGCAAGCACGCCGCCGTATTTCGAGGTCCCCGCCAGATTGGCGTGGCGCAAGACATCGCCGCTGCGGTCGACCCCAGGGCCCTTGCCGTACCAGAGCGAGAAAATGCCGTCGAACTTACCTTCGCCGCGCATTTCCGCCTGCTGGGTTCCCCAAATGGCGGTCGCGGCTAAGTCTTCGTTGAGGCCTGGCTGAAACAAAATGTTACTGGCTTCCAGCGCGTGCTTGGCGCGCTGGAAATTGATATCGAGTCCGCCAAGGGGGGAGCCGCGGTAGCCGGAAATGAAGCCTGCGGTCGAAAGCCCGGCGCGCCGGTCCAGCTCCCTTTGCATAAGGAGGAGCCGGATGATCGCCTGCGGACCCGAGACAAAGATCCGCCGCTTGGTCAGATCATATTTATCGTCGAGAGAGGTGGATTCGAGGTCCTGGGGGAGGTCGATCGGACCTTTGAGCGCGCCCGCCATCGCTTTTCGTCTCCTGCCAAGCGCTTGAGCCCGGCTATGCAGACCACCGCCGCCTCTCAGGATATAAGCGGGAAAGCCTCGTTTTCCAATATGCGACCGGCTTTTCCACCGGAGTTCAGCCGCCTTCGGCTCAATTACACGAACAAATGAACTATTCCGCCGGTTCGTGCAGTCTCATCCCGCGGTAATTATAGGTCGGCTCGCTGCTCAAGTCTTCGTTTTCAGCCGCAAGCGCTGCAATTTCAGCCACCTTATCATGATGCGGTGAGAGATAACAGACAGGGTCGGCTTCCCGGGCGTCGCCAGTGAGCGCCAGCGCCTGACAGCGGCAACCGCCATAATCGACTGTCTTGCGGTCGCACGAGCGGCACGGCTCGCGCATCCACTCGGTGCCCCGGAAGGCCGTGAATGCCGGCGAATGGGTCCAGATATCTTCGATCGAATGGTCGCGGACGTTCCAGAAAACCAGATTTGGAATGGTTTCCGCCGCATGGCAGGGGAGGGCCTTGCCCGACGGCGTGATGTTCAGCCCCTTTTTGGCCCAGCCCCCCATGCAGGCCTTGGGGACGCGGGCGTGATAATCCGGGACGACGTGGTCGATCACGATGACGCCCGCATAGGTTTTGCGCAGGGCCTCGACCTCGGCAATCGCGGCTTCGGCCTGGGCCCGCGAAGGCATCAGAGCGGCACGATTGAGCATTCCCCAGCCGTAATATTGCGTATGGGCGATTTCGACCCGCCGCGCGCCGAGCTCAACGGCAAGCTCGACCATTTTGCCGGCGCGCGCGACATTGGCGCGGTGAATGACGGCGTTCACGGTCAGGGGCAGGCCGATCCGCGTGACCCAGCCGGCAACGGCTTGCTTGCGCGCGAAGCCACCCTGGTAGCCGGCGATTCTGTCGGCGGATTGAGGTTCGGAATCCTGGATCGAAAGCTGTACATGGTCGAGGCCCGCCGCCGCGAGTTCGTCGATGCGCTCTTGCGTAAGGCCGATTCCCGAGGTGATCAGATTGGTGTAGAGGCCGACCTTTGCGCAATGGGCGACGATCTCGACCAGATCGCGCCGTGCAGCGGGTTCGCCGCCGGAAAGATGGGCATGGAGAACGCCCAAGGCCGCAGCTTGCGAAAAGACCTGCTTCCATTGTGCGGTGTCCAGCTCGTCCGCGCGCGGCTCAAGGGCAAGCGGATTGGAGCAATAAGGACAGCCCAGCGGACAGCGATGCGTCAACTCGGCGAGAAGCCCGGCGGGAGGAGCAAGTTTGTCGGATACGGCGGTCATAGGTCCACCATTCTCTTGGCCGCGAGTTCGCCCAGCAGGGCCCGCACATCGGTTTCGACCCGCCCGCGTTCGGCAGAAAACTGCGCGACCAGATCGTCTACGATTGCATCAAAACCGGCATTTCCATCGCAGCGCTTGAGAATCTCCACCGCGATGGAATCTAGCTTGATCACACGCTCGGGCGCCAGCAGCAGCCATTCGCCCCGCGTTTCATCATACTTCAACCTGACGCCGCGCGGTAAACGCGGTTTTGAATCGGAACCGATCGGCGCCTGGGCCGTCATGCCGCCCGACCACGGGCCGCTTTGGGAACGGGCTTCCAGCTTCCCGGCGGGATCGCGCCATCCACATAAGCGCTCCAGAGCGCATCGAGTTGCGCCCACAGGACCGAGCATTTGAATTCAAGGGCGGCGAGGACCGTGTCCTGCTCGGCCCGAGTCGCCGCATGTGTCTTGACGAAGTCGAGAGCAAAGTCGCTGTCGCGCTTGGCTTGCGTCGGGCGCTTCGAGAAATAGGCCAAGGTATCCTTGGTGACGAAATCATAATGGGCGAGCATGCCCGCCATCCGCTCGGAGATAATGGTCGGCGAAAACAACTCCGTCAGCGATGATGCGACGGCCTCGAGAAGAGTCTTGGTTCGGCAGAACTCGGTATAGGCTTCGACCGCAAACCGCGTCGCGGGCAAAATGCCCTCCGTCGAAATCACAAAGTCGCGGGAAAATCCCAGGCTGTCGGTCAGCTTCAGCCAGCGCTCGATCCCGCCGTCGTCTTCCTGCCGGCCGTCATGATCCTCGATGCGTTTGCGCCATTCCCGCCGGTCCTCGACATTCGGCATCCGGGTCAGGATCGTTGCGTCCTTGATCGGGATCATCGCCTGATAATAATATCGATTGAGTGCCCAGGCCTGCACTTCCTCATAGGTGCATTGGCCGCTGTGCAGGCGGCGATGAAAGCGATGCAAACTATGATAGCGCTCGGCGCCGATCTGGCGCAGACGGGCTTCGAGTTCATCTTTGGTGAGAAGCGGCGCGACAATGCTCACAGGCAAACCTCCATGCCATCATAGGCGACATCCCAACCAGCCCTTTCCACCGTTGAGCGTGGCGCCGAATCTTCGATCAGAACCGGGTTCGTATTATTGATGTGGACATAAATCTTGCGCCCGATGCCGCTAGACGCGAGCATTTTAAGCGAGCCTTCTTCTCCACTCATCGCCACATGGCCCATGCGCCAGGCGGTTTTCTGAGACAGACCCAGGGCCACCATCTCGTCATCCGTAAAAGTGGTGCCGTCGAAGAACAAGAGCTCAGCCCCGGCAAGCCTTTTCAAAATGCCTTCATTGATCTTGGCGCAGCCCGGCACATAAAAGAAACTTTTCTTGCCGTCGCTGATCTTAAGTCCGACGGTCGTCTCGGTTTCAGCGCCGATATCGAGGCTGTCGCCTTCGAGATAAAGAGCAACCTTTCCCGGGACCGCGAAAGCGGTGACGGTCAGCCCGAGGCCGGTATCGACCGGACGCTCCAGCGTGACCCTGCGGGTGTCGACGAGTTCCTTGTTCAAAACGCCGAAAATTCCATGATCGGCTTCCGCCAAGGTCGCCCGGCTTCCAAACAGCGTAAAGCTCTGCTGCTCACGCAACGTCAAAAGGCCGGCTAGATGATCCACATCGGCATTGGTGACAAAAACCGCGCGAATAGGCGATTGCCGGGCGCCCCCACGCGGATGAAGGCTCGGCGACGCAATAATTTGTTGGCGCAGGTCTGGCGAAGCGTTCAGAAGGAGCCAGCGCTCGCCATCCGCGCTGACCGCAAGGCTCGATTGGCTTCGCGCTTTGACGCGCTTATCGCCATTCCAAGCAAGTTGGCAGACCGGACAAAGGCAATTCCATTGCGGAAAGCCTCCCCCGGCTGCCGAACCTAAGACAAGAATGCGCAAAGCGCGCTCAAAAATGGGGGAAGCGCTGAGCTTCCGCCGTCAGATTTCGGCGGAAAGATAGCTGGTAACTTCCATGCCGATGCAGATTTCGGTGATTACGGGGGTCGTCCAAGTCATGTGAGCCTCTGCCTTTGATCCAAGCGTTGCGGTTAGCCAGGCGCTTTCGTTTCCTTACCCTGAACAGTTTTCGAAGCTGTCCTGCCGGTTATTTAGCATCGGACATGACCTCGCGCTATGCTTTTTTCAAGCAAAATCCGGCGAAAAGGTGATCAAAGCCAGCTGCATTCGGCCGCAGATCTTTTCTCAAATGCTTCGATGAGGGTGGATTTTTCCAAAGTCAGGCCGATGTCGTCGAGCCCGTTCATCAGACAATGCTTCCGGAACGGGTCCACCTCGAATTTGACCACCCCGCCGTCGGGTCCCCGGATTTCCTGGGTCTCGAGGTCGACCGACAAAGTGGCATTGGCGCCACGCTTGGCATCATCCATGAGCTTGGCGAGATTTTCCGGCGAAACGACGATCGGCAAAATGCCGTTCTTGAAGCAATTATTATAAAAAATATCCGCGAAGCTCGTCGAGATAACGCAGCGAATGCCAAAATCGAGGAGGGCCCAGGGCGCATGCTCGCGCGAGGAGCCGCAGCCGAAATTATCTTCGGCGACCAGGATCTTGGCGGCGCGATAGGCCGGCTTGTTCAGGACGAAGTCGGGATTTTCGGTGCCGTCTTCCTTGTAGCGCATTTCGGCAAAGAGCCCGCTGCCGAGGCCGGTGCGCTTGATCGTCTTCAGATATTGCTTCGGGATGATCATGTCGGTGTCGACATTGGTGATGTCGAGCGGCGCGGCGACACCAGTCAGCGAGATGAATTTTTCCATTTTTTTTGCGGGTCCAAATCTTTTTGGCAGCCGGGGGAGGGAAAGCTTTTCGCCGGGTTGCGGTTTTGAGTCAAACTGTTCGACGATCGGCCGCGGGGGCGCCCTTTTTGGCCTTTCCGACGAGGCGGTCATCTGGCTTCAAATCGTCCCTTACCAAGGATCGCTGCCGACCGCCATCCCGACCGATCCGCTGATTTACCGTTGGTACAATCGTTGCCGTCTACCGGAGCACAATCAAGGAATTGATCCATGAGGAGTTCGGTCCAAAGGGGATCGGGTCAAGGTCCTCATGTCGGGCAAGTTCCTGCCGTATAAGACCTACTAAGCTGGACGGCGGCCAGCTCACTCCGCCCGCTCGATTTCGTGCATGTCTTCGTCCGAGAGGCCAAAATGATGGCCGATCTCATGCACCAACACATGGGTGACGATGGCGCCGAGCGTGTCCTCATGGTCGGCCCAATATTCGAGGATGGGGCGCCGGTAGAGCCAGATCATGTTGGGAAATTGCCCGGTCATCGGTGTTGCTTCCGATTGCGCGCGGCCGCGGCCGCGAAACAGGCCCAAAATCTCGAATTCGCTCTCGCAATTCATGTCATTGAGGGTTTGTTCGTCCGGAAAATCCTCGACCCGGATCACGACGCCCTCGCAGAGGCGGCGGAATTCTTCCGGCAACGCCGCAAAGGCCGCTTGCGCCATCGTCTCCAGATCGGCAATCGACGGCGCCCCGACCCCGCTCCAATCGATCTGCGCCGCGCTCATTGCGGATCATGCCCGCGCAGAATTCGATCGCGCCTTTTGAGCCGCACATAAAGGGCCCCGGCGCCGCCATGCGGGCGCGAAGCTTCCTCAAATCCCACAATGATCGAATGATATTGCGCGCCGCGCAGCCATGTTGGCACGCTCTTGCGCAGCACTCCGGGCTCGTCGGACATTCCGCGCTCGCCCTTGCCCGTCACCACCAGGACGAGCCGGGCGCCCTCGCGTTGGGCGCGGGTCAGAAACTGGTGCAGGGCCACAAATGCTTCCTGGCGCCGCATGCCATGGAGATCGATCGCGGCCTCTGGGGCGGCCCGGCCGCGCGCGAGTTTTTGGCGCAGCCGCCGTTCGATCGGCGCCAAGGGAGGCGGAGTTTTGCGCTCCGCCTGAGCCGGAGGCGGCAAGGGGCGCACGATAGCTTCCGACTTCGGTTTGGGCTTGCCGGCAGTCTGTGCTGCCTCGGGTTTTGGCGGGGCAATCGGGGGCACATGATGGCCGGGACGCCGGGCAACCCCTCGCGTGACGTCAAGCCAAAGCTCGATTTCTTCCGCGCTCAGCCGCCGGAGCCGGGTCTTGCCGGAAGACGGAACGTTTTCGTTCACCGGCCGAATTCCTCTTGGCTGGGCAATAAAACAATGAAATCACCTCTGTGCCGAATATCGCCTGCCCGGGCACCGGCGTCATCCCCCGCGCCGAAGAAAATATCCGCCCGCCCAGGGCCGACGATCGCCGAGCCTGTGTCTTGCGCGATCATCAGGCGTCGAAACGGCGAGGGGCAAGAGCTTTGCCAGGGAAGCTCGGCCGCGATCCAGACCGGCATCCCATAGGACCAGATTGCGCGGTCGACGGCGATCGACCGCAAAGGCGTCAAGGGCAAGCCCTCGCCGCCGATCGGTCCGGCGGCCGGATCGAGATCCGCGCCCAATGCAAAGAAGACATAGGATTTGTTGCGCTGCATCAAAGCGCCGCCCAGCTCCTTCGGGGTTTGGCCATGCGCGCGAATCCACTGCTTAAGATTCGCAAGCGACATGTCGCTTGCGGCGATTTCGCCTGTTTCGATGAGAATGCGTCCGATCGATATGTAGGGATGGCCATTGCGCCCGGCATAGACGAGGCGGAGCACTCGGCCATCCTCAAGCCGGACCCGCGCCGACCCCTGCACTTGGATGAGAAAGACCTCGACAGGGTCGCGCAGCCAGACGATCGGCTTGGCATGGGGTGCAAGCGCTCCGGCCTCGATTGCGGCGCGCTCGGGCGCAGGCACCGGCAGGTTTTCCGGGCGGCCCAGAATCGGCGCGGTGAAAACGGGGGAAGGGTTCAGCGACCCTTCGACAAAAGGTTCGTAATAGCCAGTGAAAAAGCCCGCGTTTGCATCGGGGCTGTCGCCCGCGACACGGTAGGGCCGGAAATGGGTTTCGAAAAAGCGGCGCGCCTGTTGGGAGGTTTTGATCTCCTCGGTCAACGCCGCGTGGCCGATGGCCTTAAGCGCGGGGGAGAGGGCAATTCCCTGTCGCAGGGGCGTCTTACGCTGCGCGATTGCACGGGCGGAAACCGCAAAAACCTGGAACGCCTCGGCAAGATCGTCCTGTCCGAATCCGTCCAGATCGGCAAGGGCGAGAGGCGTCAGGGAAGGCGGGAGCCCGGCGAAGGATTGAGAGACCGCGGCGCCGGGCGAAGCAGGGGTCGAGGCGGTCATTCAAATAGTCTCCGCCACGCGCGCTTGGCCACGCGGTGACCGAGGCCGATTTTCACACTTTAGCTTCCGGCTTCGGTCGCCGCGAGTTTCCAATTTGGATCCCGCGATCCGGTGTCGCGGGCAAATGTCCAAACGTCGTTGACCTGAACGACTTTGTCCGGGCTTCCGTCGATCACAGTGCCGGCCTGATCGCGGGTCGCGGTGATAATCTGGGAGGTAAAACGCATCTTGATCTCGGCGGTATTTCCACGCAGCGACGCGTCCTCGATCAAGACCTTGTCGATCGAGACGAAGGTCGTTGTGACTTTCTCTCCACGCTTTTCATGTTCCGCAATGACGGCGGCAAAACTTTCGAAAACCTCGGGACTGAGAAGATTGCGCAACACCTCGCGATTGCCGGCGGCAAACGCAGTGACGATCATCTCATAGGCGGATTTCGCGCCCTCGATAAAAGCTTTGATGGTGAACGAGCGATCGGCGGCGGCGATGGCGTCAAGGCCGTCCCAGGCTTTGGACCCAGGCTCGGCATAGGGCTTCCATCTGTCGACCTTGTCCGCGACCGGAGCCGCGATGGGCTCAGCGGCACCCGGAAGCGTGATCACGCGATTGTCAGCCTCACCGGGCTGAGCCTGCAAGGCGCCGCGTACGCGGGGCTGAAACGGATTTGTCGGCGGCTTTTCAGTTCCGCTGCGAGTCCCGAGGACAGAGCGAAGCTTCCACACGACGAAAGCGGCGAGTAGGGCAAAAATGATTGTTGTCATATCCACTGAATCTTGCATCGCAGTGCTTGTTATCTGGGTTTAAGCGGGGACTTGCCGCGCGTTAACGGTGCTCTTATCATATAGTGCTATGTGGGCGGAGACAAAGCCGAAGTCCAGTCTCGATGGTGGCCTTAATGCTTCAACCTCGATTCAACGGCATCTTCATGCGACAATCTGCCGTGCGTTTGCCGGTCCTTTTAATTATCTATGCCACGCTTTGGCTGGCGGCCGAGGTCGTCGCCTTTGGGTTCGTCGTGCGCTCGATCGGCTTCGCCGGCGCGATCCTCGCCTGCTTTCTCACAAGTCTTGCCGGTCTTGCCATGCTGCGGCGATTGGGGACTTCGGCAGCAGTGCGATTACGTCAGGCGCTGACGAAGCGCGCCCAGGACCAGGGCGGATTGTCCCGCGAAGCCGTGCTGGATGGGACGCTTTCCGGGTTGGGGGCGGTGCTGCTGATCCTTCCCGGTTTTGTATCGGATCTGCTGGGGCTGGCCTTGGCCGCCCCCTCGATCCGCCTTTGGGTGACCGGGCGGATGCGACCCGGCATGCCCGGACGGCCGCCGAATGGGCGCCCCGCCGCCCCGAAGATGATCGAGCTTGCGCCGCAGGAATGGTCGCGCGGCGACGCCAGGGTCCCCGGCGCCGGGTCCGAGCCGGTTAATTAATCCGCCCTTGCCCTAACTAAGCTTCAGGATGCAGCGCGCTCGTCGTCCCGCTCGTGCCTGTCGTGTCTGCGCTCGTAGCCGTCGCCACGACGGGGCCGAAACGATCGGCGCTCGAAGAGGGACAGCGCCAGCGAGAACAAGGGCGAGGCGAGTCTGTTCACGTCCTCGACTCGGGCCACGAAATGGCCGCCTCGTGTCAATTCGCGGTCGAGCTCGGCCATGGTCGAGGCGAGACCTGGATCCTCATCGCGGAACCAGACCCGCAGAATCCGCGCCCAGGCGATGGCGAGGCCTTGCAGCTTGAGAGCGCCGACCGGACCTTCCGAATCGATTCCCGCCGCTTCGAGCATGAACCGCATGGAGTTGACGACGACACGATTGATGGCGGCGGCGGCCATCGGATCATGCCGGGCCCAATCGGAGATGGCTTCGAGGCCGAGCTTGTAAGGCGTCAGCGCATCCAGGCGACGCATCAGAACGTCAAACAAGCGCTCCTTCGCGGGCTCGCCCGACAATTCATCGCCGGTGGTCTTGAGGACGACGTTGTCGATCTTCCGCGAGAAGGCGGCCAGAATGGCGCCCTTCGAGGGGAAAAAGTCGCGAAACGTCGCGAGCGAGACATTGGCGCGAGCAGCCACATCCGAAATCATGATGTCGTCCCAGCTGCGCTCGCTGGCGAGGTCCATGAGCGCCTCGATGATCGCATCGCGCGGATCTTTGGGCGCCGTCGCAAGGGTCTTGGTTTCGGGCGCGGCTTCGTCCCGCACCGAATCGGTTCCGCCGCTTTGCTTAACCATTTTTCATCTCCCGGACCGGATCAACCCACATATCTAGTCCTCGCCGAAACCGGTTCCAAGGGCGAACCCGCCTATGGCTCAAAGTAATCGGAAGCTTTCGGCGGTCCGCGCGAAAACCTAGAGCCTGTTCCGAAAAAGTTGACCGACTTTTTCGATCAGAACATGCTCCCACTCGTTGAACTTGAGCGTTTCCTTTTCGATCAGATGATTCCATCTGATCGGGAAGCGCTCTAGTCTCGCAGCAATCGCTCGTGCACCTCATTACAGGATTGTTTTGCATAGACAAATTTGCCGCTCTTCAAGGTTACGCGACAGCCGGAATTGCCGGTCCAGAGCAGTTCGTAAATAACAGGGGGATAAATGAATACTTTGCCAAAGTCGCTCGAAAACACGGCAAAACTTTTCCTATGGCTTTCTCCCATAATTGCTGTGCATTTTTGATAGGCACGGACATTTTTGCCGCCTGCAAACAATAAAAGGCAATGGGAAGGGCTAACGTCAGCAAAAGCTTCTATTTCCGCGCTGCGGACATAAGTAAAAATGCCCGTGACATTCGTTTGAAGCGCGATAAACGGGTCATCCGTTCCTGCAGCAAAGGCTGGCGTTACTATTCCTTGGCCCAAGGTGAAGGCTAGACAGCCTATCCGTCGCAACATTCGCATTTGCTATCCCGAAAGAGCCTCGGCGCGCCGCTTTGCGGCCTCGGCCGCGCGGCGCATCAGCGGCGCGAGACCGTCCGGCGCCATCAGGATTTCGAGCGCGGCGGCAGTGGTGCCGCCCCTTGATGTCACGTTCTCCCGCAATTCCGCTGGGGTCTCGGGGGATCTGAACAATAATTCGCCGGCGCCCTCGACCGTGGCGCGGGCGAGGCGTTCGGCGACGTCTTGCGGCAAACCAAGGGCGAGCCCGGCCTCCGCCAAACATTCGGTGAAGTAGAAGACATAGGCTGGACCCGAGCCGACAACGGCGGTCACGGCGTTGATCAGCCCCTCCTCCGCGAGCCATTCGATCTGCCCGGTCGCGGCCAGCAAAGCTTCGGCTATCTGGTGCTGGAGGGGTGTCACGGACGGGTTGGCGACCACCGCGGTTATTCCACGGCCGACGGCAGCCGGAAGATTCGGCATCGCGCGCGCGATGGCCCGCGCATTCGGCAGCCTCGCCGCGAGATCGGCCATGGTTTTTCCGGCCAGGATGGAGATGACCAGAGTGTTGACGGCGGCAAGGGTTCCGACTGCGGCCGCGGCTTCATCGAGGCTTTGCGGCTTCATGGCGAGGACAAGAACGTCCGGCGGTCTTGACGGAGCACCCAGCCTGAACCCTCTGCTGGCCGCGAGTTCGGCGATGCTTGGCGAGGGTTGCGGTTCGATCACGCTTATTTTTTGCGGATCGTAGCCCTGATCGAGCCAGGCCCGCAGCAAAGCCTCGCCCATCCTGCCGGCTCCCGCGAGAACAAGCGAGGAGTCGAGGCGATCGAGGCCCGCCGCCGCCATGTCAGGCGCAGCCTTCGGTTTCGAGCATGATCGTGTCCAGCGCCTCGTGCCCGGTCTTGCCGGCCCACACGACAAATTGAAACGCTTGATAATAGCGTTCGCAGGCGCGCACGGCAGTGGCAAGAACGGTTTTGCATTGCTGGCCGTTCAGCTCGGCGCCGCCGACCAGCAAAAGCGCATGCCTGAACATGATCACGCCGTCGGCCGGCCAGATGTCGAAATGGCCGATCCACAATTGCTCATTGATCAGCGAGACAAGGGAGGAAAGTTCCAGCCGGCGCGGCGGCGGCACTTTGAGATCGAAGGCGCAAGCGACATGCAGGGCTTCCACCTGCGGCAGCCAGGTGAAAGCGATGTTGTAATCGGACCAGCTGCCGGCCACCAAAATCGAAATCTCGTCTTCTTCGTCGCGGTCGAACGACCAGTGATTGTGCGAGGCGATTCTTTCGATGATATCGACCGGATGTTCGGTGCGGTCGAATTCTGCTTGCAAAAGCGACATTCCAAGGCCTCGGGTGATTGCCCTTCGGGGCGCTGCCTCGAAGGACGACATGCGAAACGCGGCTCTACGATTCGAAAGGCCAGGTGCATGGGACACTGGCTTGCGACTCAAAACGTTGTTCGATCCACGATTCGAAGGAATCACAACCGGGCGCGGTTGCGCAACTATCCCGACGGACGTTGTCCCCAATCGAGCAAGTTTTAGGAACCGAAAGGATCGTTGGCGCCGCAGGGTCCTGCCTAAAAGCGCAGAGCCTGTCCGAGATTCGACGGCCCTGGTCTCCATTTAGAAACATTTGGACGACTTTTTCTTGGGAGAATTGAATTCCATGTTGACATTTCTGTCAGACAGCCAAGATTTGCCGAGGCGCAATTTGCGCAATCCGGTAACCGTCGCTGCCGTCGGAGTGTCAGTTCATGAAAGCAGCGCGCCCTACCGTGTTCTGGATCGGCACGCTGGCGGTCATCGCCACGATGGTTGTGCTGCTCCGCCAAATCCTCCTGCCGTTCGTGGCCGGGATCGCCCTAGCCTATTTGCTCAACCCGGTTGTCAATCGTCTTGAGAAATGGGGGCTGAACCGGGCTGTCGCGGCGCTTGGCATTCTCAGCGTGTTCATTATCGGCGTCGGCCTTCTGTTGGTGGGGGCAGTCCCCGTCATCGGCGAAGAAGTTGCAATCTTTATCGACAAGGTTCCGACCTATATCGGTCAGCTGCAAGCGCTCGCAAACGATCCGAGCCGTCCCTGGCTGCGCAAGCTTGTCGGCGAAGGCGTGAACGAAGCCCAGCAGTCGCTGGGCGAGATCGCCACCCTCGGCGCCGATTGGATTCCAAGCGTCCTCCGCTCGCTGTGGTCGGATAGCCAGGCATTGCTGTCGCTGTTCTCGCTTCTTGTGGTGACCCCCATCGTCACTTTCTATTTGCTCAACGATTGGGACGGGCTGATCGCAACCATCGACCGTTCGATTCCCGCGGCACAGCGTGAAACGGTATGGACGGTTGCGCGCGAAATTGATGACACGCTGGCTGGCTTCCTGCGCGGCCAGGGGACGATCTGTCTCATCCTCGCCGTGTATTATGCGGCGGCTCTCCGGTTGATCGGACTCAACCACGGACTGCTGATCGGCCTTGCAGCCGGCCTGATCAGTTTCATTCCCTATCTCGGGTCGCTGATCGGGCTGGTGCTATCGCTTTGTGTCGCGGCGCTCCAGTTCTGGCCGGACTGGACAATGTTTCTGGTCGTGCTGGGCATTTTCGTCGGCGGCCAGTCCATCGCCGACTACGCGCTTGCGCCTTACCTCATCGCCTCGCGCATCAACCTCAATCCTGTCTGGGTGATGTTTGCGATTGCCGCGTTCGGCTATTTATTCGGCTTCGTCGGGCTGCTGATCGCGGTGCCGCTCGCCGCCGCGATTGGCGTTCTGGTCCGTTTTGCGACCCGGGAATATCTCACCACGCAGCTTGAGCCGGCGGCCCCCTCGATTCCACTGACCAGCGTTCCCCAGGAACCTTTGCCGAAGAAGTCCGGCTTCTGGCGGTTCTGGGGCGAGGGCACCTAATAAGGAGCCGCTTCCGAGTCCTTTTTGGAACCCCGCGGATCATGCAAATAGAACAGAACCGCGATCGCAATGAACACCATCGCCAACAGCACCAGCAGCAGCGTCGATTCCTCAAGCCATGCGATGGCGGGAACTCCGCACCCCAGCACGACTCCGACCAGGCAGATCCGCCAAGCGGCGACGTGAACTCCGGCCGTGAACGTCCCCAGCGCCAGAATGGTCAGCACGACCAAAGCGCTGGCGTCCGAATTCATGATCTGCTTCACATCGGAGACAAACACCAGATACATCGCCAGGACCACGGCAAACCAGTGAAGAGCCTGGGACTGGATGAGTTGCCAATGCGCCTTGGTGCCATGAATGTCCCCCCATCGGGCAATGACGCAGATCAGGCCAAAGAACGGGGCAAGAGCGATCCAATAGGTCGTCATTTGCTGCCGAGACATGCTGGTGTAGGCGACTCCAAACAGGGCGAGCGAGAGCATGGCGACATAGGGCCATTCCCGAAGCAGGAAGCCGACCACGCTAAAGCGTGACACATGCGATACGGGCACGTCTGATTCATGATCGAACATGATGCAAGCTCCGAGGCAATGACGGGCCTGTTCTGGAAGGCCGCCCGATCGATGTGAATAATCTTGGGCTTAAGGGAGGAAGCGGAGGGCTCCGTCGGGTTCAGTAGAAATGGAAACGCTCAATCCCAGTTCGAACGCACCGTTGCCCGAAGTGGTTTCCAACCTTGCCGTCCGGCCGACCCTGAAGCTGGCCGAATTGCATCAGGCGCCGGGGCTTTTACTCGTGGCGCGAATCTCGGCCTCGAGCGCAGCTATCCTTTGACTCAATTTTTCGTTCTCGTCGCGCGCCATCGCGGCCATCTGCTTGACGGCTTCAAATTCCTCGCGCGTCACGACGTCCATTGTCGCGAGCAATCGTTCGAGTTGACTTTTCACGGCGGTTTCCGCTTCGCGGCGAACGCCTTGCGCCATCTCGCCGGCATCGGTCACGAGACGCGCGAAATCGTCAAAAACCCGATTCTGTGACATGAATCACTCCCATAGCGTAGGCGCTTGTAACACAGGATTGTTGCGAGCGACCACTGATTTATGAGGCCGGTCATGAAGCCGACATGACTTTGTAACCGATTGTTGCGCCACTGCGGTTTCAGCCCGGGGAGGCGGGATCCCAGCTTGACTCAAGGCCAAGCAATTTGCCTTGATCCGGGCGCTGCGAACGCCACCCCGGCAAAGACATTGCTTGCTTTCCATGACCCGCGGAGCGCCATCTTGATCTCCCTTGCCTACCCGAGCATCGATCCGGTCCTGCTGACTGTCGGGCCGCTGCCTATCCGCTGGTACGCATTGGCTTATATCGTGGGGCTGGTGCTCGGCTGGGCCTACGCCCGAACCCTGGTCAGGCAAAAAAGCCTGTGGGGCGGGGTGTCGCCGATCGATCCGGTCCAGATCGACGATCTGCTCGTCTATGCGGCGCTCGGTGTTATCGTGGGGGGGCGGCTCGGCTATGTGCTTTTTTACAATGCGAATTTCTATCTGGCGCACCCAGATGAAATTCTGAGTGTGTGGAAAGGCGGCATGTCTTTTCATGGCGGGGTCGTCGGCACTGCCCTGGCGATTTATATTCTCGGCAAACGCAAGAAGATTTCGGTTTTGAGTCTGGCCGATGTTTGTACCGCCGCGGTTCCGATTGGGATTTTTCTCGGCCGGATCGCCAATTTCATCAAGCCGGAATTATGGGGGAGGCCGACCGACGTGGCTTGGGCCATGGTATTTCCCGGCGCCGGGCCGCTGCCGCGCCACCCGAGCCAGCTTTATGAGGCGGGTCTCGAAGGCTTGGTGCTCTTCCTGGTCCTGTATATTGCCGTCCAGTTGGGTGCGCTGCGGCGGCCGGGTCTCGTCACCGGGATTTTTGCCGTGGGTTACGGAGTAGCGCGGATTGCTTGTGAATTTTTCCGGGAGCCAGACCCGCAGCTCGGTTTTCTGTTTGGCGGTGCAACCATGGGCATGCTGTTGTCTTTGCCCATGATTGCGCTGGGGCTGTTGTTCATCTTTTGGGCCTTGCGGCAGGAGCCGAGCCCCGGTCTGAACAGACCCGCATGACTGCGCTTGAAACCATCATCCGTGAAATGATCGCCGAAGCCGGCCCGATCAGCCTTGAGACTTATATGACGCTGGCGCTGTCGCATCCCGCGCATGGCTATTACCGCTCCAGAATGCCGCTCGGCGAGAAAGGCGATTTCACCACCGCGCCGGAAATCAGCCAGATGTTCGGTGAATTGATTGGACTTTGGTGTGTCGCGGTTTGGCGCGGCATGGGTGCGCCAAGTCCATTTCTTCTCGTCGAATTGGGGCCCGGCCGCGGCACCTTGATGGCAGACGCTTTACGCGCGGCGCGCGTCGCGCCCGATTTTCTTGCGGCCCTGGATCTGAACTTTGTCGAGACAAGCGAAGTTTTGCGGCAATGTCAGCAGGCGGTGCTGCAGGAGTCCGGGTGTGTTGCGCGATGGCACGATCGTGTCGAGGCTTTGCCTGCCGGACCGGCCCTTATCATCGCCAATGAGTTTTTCGATTGCCTCCCGGTGCGCCACTTCGTTCGCCGCGCCGATGGCTGGCTTGAAAGATTGGTCGGCCTGGACGAGCAAGGCCGTTTGCGCTTTGGGCTTGCGCCCTATCCCGATCCCGGTGTCACTCTGACGGGCGAGGAAGGGCAAATATTCGAGGCGTCCGACGCGGCCGCGCGCGTCATGGCGCGGCTCGCTGCGCGGCTGGTGGCTGAAGGCGGGGCGCTGCTCGCCATCGACTACGGCTATGATACGCCGGCGCGCGGCGATACCTTGCAGGCCCTCAAGCGCCATCGGTTCGCGGATCCCTTGAGCGATCCGGGAGAAGCCGATCTGACGGCCCATGTCGATTTTTGCGGTCTTGGGCGGGCGGCGCGCGCCGCTGGCGCCGAAGTTCACGGGCCGGTGCCGCAAGGCGAATTTTTGACCCGCCTCGGCCTCTACGAACGCGCGGCGAAATTGCGGGCACATGCCGATGCGCGGCAGGCAGCCGCGATCGATGCGGCGCTCGACCGCCTCGCGGGCAGCGCGCCCGGGCGCGCGGGTCAAACTCATATGGCGAAGCTGTTCAAGGCTCTGGCGGTGACCGCGCCGGGACTTGGGACCCCGCCTGGTTTCGAGGTGGCGGCGACATGACCCAACAAATGGCAAATCCCCTCTCTGCAACCGTTCTCGAGGCGCCGGGCTTGACCCATGGATTCTTCACCCGGCAAGGCGGGGTCTCGACCGGAATTTATGCGACGCTGAATGGCGGGGTTGGTTCAAGGGACGATCCACAAGCCGTTGCCGAAAACCGCCGCCGGATGGCGGCTTATCTTCGGATTGAGCCGGCGCATCTTCTGGTGCCGTTTCAAACCCATTCGCCCGATGCATTGGTGGTGACCCGGCCATTCACCGAACGCCCCCGATGCGATGCCTTGGTCACTTCGACGCCAGGCGTCGGCCTCGGGGTCACGGGCGCCGACTGCGGCATGATTCTGTTCGCCGACATGAAGGCGTGCGTGATCGGGGCCGCGCATGCCGGCTGGAAGGGCGCGCTCACCGGTGTGCTTGAAGCGACGCTCGCGACGATGGAGTCGATTGGCGCCAACCGCTCTTCGACGGTCGCCGTGCTGGGCCCGATGATCTCGCGCGATACCTATGAAGTCGGCGGTGAATTTTTAGACCGATTCCTTGCGGCCTCGCAAGACCATGCGCGCTTCTTTTCGACCTCGGAACGCGCCGGGCATTTCATGTTCGATCTGCCGGGCTTTATCGCGGAGCGATTGCGGCTCGCGGGCATCGGATCCTGTGAAGACCTCGGACAGGATACCTATGCGGATGCCGAGCGGTTTTATTCCTATCGCCGCTCGATCCATCGCAATGAGCCGGACTATGGACGGCAGGTGGCGGCGATCGCCCTTCTTTGAATTCCTGAGAAAGGACCAATCGAGTCCACCTTCAATCTCAGGCGGCAGCCTTATGGATGATCGTGGAGTGCGGCACCGCCCTGGGCTCCGCGGGCGCGCCCGCCCATTCGGAATTGGCGGGAATTTGCTCGCCCTTCATCACCAGGGTCAGCGGTCCCAAGCGGGCATGGTCGGAAACCAGCGTATCGTAAAGCACGGTGGATCCGGCGCCGACGGTCACGCTGTTGCCGACAAAAACCTTGCCGACCTTCATCACGCGATCCTCGTAAAGATGCGTTTGCAAGGCGCTCAACGCATTCAACGCCGCGTAATTGCCGACATGCACGCAGTCGAATTCGGTGATGTCGGTCATATCCATATAGACCCCACGCCCGAATTTCGTGCCGAACAGGCGCATGACCCAGGGGAGGAAAGGGGTTCCCCGCAAATGATCGAGCAGAACCTTGCCGGCCATGCCCCAATAGATGACCGCAACCGCCTCGGTCCGCATCGCCCACCAGGACCACATCGGTTTCACCATCGGCTCGTAGCGCCCCATCGTGATCCATTTCAAGATGATCACCGATGCCGTCAGAGCCGAGCAAATGGCCACCGAGGCGACCGTAAACTGCCACATCATTTGGAAATAGGCTCCAGCGAGCACGCTGGCGCTGAACCATTCAACGGCCCAGGTTCCGAAAGTGATGAACAGCATGGTCGGAAGAGAAATCGTGACCGCCTCGAAGCAGGCGCGCGCGAATTTCTTCCAGCGCGGCGCTTCATAGGTCCAATTGGTACCGGCATCGAACGTCTGGCGGACCGGCAGTTTGATCGGTGGCGATCCGAACCAGGTATCGCCCTTGTGCATCAAATGATTTGCGGGCGGCTTCGACTTGATGCCGATCAGCGCATCGGCCGGAATTTCGGTTCCGGCCGGTACGACGGCGCTATTGCCGACAAAGACGCGCGGGCCGGTCTTGACCCGTTTCAAATACATCCAACCGTTGCGGATTTCTTCGTCGCCGAGGATAACCTCATCGGCAATGAAACATTTCTCCCCAATCTCGACAAGATCGTAACGGCCGGACAGATTGGTCGAAATCTCAGCGTCCTTGCCGATCTTGGCGCCCATGAGGCGATACCAGACGCGCATGTAAACGGTCGCGAACAAGGACGATAAAGTCTCGAGCGTGACCTCGGTTGCAAGCGCCACCGCCCATTTTCGGAAATAGAACCAGGAATGGACCGAATAGGTCCCTTCGCGGACGCGCGGCAGGATGATCCAACGGCAGGCCGCGATGAACCCGACCGTGACGAGAACCATCACGAAGGCGGTCGGCCAGGCCATGATCGGGATCGAAAGCATGTAAAGCGTGCGATCGAAATCGGCGATCCCGATCAGATCGTCGATCCGGTCGAAGACCCAAAAGGCCGGAAAGATCGGCAACAGGCCGAGGGGAGGAATGGCGAGCAGCAGGACGAGATACATCACGCCCATGGCACGCCGCTGTGCGCCCGAGGCCGTCGAGGGTGCGTCGAGGGCGGCGCGATCGACCATGCCGACCCTACGAGCCGGCGAGCCGTCCCAAACCTCATAGGCTCCGATGCGCCCACCCGCGCCGATCGCAGTCAGATCTGCGATTTCGGCGCCTTCCGCGATCACGACATCTTCTTCGATGACGCAGGACGAGCCGATATAGGCGCCGGCGCCGATTTCGACCGTGCCGATGATCAGCTCATTTCCCTCGACCCGCGCATTGGCGAAATTGGTGATCGAGCCAAGACTGGCGCCGGCGCCAATCGAGATGAGATCGACGGCGCCCGGTTCGACTTCGCCGATGATCGCGTCCTTGCCGATCTTCGCGCCCAGCGCGGCCAGATACAGCCGCATGATGGGAGAACCTTGGAACCATTTGAGATGGACGAGACCGAGAAAACGTTTCACCAGCCACCAGCGGAAGAAATAGACTCCCCACAGCGGATAGCGGCCGGGTTTGGTCTTGCCGATGATCAACCATTTCGCGGCGATGACGATGGCAACCGTTGCGATATTGATGCACATATAGACGCCGATGAGCGAGATCACTTCCTCAAAGAAACTTGCGTCGGCCCCGGTCAGCAACATGTAGCTGACAAACACGCCCAGCCATTGGGCGGTCACCAGCGCGAGAATAACCGGCAGCGCAAGCGCCTGGGCTGCGCCGCATAGGAATCGGCGCAGCAGCGGCGGTGGGGTGAAAGAGAGATCCTCGGGCTTGGCGGTCCGCGCCCATTTCTGATCGAGAAGTTCGCCGATCGCGCGTAGAGAACGAGCCGTATAGACGTCCTGCAAAGTAATGCGCGACAGCGCCGGCGTCTCACGCACAACCGAGATGAAACGCGCCGCGAGAAGCGAATGACCGCCGAGGTCCGTGAAGAAGTCGGCGTCGAACGGGATCGTCTGCGGCGGCAGCACGCGCTTGGCAGCGGCGAGGAGGATCGCCTCCGTCTCATTGCGGGGGTCTTCCTGCGCCTCATTCCCGTCGCTGGCGGAGAGCGATATTTGCTTCAGGCTCTTGCGGTCGATCTTGCCGGACGAGAGCCGAGGCAGGAGGTTTTGCAGTTCGAACCGTGCCGGCACCATATAGGCCGGCAGGACCGCCCGCAGTTCGCTGCGAAGCTGCCGCGTGTCGATTTCGACATCCAAGGCGGGAACGATAAATGCGACCAGCAGCTCGATTTCGAAATCGTTGCGAAGGACAACGGCGGCTTGCCCAACACCGGGAAGATCGGCGAGCTTGGCCTCGATCTCGCCGAGTTCGACGCGAAAACCGCGGACTTTCACTTGATCGTCGATCCGCCCGCGAAACGCGATCTCGCCATTGCCATCGATCTCGACCGCATCGCCCGACCGGTACAGGACCGGATCGGCGCCAAGGGAAGCATAAGGATTGGCGATGAACTTCTCGCGTGTCAGGCTGTCGCGGCGCAAATAGCCTTTCGCCACTCCGGGGCCGCCGATGAGGAGCTCGCCTTCAACGCCGGGCGGGAGAAGATCGAGACGATCATCCGCCACATAGCAGGTGTAGTTGGCGATGGGACGGCCGATCGTGACAGGCCGGCCGGGCAGCACTTCCGCGACGGTTGCGACCACCGTCGTCTCCGTCGGCCCATAGGAATTGAAGATCGTCCGCCCCGGCGCGCACCAGCGCGTGGCAATCGCCGGCGGGCAGGCTTCGCCGCCGAGGATGATCAAACGCAAGGTCGAGACGTCGCGGGGTAGGAGACCAAGCAGAGTTGGCACGGTATCGAGGACCGTGACGCGATTTTCTTCCATAAGACCGGGAAGCTTGTCGGCTTCCCCCATCATCTCGGCGCTGGCCACGAAAAGGGCCGCGCCAGCCAGATAGGGAAGCCAGATTTCCTCCATCGAAAGATCAAAGGCGACCGAAGCACCTTGAAACACGACGTCGGTCTCGCGGACCCCGTATGTTTCGTTGGCGGCACGCAAATAATGGCAGATGTTGCGGCCCGAGATGACGATTCCTTTTGGGGTCCCGGTGGACCCCGAGGTGTAGATGAGATAGGCGGGATCGTCGGGACGTGCGCCAAGGGAGCGAGCGTCGAGCTCGGTGTCCGCAACGTCCAAAGAATCGGTCAGGACTTCGGCATACGTCCAGGCCGGGCAAGCTGCCAGGGCGGCAATTTCGGCAACAAGGTCCGCGGAGGTCAGAACGCCACGGGCTTCGGCGTCGGACAGACAGACGGCAATGCGCTCCACCGGCGCGTCGGCGTCGAAGGGAAGCCAGGCGGCGCCGGTCTTGGCGATCGCGATCTGTGCGATCAGGAGTTCATGGCCGCGCGGCATCCAGAGGCCGACGATGCGGCCCGGCCGGATTCCCTTGCGCAACAGCCCTTTTGCGAGTGCCTCCGCGCGTGCGTCGACTTCAGCATAGGAAAGCTTGCCCTCCTGCGTGATCATCGCGGTGGCGGAGGGGTCTCTCGCAACGGTCGCCGCAAAAATTTCACAAAGCAGTTCGTCGCGAATCAAATCCGGCCGGAGGGGACCATGCAAAATCGCGCCGGCTTTGAAGGGAAGGGTCTTGCCCTCGTCAATTTCGGAGGAAGCAGAGGCGATTGCCAGCGTGTGCAACATAGCTATTTCCGTTTGCCTTTGCTCCCGAACACCCCAGCTTGGACCGCACGTGCGATCATGCTGAAATGCATTTGCCGATTGGCAAATTCGCCCTGAATGTTAAGGCTTTGCGGGATGACCCCGAACCGTCGCCCGCGCCCTTGGCAGGACCGAAGCATCGATCGGAAACAATTCCATGACTGTGCTCTATCGACCCTTGAAGACGATTTAATTAAGTCTCGGTGCGCTGACGCACGTCGATCATGATCTGGATGAATGTCGATGTTGGAATTTAGAATACCGAAATTGCACTAAACATTTCTTTTGTGCCCGAACTTTGTCGTGCTCGAATTGCCGTGCTTCAGCTCGATCCCAGGTTCCAACGCGAGACAATGGGCGTTCGCAACTGAATGGCCAGTGAACGCCTCAATCCTTGCCAAGAACGGAAATATCGGGGGCGGCGGGGTTTTTCATGCCAACGACATGGTAGCCCGCGTCGACATGAAGGATTTCGCCGGTAATGCCGCGGGCCATTGAGGACAAAAGAAAGGCGGCGCTCTCGCCGACTTCTTCGATCGTCACCGTACGCCGAAGCGGAGCATTATACTCGTTCCATTTCAGAATATAGCGGAAGTCGCCGATGCCGGAGGCCGCCAGAGTCTTAATGGGTCCGGCCGATATGGCGTTGACCCGAATGTTGCGCTCGCCCAGATCCGCGGCCAAATAGCGGACGCTCGATTCAAGCGCAGCCTTGGCAAGCCCCATCACATTATAATGGGGCATCCATTTTTCCGCGCCATAATACGTGAGGGTCAACATCGCGCCGCCGTTGGGCATTAATTTTTCGGCGCGCTGCGCCACGGCGGTAAAAGAATAACAGGAGACCAGCAAAGAATTGCTGAAGTTGTCCGCTGTCGTGTCGATATATCGGCCGGTCAACTGATCCTTGTCTGAAAAGGCCACGCAGTGCACAACGAAGTCTAAATTCCCCCAAATACTTTCAATTTGCTTGAAGGCGGCGTCCAGGGTCGCGGGGTCGGTGACATCGCAATCTCCCACCACATGGGCGCCGAGTTCCTTGGCCAAGGGCCGGACCCTTTTTTCGAGCGATTCGCCCTGGAAGGTGAAGGCGAGTTCGGCACCCGCCTCATGGGCAGCCTTGGCGATTCCCCAAGCGATCGACCGATTATTGGCGAGCCCGAGGACCAAGCCCCGTTTTCCCGCGAGGATTCCCGCAGTTTGTCGTCCAGGCGTAAAAATTCCCGGTTGCGTCATTCTCGATCCGGATCAGAAAAACTAAGGAAACGGCCAATTGGAACGGCCGCGGTGTCAGCCGCGTTTAAGGGCTGCGTGGGTTTAGCGCAAGATAGGTAGAAATGGAAAGACCCCAGCCAGTTTTACTTCGGCGCTGGCGAAATTCGACCATTTGCACATAAGATCGAAGAGGAAGCGCTCAAAATCAACAAGTTGGGGCGGGTCTTTTTTCGGGAAGCCGGTCGCCTTTTTCGGCGACCGCTCTAGGCAAGAGCCTGCGAAGGCCTTTATATTTGTGATCAGGGCGAAGCCGCACAAGGCCGGCGTGGGCGCCGGCGACGGAGCGCGAAGGTGAGCTTGCGAGAGCATCTGGATCGGTGTGCGCCGCGGTTACGCCGCTATGCGCGGGCGCTCGTCAGCGGCCAACCGGGGCCTAACGAAATGGCCGACGATTTGGTGAATGCCGTGGTCCTGCGCACCTATGAAACCGGGGCCAGCTTCCGAAAAATCGAGCTTTACCTCCATCTTTATTCGCTTCTCACGGAATGGCATCGTGAGGCCCTTGCCGCCGGTCGGCAGGGTGCCAAGACTCAGCAATTGAGCGGCGGACCGCATGCCGCTGAAAAAATTCCGCTTGTTGCCTCGCCTCAGGACAAGCTTGCAGGTTCGCTTGCCGCCTTGAAGCTCGAGGAGCGCGAGGCCTTGCTGCTGGTTGTTCTCGAAGGTTTCAGCTATGCGAACGCCGCGCGGATTCTGAAAATCTCTCGCGCGGTGCTGATTGCCCGTGTGTCACGGGCGCGAGTGGCCCTGCGGCAGAATTCTCCGGCCGAAATTTTGGTGCACCCGCCGAAGCCTCGCCCTGCCTATCTGCGAGTGGTCAAATAGAAACTGATGCCTGACAGCGGCTCCCGGCCCCCGGTGACTGAAGCGGAGTTGCATGGCTTCGTCGATGGCGATCTGGAGCCCGGACGCCGGGAGGCGGTCCGAAATTTTCTCGCCAATTCACCGGCCGACGCGGCCCGGGTTCAAGCGTGGCGGCGACAGAACGAAACCATCCGTGCCGCTTTCGCTTCGGTTGAAAACGAGCCGATCCATCTGTCCTGGCCGGCTGTTCCTCCGACCGAGAGCGGAACTGGGGGGAGCGAGGCCAGCAAACTCGATCAGGCCGTAGCTTCCCTTCAATCCTGGCGCCGATGGGCGGCGAGCTTTATTGCGCTGGCTTTCTTGGCCGGGGCACTCCTGGCGACCGGCGGGAGATATGCCCTCGATCGGCTGAGCCGGTCGGAAGAGACGTCGGCCACAGATAGCGGGGCGACGGGCAGATCGGACGAGGCTTTGGTGACCCGGACGATCTCCGCCTTGCTGGCCTTCGCGCCGCCCCCTAACGCAAAGGACGCGGTGGCTCGCCTGGCACCAAAGGGCGCCGCCGCGCGGCGAGGGGAAGCGACGGCGTTGATTTTGCCAAACCTATCATCGCGCGGGCTGAAGCTGGCGGGTGTACGGGTCATGCCGAGCGAACTCGGCGAAATGCTCTGCATGTTTTACGCAAAGTCGGAGGCCGTCGACGCCGCCCTTTGCGTCGAACGCTCCGATGATTCCAGCGACACGGTCACGCGCAAGTCCGGCAAGTTCCCCTCGGCTGCGGTCTATTGGCGGCAAAACGGGGCGGATTATGCGCTCGCCGGGTCTCTGACCGAGGCTGAACTCCAAAAACTCGCGGAGGAAATCCGTGCCGAAGTGGAAGCATTCAACTAAACGTTGCGTCATGGCGGCTGGACGCCTCGCCGCCGGGTTACTTCATCTCACGGCGCGGATTGTAGGGCTTTTGGGCCTCCCATTTGCGCAGAAGACTGGTGAGATCCGGGTCTGGCTCGTCCGGCAGAACGATTTTCAGTGTCACCAAAAGGTCGCCGGCGGATCCCTGCGAGGTGGGAAGGCCCTTGCCGCGCAGCCGCAGTGTACGGCCGCCGTTCGAGCCGGGAGGCACCGCAAGTTCCACCGTGCCATCGAGGGTTGGCGCATTGACCTTTCCTCCCAGCACCGCTTCGTAAAGGGTGATTGGCAGGTCCAGCCGCAAGTCGCGTCCTTCCACCCGAAAAAACGGATGTTTGGAAATACGCACGGTTACGATCGCGTCGCCGGGCTCGCCGCCGAAATGACTGGGTTGCCCTTGCCGCTTGAGGCGAATTTGCTTGCCGTCTTCAATGCCCGGCGGAACCTTGACCTCCAGCGTGCGGCCGGTCTGCAAAGTCACCCGGGCCGTCGTGCCCTTCACGGCCTCGGCGAGGCCGATTGTCACGCTTTCGGCTAGATCCTCGCCACGCTGGGGCGGCGCATGCGCGCCACGGCCTTTGCGGGCGCCGGCCACGCCCGCGTTGAAGAGATCGGCAAACATGTCGCTGGCGTTAAAACCTTGGGCCCCAGGCCGGCCGCCGAAATTAAACTCGAAATGCTCGAAACCCGGGCCGCCCGCACCAGCTCTCTGGCCAAAACCCGGCCCTCCGGCGCCAAACCCTTCAAAACCATGGAAACGGGGCTTGCCCTCGGCGTCGATTTCGCCGCGGTCGAACGCGGCCCGCTTCTTCTCGTCGCCTAAAATCTCGTAGGCCAGACTGACCTCGGAGAATTTTTCCTTCGCCTTGGGGTCCTTGCTTTGGTCTGGATGAAATTTTTTTGCCAGCTTGCGAAAGACCTTCTTGATCTCTGCCGCATCCGCCGATTTTTCTACGCCCAAAACCACATAAGGATCACGCATCGATCGTCCCGTTCCAGCGCTCGCTCAGCTTTGGCCCGAGCGCACTTCTCCTGCAAAATTGGTGCTTGAGCACGCCGGACGCAAGGCTGGCGGGTGCCAAGCCTCTGATTGCAGCGAGACTTAGCTATAATCTAAATCTTTTTCCAGGGCTTCGACTCGGCGATGGTCCACTGACCCTGCTTATCCGCGCAGGCGGTGCCTTGAATCGACTTCGGATCGCTCTTCCGGTCAATCTCCGCGAGAAAAACCCGGCAAATGCCGGACTCCGAGGGGTAGGCCTTGCCCACCGGCCTAAAGGAGCCCTTGTGCCCCGAATCCGGGTTTTCCCAGGTCACGAGGGCGCCATTTCCCTGAGGATCGAGGGCGGTGGAAAGCGCCGCCTTGGCGCGGCGCCAGTCCTCGGCATCGAGGAGCGTGGCGAGCGGCGATTTTGGGATCGCGCCTGTCGTGTCCTCGCTTGAAGGCGGCGACATCAAGGGGGAGATCGGAAACGACATGGAGCAACCGGCGAGCAGCGCGCCGAAGCTGCCGAGGATGCCGGCAAGGCAAGCCCGCGCGAGGGTGTTTTGTCCATGAGAATCAAGCCGCGCCAAACGAAAAATGGCTCGCGGTTGGCCAGCCGTGCTACAAGGCGTCGCGTTTGGTTCATATCGACGATTGCGGCTGAAGACCTTGCCTGTCACGACGTTGCCGCTGGTTGGATTTGCGTCTTCAGGAGATTTAGCGTTGAACGAGTTAACGAGTCGTGACTTCACCGAGACAAATGAGCCGTCCGCTTTGTTCTCGTCTTGGTTCGATGCGGCGCAAAAAAGCGAACCGAACGATCCGAATGCGATGGCGCTTGCAACCGTCGATGCCAATGGCCTCCCCAACGTGCGGATGGTCCTGCTCAAGGCGGCGGATGCGTCAGGGTTCATCTTCTATACAAACTCCGAGAGTGCGAAGGGTCAAGAGCTCCGCGCCAATATGCAGGCAGCGGCGGTGTTGCACTGGAAGTCGTTGCGGCGGCAGGTCCGTTTGCGGGGCCCGGTAAGTTTCGTCAGCGATGCCGATGCTGACATCTATTTCGCAAGCCGTCCATTGCAAAGCAAGATCGGCGCTTGGGCAAGCCAGCAATCGCGCGCGCTCGAAAGCCGGCTGGCGCTCGAGGCGGCCGCGGCTAAATATGCAGCGAAATTTGGCTTTGGCGAAATCCCCCGGCCGCCGTATTGGAAGGGCTACAAGATTTCGCCGCTCTATTTGGAGTTTTGGTCTGAAGGCATCTTTCGTCTTCACGACCGTATCGCCTTCCGTCGGGAAACGCCGCAGGAGGCTTGGCGCAAGGAGCGCCTTTACCCATGAGACAGGGTGAATTACTCGACGCGTCCATAGAGACGACCGCACGGTCGGCGCGGGACTACCCGAATCGTCCATGTCTCGCGGTCAGCCTCGCAGTATTTCGCTTCGGGCGGGTTCTTCTCGCCAAACGTGGCAATCCGCCGTTTGCCGGCGCCTTCTCATTGCCGGGCGGACTCGTTGAGGTGGGCGAGACCTTGGAGGCGGCGGCCTTGCGCGAGCTGTGGGAAGAGGTGCAAGTCGATGCGCGGATCATCGCGTTCAATCGGCACGTGGAATCGATCGAGCGCGACGGCGCCGACAAGATCCGGCACCATTATGTCATCGCGTCATTCGTCGGGGAATGGATCGCGGGAGAGGGCACGCCCGGACCGGAAGCCGCCGAAATTGTTTGGGCCGAACCCGCGCGTCTTGCCGATCTCGACTGCACGCCGCATGTCGTTGCGGTGGTCGAGGCCGCGCAATCTCTCCTTGCCCTGCGGAGCGAGGGCAGGGCCATCGCGAAAGCTTGCCCATGAAAGGAGCTTTGGTGATTGCTGGCGTCAAAAACATTCTGAAGATGACGCGCCGGACCAGTGTTGTGGCGATAATGTGCGTCTTGATCTCGGTTCCGGCTTACGCCCAATTCGATTTCTTCTTTGGCCGCCCGCCCGCGGGACCGCCGCCGGCGCAGATCAGGCCACCGGCGCCCGTGCATCCCAAGGCCAAGCCGAAAGTGGCGAAAAAACCCACCTCCCCCAAGGGCACGCCGGCCAAGCCAACGCCAAATGGTCCGGTAAATCCGGCGCCCGAGTCCGAGACGCCGCCGCCGCCCTACGATCCGGATCTATTTCGGCTTGCGGAAATTCTCGGCGCGCTGACCTATCTCAACGAGCTGTGCGGATCGGCTCCCGGGGTCGATTGGCGCGCCAAAATGCGGGAGCTTCTCGAAGCTGAAGCGCAGACCGGTGCCCGCAAGGAACGGCTAGCCGGCGTCTACAATCGCGGTTTTCGTGATTACGAACGGATCTACCATTTTTGTACCCCCAACGCGCAGGCGATCATCAGCCGCTTCCTGGCGGAAGGAGGCAAGCTCGCGCATGATGTGGTCAATCGGTATGGCGCGACTTAGGGATTGCTGGCGCGTGACAAGCACAAGATCGTTCCAGACCTGACGTTTGCTTGAGGTCCGCTTGTCACATGACTTCCCCAAGCGTGTCGGCATCCCGGATCACGCTTGGGGCGATGCAAGAGCTGCCGCAATCAAATCAATGACGATCTTGAATGCCGTCATGAACTTGCGCGAGGACTTTTCCTTCGACCCAGGTGAAACCGGAATCGGGAGCCCCACACGCGATGTTGTGCTCGGCGATCAGGCGATCGCACAGCATGACGCAAATATCTTCAAGGGGGGCGCTTGTGTCGTTCTCCTCGGTCATCCGATCGATGGAGGTTTCTTCGACTTCTTCGCCATCGACGAGATAGATGATGAAGACTTCCTCATGGCCCGCGATGCCATGCGCATTAACTCTGAACGTTTCCCCGCGATATTGAAATTCTCGTACCATTTGGTCCGCCGAACTTTCTGTTGTTGATTTGCCGATCGAGCCCCGCTGCTGTTCAGCGGGGATCAAAGCGCGGCGAGAATAGTCATGCGCGAAAGTCGCGGTCAAGCCACCGGCCCGCGGCTTTCTGAAGCGTTTGAATGGGGGATGAAATCTGGAGAACGATTGTGCGGTGCACACATAAATCCTTGCGAAAGCCACGGGCAAACACGTCAAAGATTCAAGGCTGAGTTGACCGCGCGAGGCAAATTCCAGATAGTTGAAACTCCCTTCGCTCTGTTGCCTTGCGGCAAGTTTGAAAAATCTCATCACCGATCTTTCCGGCCTTCGGGTCGGGCATGCGCACGACCAAAAGCTCGGCTCGGGGGTCACCGCGCTGATTTTTGACGCTCCCGTCGTCGCCTCGGTTGCGGTGCATGGCGGGGCGCCGGGGCTGCGCGATTCGGCCTTGCTCGAACCCGAGATGAGTGTCGACCGGATCGACGCCCTGGTCCTTTCGGGCGGCTCCGTCTATGGCCTTGATTCAATGGGCGGGGTTCTGGCTTTTCTCCGCGAGAGCGGCCGGGGTTTTGCCGTCCGTGACATCAAGGTGCCGATCGCGCCGGGCGCGATTCTTTTCGACCTTCTGAATGGCGGCGATAAAAATTTTGGGCGCGAGCCGATCTATTGGCATTTGGGCTATCGGGCCGCGGCTGCGGCGGCGGATGATTTTTTGCTAGGCAGCGTCGGCGCGGGATATGGCGCGACGACGGTTGACCTGAAAGGCGGCCTCGGCTCGGCGAGCGACACGACGTCAGGCGGCTTTCGGGTCGGCGCTCTCGTTGCGGTCAATGCCGTCGGCCGAGCGACGATTGGCGATGGCCCGCATTTCTGGGCCGCTCCCTATGAACGAGATGGCGAGTTCGGCGGGCTGGGCTGGCCAACTCCCTGGCCATCCGGCGCGCTCAATTTGCGCATCAAGGGCGAGGCTGCGGAAAATACGACGATCGCGATCGTTGCCACCGATACGACCCTGACGAAACCGGAAGCCAAACGCCTTGCGATTATGGCGCATGACGGCATGGCGCGGGCATTGCGTCCCACGCATGCGGCCATGGATGGCGATACGATTTTTGCCGCCGCGACAGGCGCAGCGCGGAAACTGCCGACGCTCCGCGACCAGACCGAGATCGGCATGTTGGCCGCTGATTGTCTTTCGCGTGCAATTGCGCGCGCAATCTACGAGGCAGAGCCCTTGCCTTTTCCAGGCGCCCTGCCGAGTTGGAAGAGCCGTTATCGCCAAAGCGGGATTTCTTGAGTCGGACCCGAAGGGGTTTCTCGATGCGGGCACGGTCTCGGTTATATGACTGACAATAGTTTTATTTTTTTTATAAAAAGTGAATATAGAAAAACTGTACACCGATTAGGGGGCACCAAGACCCTAGTTTCATGATCCCGGAACCGCGCAGGCAGCGTGGGGCATTGCCGGGTCTGCGGAAGGTCTCTCGTAAGCCGCCCTAACGGAGGAACGCCAACAAACGAGGAAAACGATATGGCTCCCGTCCCGTCCAATTTTGTCATGGGAATGAATTTTAGCACCGCTTTTCAATCGAAACCTATTGATCCCAGCGCGGCGGGGAACCAGATTGCACCGCTTGTGAACATGGTGAAGACATTTTCTCTCCCGGATAAGGACTTCGTCACGGCCGCAGGGGGCAAGAACCCGGTGCTCACATATGCAGTCGGGACGTCGAATGACGACCTCGTGTCCTTCGCAAACGGCCAAACCCAGGACTTCATTACCGAGATCCAGAAATTTGCTACGGCGAAACTCTCCTGGATCTGTGTTGGAAATGAGCCTCTGGGTTCATGGCAAAATCATCAATTCGATAAGGTCTTGGCCCCCGCGGTCAAGAACCTCAATGCAGCATTGAATAAAGCAGGATTGTTAGGGATCGGCGTGACTGTTCCCCAAAATTTCGAATTCATGGGGGCTTCCTATCCGCCATCCGCAGGCGCCATCAAGCCGGAGCTGGTGGAGATCATCAAGGGCACGTGCGCGATAATGCAGGCTAGCGGCGCCCCTTTCATGGTCAACATCTATCCCTTCATAACTCGCGCGCAGAATCGCAACGACGTACCATTGGATTATTGCCTGTTCACGGCAGGGTCTGACCACTGGGTTAAAGATGGAGCTTATACCTACAAGAACATCTTCGACGCGATGATCGATGCTCTGCATGTGGCGCTCGACAAGATCGGGTATGGGGACCTCGAAATCGTCATTGGCGAGTGCGGCTGGCCCACGGCCGGCGACGTGGACGCCAACAACGCAAACGCCCAGACGTTCCTGCAAAATTTGATCACTCACTGCAAAAGCGGCGCGGGAACACCGCGACTTCCAGCCAGAGGGATACGGTGTTTTGTATTCGAGGCGTATGATGAGGATTTGAAAAGTACAGCGCCGGGGCCGTTTGAGACACATTGGGGTGTTTATGATGGTAGCGGCAATCTAAAATTCCCACTGCAATGGAAGTAATCAGC
Source organism: Beijerinckiaceae bacterium (assembly GCA_004564215.1). Taxonomy (NCBI): domain Bacteria; kingdom Pseudomonadati; phylum Pseudomonadota; class Alphaproteobacteria; order Hyphomicrobiales; family Beijerinckiaceae; species Beijerinckiaceae bacterium. Next base: position 1,658,125 of record CP024846.1, on the reverse strand, counting down.
TTGCGGTCGGCTGCGCCGACCGGGCTGTGAACCCGCGTCATTGCATTCCCGCGTTTCTCCAAGAGAATCTGTCGCAATCGTGTAATGTGCGGACACTCCGAACGGAGGGGTCCGCACATGCTGATTGGGCCCGTGCGGGCGTCGACGAGGCGACCGGTGATCGGTCACACGTCCTTGCGATCAACGCCGAAACAGGGTTTCTTGGGCTGGATCTGGACGACCGGGAGAATAGAGATGGTCAGGACTCTGGTCCGCACATGCCTAGCTGCCATGATACTTTATGGCGGCCTTGCTTTCGTACCGGTTGCGGCCGAGGAGGCCAAAGAAAGCTCTCCGATCTGGAGCGTCCCCGATTTGACGAGTCTGCCGGACGATGAATACGGCCGCCAAGTGCGATTTGGGCGCGAACTTATCACCGCGACCTATGCGCATATCGGACCTTATGTGGCCGATCCCGCCAAACGCTATGCCGGAAACAATCTTGCCTGCGGCAATTGTCACCTCAGTGCGGGCACCAAGAAATTCGGCTTAGCGATCTTCGGGCTCTACGAATATTTTCCGCATTACAGCGCTCGATTGGGAAAAGACATATCCATTGAAGACCGGATCAATGCCTGCATGACCCGCAGCATGAACGGTCGCCCGCTCCCCCATGACGCGCCGGAAATGCAAGCCCTCGTTTCCTATGTCAAATTCCTGTCTTCCGGCGTCTCGCGCGGCGAGCAACTCCCGGGGCTTGGGGCCGGCAAGATGCCGGACCTCGATCGCGCCGCCGATCCAAAGCATGGCAATCAAGTCTATGTCCGCGCCTGCCTCGGCTGCCACAATAGCAACGGCACCGGCATCGCGCTTTCTCCCGAGGATTTGGCTTTGGGCTATGCCATGCCGCCGGTCTGGGGCGAAGACAGCTTCAACAATGGGGCGGGGATGGCAAGGCTCATAACGCTCGCCAATTTCATCCACTTCAACATGCCGCATGGCGCCGATTATTTAAATCCTGTGCTGTCGCCTGCGGAGGCTTGGGATGTCGCGGCCTATGTCGAATCGCAGGCGCGCCCGCATAAATCGGGGCTAGACAAAGACTTCGCCGAGGATTTGCTGGATAAGCCCATCGATGCCCCCTACGGGCCTTACGCCGACAACTTCAGCGAGGAGCAGCATAAATACGGCCCCTATGGACCGATCCGGGCAGAAATCGCACGTCTGAAGGGTCTGAAGGACAAGGCCCCCGGGAAGAGGCAATGACATAGCGCGTTTTGCGGCGGCCGCGGTGGCGTGTTAGAGCAAATCCTCGGCAGAAAAGACAGCTGATTTTCTTGCCGACAAATCGCGTGAAACTTCGGTTAGAGCGATTCCCTTTGCCCGCACAGGGTCCCGCGGGCGGGCTACGCTTTCCGCCTGCCTCATCACAAGCTCACGAGCCCCCTTATGATCCCGCGCTACGCCCGTCCCGAAATGACCGCCATATGGGAGGCTCAAACACGGTTTCGCATCTGGTTTGAGATCGAAGCCTATGCCTGCGATGCCTTGGCCGAAATCGGCGTCATTCCGAAACAGGCGGCGGAGGCGATCTGGGCCAAGGCCGGTCACGTCACCTTCGATGTCGCGCGGATCGACGAAATCGAAAAAATTACCAAGCATGACGTCATCGCCTTTTTGACTCATCTTGCCGAATTCATCGGCCCCGAGGCGCGCTTTGTGCATCAGGGCATGACTTCTTCCGACGTGCTCGATACGTGTTTGGCCGTTCAGCTTGCGCGTGCTTCCGACATTCTGCTCGCCGACATCGATGCTTTGCTTGCCGCGTTGAAGCGCCGCGCCTTCGAGCACAAGCTGACGCCGACCATCGGCCGCTCGCACGGCATCCATGCCGAGCCGGTCACATTCGGACTCAAACTCGCCCAAGCCTATGCCGAATTTTTACGCGCCCGCGAACGTCTCGAACATGCGCGGAAAGAAATCGCGACCTGCGCAATTTCGGGTGCGGTCGGCACCTATGCGAATATCGATCCGCGCGTCGAAGCCCATGTGGCCGAGAAACTTGGCCTTTCCGTCGAGCCCGCCTCGACCCAAATTATTCCGCGGGATCGTCATGCGATGTTCTTTGCAACGCTCGGCGTCATCGCATCTTCGATGGAGCGACTGGCGACTGAGATCCGCCATTTGCAACGCACGGAAGTTTTGGAAGTAGAGGAATTTTTTTCGGAAGGGCAGAAGGGGTCATCCGCGATGCCCCATAAGCGCAATCCCGTTCTGACCGAGAACGTGACGGGGCTCGCCCGTCTGGTCCGCGGCATGGCCCTGCCGGCCATGGAAAATGTCGCGCTTTGGCACGAGCGGGACATCTCGCATTCTTCGGTCGAGAGGATGATCGCTCCCGATGCAACGATCACGCTTGATTTCGCGCTGGCGCGACTGACGCAGGTGATTGACAAGCTGATCGTCTACCCCGCCAATATGCAGAAGAATTTGGACCGCCTGGGAGGGCTTGTCCATTCCCAGCGGGTTTTGCTCGCGCTAACCCAGAAAGGCGCGAGCCGCGAGGATGCCTATGCTTTGGTTCAGCGCAATGCCATGCCGGTTTGGCGTGGCGAGGGCGAGTTTTTGACGCTTCTAAAAAGCGACAAAGAGGTTCGCAAACTGCTGAACGAGGGCGAGCTCGAAGAGCTGTTCGATCTCGGCTATCATTTGAAGAATGTCGATGTGGTCTTCAAGCGCGTCTTCGGCGAGAGCTGAAGACCTGCCGAGCAGAAGACAGCGCGAAGGAAAAGAGACGGAATTGAAGATGAACGCAAAGGACCGGTTGGAAACCCTCGTTGACAGGATCGTCGCGGATCCCGCCTTGCATGCGCGCTGGCTGAACACTTTCTCGTATCTGGAATATGTTGGTTTTCGCAAGATCGTGAAGAGCCAGAAGGCCGAGACTTTGACTGCCCAGGTCCTTGGCCATGCTTGCGAGGAAGGCCGCCATGCCTTGGGTCTCAAAAAGCTTGCGGTGAAACTGGGAGGCGCCAATTTTGACTCCTATGCTCCCGAAGTCCTGCTTTGCGGCGAAGAGGCCGAGACCTATTTTCAGGATCTCGACCGGTTTTGCGATGAAGCCTTTGCGGATCGCGGCGATGAAGAGCGCGTCAAGCTTGCCTATTGCTATGTGACCTGGCTGGTCGAACGTCGCGCACTGAGCGTTTACGGAATGTACAAAAATGCGCTGGGGGAGTCCGAAATCGCCAAGAAGCTCGGCGGACTTCTGGCGGAAGAAACAAAGCATCTTGCCGATGTCGAGGCCTCGCTTCGGGCAGCCGACCCTGAGTTTTCGATTCGCTCAAAGCAATTCGAGTCGGTGGAAGAAACACTCTACCAAAACTTTATCGGCATTCTCAGCCGCGAACTCGCACAAGGTGGATCGAACGCGGCAAAGCTTGCCCAATAGGCCTAACCCGACGAAATCCTCCTATCTGTGTAAGGCCGCAATTCCAATCATGATCGTGCCGGCGAGTTTTTGATGCGGACATCAGAGGCGGACATTCTTGTCATACCGGGCCTTGGCGGTTCCGGGCCGGATCACTGGCAGAGCCGTTGGGACGCCAAGCTTCCAACGGCGCGGCGTGTCGTTCAAGCGGACTGGGAGAAGCCCGATTTCGAGTCGTGGCGCAGCCGGGTGATCGAGGAGGTCGAGCGTGCCGAGCGTCCGGTCGTTTTAGTCGCGCATAGTCTCGGCGTGCTCGCCGCGGTTCATGCCGCGCAGGCTCTCGCGAACGCCGACAAGGTGAAGGGTGCCTTTCTGGTGGCCCCACCGTCCGGTACGGCCCTCACGCAACTTGATACGGTCGATCCGGCTTTCTTTGCTGTTCCGGATGAACCGCTTCGGTTTCCTTCGCTTGTGATCGCAAGCCGCGACGATCCTTTTTCATCCTTTGCCGAGAGCGAGGCCCTGGCCCGCGCGCTCGGCGCGGAATTGGTCGATGCGGGCCTCTCGGGTCACATCAATAGCGAGAGCGGTCATGGCCCTTGGCCCGAGGGTTTGATGCGTTTTGCGGGATTCTTGAAGACGCTTTAGCCGCTCAGCAGAGCGCCGCGTTCATTACAAAGCCTGCTGGAACCGGACTGCTTGGCCCCGCGAAGGCTCGCTCAGCTCGCCTTCCCACATGACGCGATGGCCACGGATAATCGTGCCGACGGGCCAGCCGGTAACCTCGAATCCATCATAGGGTGTCCAGCCGCAGCGGGATGCAATCCAGCGGTCTTGGATCGTTGCGCGACGTTTCATGTCGACGACAGTGAAATCGGCGTCATAGCCGACCGCGATCCGACCCTTGCCGGCGATCCCGAAGAGCCGCGCCGGCCCGGCGCTCGTCATGTCGATCAAGCGGAGCAGCCCCAGCCTGCCTTTGTTCACATGATCGAGCATGATCGGGACAAGGGTCTGCACCCCGGTCATGCCGGAAGGGCTTTGCGGATAAGGCTTGGCCTTCTCTTCCAAGGTGTGGGGCGCATGATCGGAACCGAGGATATCGGCGATGCCCTGCGCCACACCCGCCCAAAGGCGTTCGCGATGGCTTGCATCGCGGACCGGCGGATTCATCTGCAATTTTGTGCCAAGCCGGGCATAATCCGCGGCGCTCAGGGTCAAATGATGCGGCGTCACTTCGACGCTTGCGATGTCCTTATGCGCCGCCAAGAACTCTATTTCCTCGCCGCAGGAGACGTGGAGCACGTGGATCAAGGCGCGATTTTCCCGCGCTATCCGCACCAGACGCTCGGTAGAACGGAGCGCCACGGTCTCGTCGCGCCAAATCGGATGTGAGGAGGGATCGCCTGCTACACGTAAGTCCTTGCGTTCGTTGAGGCGAAACTCGTCTTCGCTGTGGAAAGCGGCGCGCCGGCGCGTTTGCGCAAGGATGGCGGCCACGCCGGCATCCTCCTCGACAAGGAGCGAACCCGTGGAGGATCCCATAAACACCTTGATCCCGGCCGCGCCCGGCAAATGCTCGATCTCGGGAATGTCGCGGGGATTCTCATGGGTGCCGCCGACCCAGAACGCGAAATCGCAATGCATGCGGTTCGTTGCCCGCGCGACCTTGTCGGCCAGTGCTGCCGCGCTTGTGGTTGCCGGGTTGGTGTTCGGCATTTCGAAGACCGACGTCACCCCGCCAAGAACCGCCGCGCGGGAGCCGGTTTCCAAATCTTCCTTGTGGGTAAGGCCGGGTTCGCGAAAATGCACCTGCGTGTCGATAAATCCGGGCAGAATATGCAGGCCCGTGGCATTAATGGTTTCACCCGCGGCGGAGCCGGAAAGATTGCCGATTTCGGCGATTTTCCCGCCGCGAATGCCAATATCGCGGGGGCTCTCTCCGGTATGATCGACGACGGTGCCGCCCTTTAGAATCGCGTCGAAGCCCTGCGGCATTGGCTTGTCCATTGCAAAGAAAAGCAGCTTGCGCCTTGTCAGTGGCGGATTATCTACAAATGTGCACAGGGAAAGTCGAGGCTTAGGATGGAAGAGGGGCAGTGTCTTCTCAATGACCGTGGCATCATTCGGATGTCAGGCGGCGAGACCAGCAAATTTCTGCACCGGGTCATTACCAACAGCGTTTTGAGCATTCCCGAGGGCGAAAGCCGCTATTCCGGCCTTTTGACGGCGCAGGGCAAGTTGATCATCGATTTCTTTGTCGTTCCGCTGCCGGAAGGACCGGAGGCGGGTTTTTTGCTGGATTGCCCGCGCGAATACGCGGCCGATCTGGTCAAACGACTCAATTTGCACAAAATGCGGGCTAAGATCGAAATCGAAGATCAATCGGAGACGCTGGGAGTCGCGGCGATTTTTGAGGGCGAAGCACCGGGTGGCGTTGGTGGGATTGTCTATCGGGACATGCGCGCGCCGGGCATGGGTCTGCGCATGATCGCGCCACGCGAGACCTTGTTGAAACTCATGGGTGCCGATGCAACGCGCTATGAGGCGCATCGCGTCGCGCAAGGCGTGCCCAAGGGCGGCGTCGACTTCGCCTATGGGGATACCTTTGTGCATGACGCCAATCTGGATTTGCTGAACGGTGTCGATTTCAAGAAAGGCTGCTATGTTGGGCAGGAGGTTGTGGCCCGTGTTCATTTCCGCAAGTCGGCCCGCAAACGGATCGTGAAGATCCATTTCAATGGGGCGGCTCAGGCGACGGGCACGCCGATTACGGCCGGCGAAACGCCGATCGGCCAGGTCGGCTCGACGGCGGGGGACGAGGGGCTCGCAATGGTGCGGCTTGACCGACTGGAGGACGCGCGAACGGCCGGCGCGGTAACCATGGCCGAAGGCGTTCCTTTGGAGATCGTCCTGCCGTCCTATCTTTCCAACTGAGTTTCGGCGGCCCGCAAAACTTTTTGGATGTAGTTCCCTGTCTAGCCCACGCCATGTCATAATTTGCGTTGAAGATAAATCCAGTTCCAGGGCGGTCCAAATTGATGCGCTAAACTAAACGTCTCGCGGGTCGAGGGCTCAAAAGCATGCAATCCAACAGCAACTCTTCCAGCCGCATTCCGCTCAGCGAACGCTTCCTCTACTACCGAGATCTCTTTCGAATGTATATGGCGGGAGCCGCCGATGCCGACATGGCGCGTCTTCGCGCAGACTTCGATCGAATTGACAGTTTAACAAAGTCTACTCTCGGACGGGGATTCGCCCATTTGCGTGCGGTCGAGATTGGATTTGGGGCTAAACCCTACCGAATTATGTATTTCAACGCGCGTGGGGTCGATGCCTTCGGGATTGACATGGACCAACCGGTCTTGGAGGGCTCCCCGCAAGAATTCCTCAAGATCGCACGTAGGAATGGGCCGCTCCGCGCAGTCAAATCATTTGCCAGATTCACGCTCTTCGAACGCAATGCTCGCCGCAGGTTCTTCGATCAGATCCGGCGGAGCATCGATCCTCGGTTTGAGTTTAACTCAAAGAGATTAGTCATTGGCGATGCCGGAGCGCCCGACGTTTGGAAACGAATGACCGTCGAGCCAGACCTCATTTATTCATTTTCCGTGTTTGAACACATTGATCCAGACTCCCTTGTGCGGTTGCTGGAGTTCTTGCGGCAACGCATTCGAGCAGATGCGCTATTGTACATCATCGTGACGGTTTACACAGGGCTGATCGGCGCCCACTTAACCGAATGGTATGCGCATCGCTTGGCCGAAAAGGATAAACGGTCGGAGCCCTGGGAGCATCTTCGGCGCAACCGGTTTCAGCCCGACACCTATCTGAACAAATTGACGAGGCGCCAATATGCGTCCCTGTTTTCGACCTATTTCGAGGTCTTGCAGGATCGGCCCCTTTGGCCCGATTTGGGCAAGGAATATTTGACAGACGCCGTGCGGCGCGAATTGCCTCAATATGACGAGTACGAGCTTCTTTCCAACGACGTGTGTTTTGTCTTGCGGCCGAGGCAGGCAGCCGCGTGACAGGAAAAGCGGTTCTTAGTCTCTGCTTTGGTCAAAGTTGTCATGGCATTGCTCGAAGCTAAGTCCGATGAGCGGCCGCGTTGCTCTTGGCCCGGCAACGATCCCCTCTATCTTGCTTATCATGACGAGGAATGGGGCGTGCCCGAACGAGACGACCGGGCTCTCTATGAAAAACTCATGCTCGACGGTTTTCAGGCCGGCTTATCCTGGATCACGATTCTACGTAAACGCGAGGCGTTTCGTACCGCCTTCGATAATTTTGACCCGCAGATGATCGCTCGTTACAATGGCCGGAAAATCAACGCTTTGATGAACAATGCCGGGATCGTCCGCAACCGTGCGAAGATCGAAGGTACGATCAGCTCCGCCCGTGCTTGGCTGGAGATTCAGGAAGGCGAAGGCTTTTCAAACTATCTTTGGGGTTTCTTCGATGGCCGCAGCATCCAAAATGCCTATCGCGACGCGACCGAAATCCCCGCGCAAACCCCGCTCTCGATGAAGATCGCCAAGGATTTGAAGAGCCGGGGATTCAAGTTTTGCGGACCGACCGTCGTTTATGCCTTTTGTCAGGCCACGGGCATGGTGAATGATCATCTGGTCACCTGCTGGCGGCACGACGCCTGCGCCGACCATGCGCACTGATGCTTCACGCAATGGCTGATGCAAGGGCGTGGGTCCGCTTGCCGTCCGGCAAGCGCCTCGATCTTTTGAACCCAACGCCGTTCGATTGGGAAGACAAGGATCTGGCCTTGGGCCTTGCGCGGACCTACCGCTGGGGCGGCCATTCCGCCTGGCCGTTGCCGCTCTCCGTGGCGCAGCATTCGCTGTTTGTTTTGGCCTTGTACAAGCGTCGCTCCAAGGATGCTCAAAACGTGCGCGCGGAGCTTCGCGAATTGCTGCACGACGCCGACGAAGGGCTGCTGGGGTTCGATTGTATTTCGGTGGTGAAGCCCTTTCTAGGCGAGGCCTTTCGCACATTGACCACGCGATTGGAGAATGCCGTCGCCCTCCGCTACGGCCTGCCGCCATGGACCGCGGCGGAGCGCAAGATCCATAAGAGGGAGGATCGCGTCGCCGCCGCCTCGGAGGCCGTCCATGTGGTCGGTTGGACGCAAGAGGAAGTCCGCACGACTTTGCGGATTCCCTACAAAGCGCTGGCGACCGATCCGCTGGTCGAAATTTACGGCGGCGTTGCCTGGGAGCCTTGGGCGCCGTCGGTTGCCGCCGGGCGTTTTTTAGAGGAGCTCCAACGCCTGTGCCGCCGGGCTCGCTAAGTTCAGGGGCGGCACGCGGGATTAGGCTTTAGCTTAACAGTTCCTTGCCGTAATTTTGGTGCGGTTCACCAGCGCAGCCGTCTGCAAACTGTTCCTTTCGGGAGTTGCACCCCTTATAAGGCGCTTGCCGGGAGGTGCCTCTGCCTGGCCCCTCGCAGGGAGAGCTCATCTTTGCCGCGAATTCACGTTTGCCCGCTTTCGAAAGTGCCCGAAACGGTCAGCGCAACCGGGGCGCGAAGCTTGGTCACTTTGATCGACAAGGGAACTCCGGTCCGCCGCCCGCGTGAAATTTCTCCCGAAAAACATCTTGTCGTCGTCATCTCCGACATTGTCGTGAGCCTCGATCGCCATATTCTGCCCAGCGAAATCCATGTCGAAAAGCTGCTTGCCTTTGTGCGGGGCTGGGACCAGTCGTCCCCCCTGTTGATCCATTGCTGGGCCGGGGTGAGCCGCTCGACGGCGGCGGCCTTCATTGCCGCCTGTGCCCTGAACCCGGATCGCAGCGAGGCCGAGATCGCACAAACGATCCGAGCCAAATCGCCGACCGCGACACCCAATGCGCGGCTGGTGGCGATTGCCGACGTCATGCTCGAACGCAACGGGCGAATGGTCGGGGCCGTCGAAAAAATCGGGCGCGGGTCTAATTGCTTTGAAGGCACGCCCTTCACTCTGGAATTGCTCCGCGCGCAAACCCCCTCTAAAACGCAGGTTTACCTCTAATAGGATAACGCGACCTTGCCTGCCACAAACGAAGATATCGCGGCCATGTCTTTCGAGGCGGCGCTCGCCGAACTCGAACAGATCGTCGACCAGCTCGAAAAAGGCAGTGTCGGACTGGAGCAATCGATCCTGATCTACGCGCGGGGGGAAGCGCTGAAGACCCATTGCAACACTCTGCTCAAAAGCGCCGAGCAGAGAATTGAGAAAATTACATTGGCTGCCGATGGCCGCCCCAGCGGAACCGAACCGCTCGACGTGGACTGACCTTCCGTCAGTCCGGCAAGCCGATTGCATCGCCTCCCCATCGAAACAAAATCCAACCGAGGTTTGACCCCATGGGCGATTATGCCTTCGCCGAGCCGCCGATCATCTCGCTCATGTCGATGTCGACCAAGCCATTCCCGGTGCGGCGCATCTATTGCGTCGGCCAAAATTACAAGGCCCACGCCAAGGAAATGGGCGGAAATCCCGACGTCGATCCGCCGTTCTTCTTCATGAAGCCCCCAGGCGCCATCTTGCAGAACGGCGAAACCATGCCCTATCCGCCGGGCACCAGCAATCTGCATCATGAGGTCGAACTGGTGGTGGCGATGGCCATGGGCGGCAAGAACATCCCGCCCGAAAAGGTCAACGACATGATCTTCGGCTATGCCGTCGGTCTCGATATGACCAAGCGCGATGTACAGAACGAGGCGAAGAAAAAAGGCCAGCCCTGGGAGATGGCCAAAGCCTTCGACTGTTCCGCGCCCTGCTCCTCGATCACCCCGGAAATGTACACGGGCGTCGTCGCCAAGGGCAAAATCCAGTGCAAGGTGAATGACGAACTGCGTCAGGATGCCGATCTCGGCGAGATGATCTGGGGCGTTCCCCAGATCGTGCATTATCTCTCGCAACTCGTCGAAGTCCTGCCGGGCGACCTCATCTTCACCGGCACGCCCGCCGGGGTCGGCCCGGTCGTCAAGGGCGACAAGATCGAGGCGACCATCGCCGGTTTGGAACCGCTGCTGATCGAGATCGGCTAGGAAAGCTCGGCTGGATCAAGGTCACGCTTGAGATTGCCACTGGGTCCCCGCGCGCAAAGAGCCATTTCCCGGTTGCAATGGGCGCCGATTTTCCATCAAATCCCGGCCCCGGCGCTAAAAAGCAATTTTTGAGGAGAGTATTATGTTGCTTCGCGTTGCACCGACACGGGGAGCAACACCGATCTGGTTTGTCACCAAGGAGACGTGGCCGGAGGTGCGGTCGAGCCTGCCGCCGCAAGCGCAGGCTTTTGCCGCCGCCTGCGCGTTTGAGCCAACGCCCGGCAAATGCCAGATCCTGCCGGACGCCAAGGGCAAGATCGCGGCGGTGCTCTTTGGGATCGAATCGGCGGAGGCGCGCAGCCGCGATCTGCTGTTGCCGGGACAGCTCGCGACCCAGCTGCCGGCCGGGCTCTATCGTTTTGCCAACGCCCCGCATGATGCAACGCTTGCGGCCTTCTCATGGCTTGCCTCGGCCTATCGCTTCCGCCGCTACAAGGCCAATGAGAAAGAGGGGCCGCAGCTCTGCAGTCCCGAGGGCGTCGATGCCGCGCGTGTCGAGCGGATTGCAAAAGCCGTCGCCTTGGGGCGCGATCTGATCAACACGCCGACCAACGACATGGATCCCGATGCGCTCGAAGCCGCGGCCCTTAGCCTTGCGGCCCAATACGGGGCGAAGGCCGTGGTGATCCGCGGCGCGGCGTTGCTGCAGGAAAATCTTCAGCTCATTCACGCGGTCGGCAGGGCGGCCGAAAAACCGCCGCGCCTTGTCGATTTCAGTTGGGGCAAGGCAAGCCATCCCAAGGTCACTTTGGTCGGCAAGGGGGTGTGCTTCGATTCGGGCGGCCTCGATATCAAGCCCGATGCCGCGATGCTGCTGATGAAGAAGGATATGGGCGGCGCGGCGACGGCGCTTGCGCTGGCCTCGATGATCATGGAGGCGGGGCTTCCGGTGCGTTTGCGGGTGTTGCTGCCGATCGTCGAGAATGCAATTTCCGGCAATGCGTTTCACCCGGGCGACGTCTACAAGAGCCGCAAGGGTTTGACCGTCGAGATCGGCAACACCGATGCCGAAGGCCGGCTCATTCTCGCCGATGCGCTGGCTCTGGCCGATGAGGGCGCGCCAAATCTTCTGCTCGATTTTGCGACGCTCACCGGCGCCGCCCGCGTTGCCCTTGGCCCCGAGCTTCCGCCTTTCTATACGATGGACGACGAGCTCGCCGCCGAGATCGCCGCCTGCGGCGCCGCCGCGCAAGATCCGGTTTGGCGGCTCCCCCTATGGGATCCTTACGACAAGCTGCTTGAGGGCAAGATCGCCGATCTCAACAATATTTCCGGCGGACCCTTCGCGGGCTCGATCATCGCGGCGCTGTTCCTGCGCCGCTTCGTCGAACGCACGAGCGCCTGGGCGCATTTCGATATCTATGCCTGGACGCCGGCCGCAAAGCCTGGCCGGCCGCTGGGCGCCGAAGTGCAGACGGCACGGCTGCTCTATGATCTGATCGAGGCGCGCTACGGCGCCGGGGTCGGGGGAAAGAAAAGTCCGCGAGTTGCGCACCATATCAAAATCACCAGCGACGATCTCGCCGACGACGAAGGGGCGGGGCTGGAGGATAAGTCGCCGTAGGGGGGGGCGGGTTGAGAGGTGTCTGTGTAGAAAAGTTTGCACCAGCTGGGGTCGCGGTATCCTCGCTTTCGCCCCTCCGTACGGAATATAGACGTTTTAATCTGTGTGCTTCCGCTTCGATTGCCTGAGAACCGAAGCATCACCGAACAGACGCACATCGTGGTGCATAGCCGCAAACGTGCCTGACGCACGGAATCGATCGATATCGCCCATAGAGGTCGCGTCGATTTTATCGAATTGCCGTTCCGACATGCCGGCCTGAATGTTTCCATAATTTCGCGCTCGATCCTTAATGTATTCGAAGAGTTCTGTAGGAAGCAGATATTTTCCGGGACCAAGAACCCCATATTTTACATGGACCTTTGACCCCTCCCACTTCATTGTCGTAGGTTGGATTATTCCGAACAAGCCGAATGGACCGATCTTTGAGTAAGTAAATACGACGCTGCTACTGTGCGCCAGGTCGAGCTCAACAGCGCGCAACATATAGCGGTTGATATTCTGCGGCATTTCCCCAAATGTGTGGGAGTCTATCGCACCCAGAGGGATCAAGTGCTGCTCGAAGGGGCCTGGGTGCGGCACTCTGCCGAGCATGAAGTCCGTCCAACGTTTCAGCGCGGTCTCGCTCAACATCTTTTGCGGATCGCTCAAATGGGCGAGGCCGTTGAAATCCCTTATGTGTCGAAGCACACGCCAGGAAAGCGAAACGCAGAACTTTAAAAGCCAGTCGCCATATTTGATCGACTGGCCCGACTGCTCGTACCAAGGATGGAACACTCGCTCGGAGAACGGCTTCTCCCAGACATTTAAGCGTTGCTCGCATTCTTCGCAGAGTAACGGAACCTTCAGTCCATCTTGAACCCGCTTGTTCGGGGTCTCGGCAGATCTGATATGGCCCGTTGCAGAAGTATCCCGCAGCCATCGGAACACGAACGCTGGAATTATGTGGCTTTCCTTCAAGGGAGCCTTGTTTAAACATAGAGCGCAGATAGTAAAATCTGGCATGTGGCTCGTTGCCTCTCCTGTTCATCCGCCCAGTTTAGACAAATTTGAGTACCAAGCCACGCAAGCTATGTCGCGGGACGGGCCCCGATCCTGAGACGAGAGCCTATTCGCCGCGATTCCGAAATTTTCGCGATCAATTTTATGCCTATCAAATTCTGCTCGTCTTGAAGGTCGAGGAAGGGTCGCGAGTCGAACGGAACCTCATCCGCGCTTCGAAAACGATGCCTTGAGTTAAGGCTCTTTTAAGAGGGTTGCCGAGCGCGCGCGAAGTTGGAAGATGATGCAACGCCGGGCTGAAGAGCGGCCACGAAAGGGCCGCCCTCCATCGCCCTCTCGTCAGTTGAGGATCTGGGTAACCTTGTGCGTGTTTGCCTCGACGAGGACCGTATGCTCGTTCACGACGCTGTAGCGGTACTCACTCTTGATGCCCAGGCTTGCCGGAAGCGGATAGAGCTCGATGCTGCCGGGCAAGACCGTGCCGACGGCCAATTTCTCCGTTATGCTGACGGACGGTCTTTTCTCTTTCGCGACATATTCATGGACCTTCGCGGTCTGGTCGGTTGAAAGCAAGCTTCCGCCGGTGCTCTCTGACGTTCCAGCGACCCGCGTTGCCTTGCTTGTTGCCACGCCCGCGCCAACAGGGGCGCTTGTTGGCTGCGCTTGCGCCGCGAGCGGCAGCGCGAGAAGGGCAAGGATCGCGCCGAAAGAGACAATGCGTTTGGTCATGATTGTTTCTCCTCATGGCAAGCTTCCCTGCCTGCCGAAGAGGAGTAAAATCCTTTTCGACTGAAGCCCGGATGAAGCTTGCGTTCATGTCCGGTTCAAGGTCGGGGACGCGCGAGGATCACGAAGGCTGGGGCAGGGGGCGGTTTGCGCGCCCCGCGAAAAGCAAGTCTCAGCGCTGCAATTTATCGAGGGTGATCGGCAAATCGCGCACCCGCTTTCCGGTCGCATGATAGACCGCGTTGGCGATCGCCGCCACCACGCCGACGATGCCGATCTCGCCAACGCCCTTGATGCCCAGCGGATTGATGAGATCGTCCGGCTCATCGACGAAGATCACGTCTATGTCATGCACATCGGCGTTCACCGGCACATGATACGGGGCTTCGCAAAGATCGCGTCAGCGTCGCAACGGCGAGCGACCCTCCCCGGTTCCATTTGAAACACCCCCGCTTAGCTGCAATCCGTCTCCACGCGGTCAAAATCGAAGCCGCAGAATAATTGTGGTAGACCGGATCCACGGTCGGCACAGCAAAGGTAAGAGCCATGGGCGTGAGCGCGGAACAAGTCGAAGCAGGGCAGGCTGTCTACACAAAGCGCATGCTCAATGCCTATGATTTTCTCGTGCTCGGACTCTCCAATAGTCTGATTTGGAAGTGCCCGACCCAACGCCTCCTGGAGCATTACAACGAGCGCGTCTCGGCAAATCATTTGGATGTCGGGGTAGGGACGGGGTATTTTCTCGACCGCTGCCGATTTCCGTCGCCGACGCCACGTGTCGCTCTGATGGACCTCAATCGGAACGCGCTCGATTATGCTTCTCGGCGAATTGCCCGTTACAGGCCGGAAGCCTATGTCCGAAATGTTCTGGAACCGATTTTGATGGATGCGCCGAAATTCGATTCGGTCGGCATCAACTATCTGCTGCATTGCATTCCCGGCTCAATCGACTCGAAGTCGGTGGCCTTCGATCACCTGAAGAGCTTGATGAAACCGGGTGCTGTCTTGTTCGGTTCGACCTTGCTCCAGGGCGGCGTCGCGCGGAGCTGGCCTGCCAAGCGCCTGATGGACTTCTACAACCGAAAGGGAATATTCTCGAACGTGCAGGATGACGCAGATGGTTTGAAGCGCGCGCTTGGCCAGCGGTTTGGATCGGTCGCGGTCGAAATCAGGGGCTGCGCGGCGATCTTCTCCGGACGCGCGTAAGATCGAACCACCACCCGGATCTTTGTCTTACATGAATTCATTCGACCGACGCTTGACACCCGCCCGCCCCGATCTCGCGGCCGCGCATTTGTGTGGCCAGGTCGAGGCCGCCGCCTATGTGCAGGGACGCGTAATGCATGTTGGTGCGGGCATCGCCGATCTGCATCATGCGCCGGCTTCCGACGCGCCGCTCGTGACCCAGGCGCTGTTTGGCGAAGCGGTGACGCTCTATGAGGATCACGAAGGCTGGGGCTGGGTGCAGCTCGCAGGCGACAGCTACGTCGGCTATATCGCCATGAATGCGCTAACTGAGGCAGCTACAAATCCCACCCATCGGGTGCAAGTCAATCGCAGCTTTGTCTATCCCGGCCCGAACATGAAACTCCCCGCGCGCGAGGCCTTGCCACTTGGCGCATTTGTCAGCGTGCGGTCGGTTCAGGGAGGATTCGCGCAGATCGATGAGGCGGGTTTCGTCTTCGCGGATCATCTTTGCGCAGGTGACGAGAAAGAGCGGGACTTCGTCGCCGTGGCCGAACGGCTCTTGCATGTGCCCTATCTTTGGGGCGGCAAGACGAGCCTCGGGATCGATTGCTCCGGGCTGGTACAGGTTTCGCTCGCCGCCGCGGGGATTGCAGCGCCCCGCGATACGGATTTGCAGGAAAAGGCGCTTGGCTCGCCGCTCGCCTTTGACGCGGAGCTTGCGGGCTTGCAGCGTGGCGATCTCGTTTTCTGGCGCGGTCATGTTGGGATCATGCGGGATGAAAACACGCTGCTTCACGCCAACGCGCATCACATGCTGGTCGCAAGTGAATCCTTGCGCGGGGTGCGCGATAGAGTTTTTGAGAAATCGTCTCAGCCGATCAGTTCAATTAGGCGGCTTTAGCCCCGGCTGGGGCGCGTCTCAAACCGAACTTAGAGCCTGTTCCGAAAAAGTTGACCGACTTTTTCGATCAGAACATGCTCCAACTCGTTGAACTTGAGCGATTCCTTTTCGATCAGATGATTCCATCTGATCGGGAAGCGCTCTACGTCCGGGATATGAACGCGATCGCTTTAGCGATCTGTCTCTATCCCGGACGCAAACCTCGGCTTCTTCGTCGGCTCAATAGAGCGGCGGAATCTCTATGGAGGTGTGGACGGGGCCGATGGACACCCGGCCGTCGGAGATGGTCAACGGGAACTTCACCCGGCCGGCCGTGGCACCTTGGCTGCCGCCGAGAATTCCCGACAGAACCTGGCCGGCGGTGAGCAATGCGGGGTCCACGTTCAGATGATGCAAGGCCTTGTCGAAACCGCCGAATTCCGTTTCGAGTTTGCCCTCGACACGATGCTCGGTGTCGAGATCGAGTTGGCCGGTGGCATCGAATGCGATCGTGCCGCTTCTTAGCCGCGCGGTCGTAATGTCGACGCGGCCGTTGGCGGCACGCCATTTCTCCAAAAATTCGGTGACGGTGTGGACGTTGGTTGTATCGGCTTGCGAAATCACGCCGCCGATTGACGCAGAAACCGGAAGTTGTGTGTCTAGAAAACTGTTCAGAGCGGGAAAAGACCCGTCGTTGAATCCGAACATGAAATCATAAGCGTAATCATGCCGGTTGGATGCCAACACCACGTAGCTGTGAAAATCCGCGACCTTTCCCTGGATCACATCCGTACCGCCGACCCTTCCTTGCAGCACGATCCCATCGCCGATGAGAGCAATACGCTCGAATGTCTCGGGCTGGCCTTCGAGATCGAGAGCGAGGTAGGTCCATTGCGCCGTGAGATCCATTGTACCGTCGCTGCTTTTGGCGGCGAAGGGCGGATCCATTTCCGCGAACAGGCCATCGGTGCGCAGGAGAGGCGCGCTAGCGCGAAATCCATGTACGGTCCCGGTGACCTTTTTGCCCAAGACCTCGCCCTGGAACAACAAGTCGGTGCAGGAAACGGTCACGGTGAATGGATAGCCCCCGGTTTTTTGATTGGGACAGGTCCACATGCGGCCGCGTTGCGTTTCATCTGCCATCCATGAGGTCAGGATTGAAACGCTCTGCCTTGACATGATCAACCAGAGAATCGACCATCCAATCACCACTGCCAAGACAATGGCGCTAACCATAAAGACCGAAGAATTTTTCCAGTCGAAACGCGGTTTCGCCACGGGGCCTTTGGACTGCATATGTATCCTCCCAAAATGCGTATGATATGTTCTTATGCCACTCGGTCCAGCCAGCAAAGGCGGGCGGCGGCCGAGAGAGTGTTTAGTTTTCGCAGGGCGCGTCTTTGCTTATACCGCGCCCGAAAAAGGAGCAAAATTCTTCGATGGCCTTGGCTCGGGACCTTTGGGTGTTCGGTTACGGTTCCTTGATGTGGCGGCCGGGCTTCGACTTCGCCGGGCGTCATGAAGCTCATGTGCGGGGCTATCACCGCGCCCTTTGCGTCTATTCCCACGTCCATCGCGGCACCAAGGAGCGGCCGGGACTGGTGCTCGGCCTCGATCGGGGCGGCTCCTGCAAGGGCGTTGCGTTTCATGTCGAGGCCGATGCCGCTGCTGCCACGCTCGCCTATTTGCGCGCACGCGAACAGGTGACGAGCGTCTACCACGAGGTGTTTCTGCGCGCCAGCCTTTCCGACGGGCGTAAGGTGACCGCCGTTTGCTATGTCGTCGACCGAAATCACCCGCAATATGCGGGGAGGCTGGCCCAGGCCGAACTCGTCCGGCTCGTGGCACAGGGGACCGGCATTTCGGGAACCAACCCCGAATATGTGAAAAATACGTATCGGCACCTCGCCGAGCTCGCAATCTGCGACAAAACACTGGAGTGGCTGGCGGCCCGCTTCGCCTAGTCTTTTGACGCTTAAGCGCGGTCGGCAAACGAAATGCGAAAAGTTGACATGCCCCTCCGCCCCTATCAGGGTTGACGGTCCCCGGTGGTGCGTGATTTGCAGGGGTCCAATATGCGTCCATTCGACCCCAGCGAGTCCAAATGACCCGAATTCGTCGCCTACTGGTCGCCAACCGCTCCGAAATTACGATCCGGGTCTTTCGCGCCGCTACAGAACTCGGCATTCGCACGATTGCCATCTATGCCGAAGAGGATAAGCTTTCGCTGCATCGTTTCAAGGCGGACGAGGCCTATCAGGTCGGCATCGGAAAAGGGCCTCTCGAAGCCTATCTGTCGATCGAGGACGTGATCCGGGTCGCCCGGGAGGCCAAAGTCGACGCCATCCATCCGGGCTATGGCTTTCTTTCCGAAAGCCCGGAATTCGCGGAAGCTTGCGCCGCCGAAGGCATTATCTTTATCGGCCCGCGGCCGCAGACGATGCGCGAGCTCGGTAACAAAGTGGCGGCGCGCACCCTCGCTGTTTCGTGCGGGGTGCCGGTGATGCCGGCTTCGCCGGCCCTGCCGGACGATCCGGCCGAAGTGAAGCGTCTGGCCCGCGAAATCGGCTACCCCATCATGCTCAAAGCCTCCTGGGGCGGCGGCGGGCGCGGCATGCGGCCGATCGAGAGCGAGGACAAGCTTCTTGACGCCGTGTTGAGTGCGAAGCGGGAAGCGAAGAACGCCTTCGGCAAGGACGAAGTCTACTTTGAAAAATTGGTGCGTAGCGCGCGCCACGTCGAAGTACAAATCCTTGGCGACAATCACGGCAATCTCGTGCACCTCTTCGAGCGCGATTGCTCGATCCAGCGCCGCAACCAAAAGGTGGTAGAGCGGGCGCCGGCCCCCTATCTCGACGAGGCGACTCGCCGCGAACTTTGCGAAGCGGCGCTAAAACTTGGGCGAGCGACCCATTACACCGGCGCCGGTACCGTCGAGTTTTTGATGGATGCCGATACCGGCGGATTCTATTTCATCGAGGTCAATCCGCGCATTCAAGTCGAGCATACGGTGACCGAAGTGGTCACCGGGCTCGACATTGTAAAGGCGCAAATCCGCATCGCCGAAGGCAAGCACATCGGCAAGTTCGAAGAAACCGGCATACCGCAGCAAAAAGACATCAAGCTGTTGGGGCATGCCTTGCAATGCCGCATTACCACCGAGAATCCTGAAAACAACTTCATTCCCGATTATGGCCGCATCACCGCCTATCGCGGCGCGATGGGTTTCGGCATCCGGATCGACGGCGGCACGGCCTATTCCGGCGCCGTGGTCACCCGCTTCTACGATCCGCTGCTTGAAAAAATTACCGCCTGGGCGGCCACGCCCGAGGAAGCGATCCGCAGGATGGATCGCGCTCTGCTCGAATATCGTATTCGCGGGGTCGCGACCAACCTCGCCTTCCTTCACAACATCATCACCCATCCACGGTTTCTCGCCAATGATTATACGACAAGATTCATCGACGAGACCCCTTCGCTGTTCGATTTCAAGAAGCGAAAGGATCGCGCGACGAAGCTTTTGACCTGGATCGGCGACGTTACGGTCAACGGCCATCCGGAGACCCGCGGCCGGGCAAAACCTCCGGCCACGGCGCGCCCGCCTGTGGTGCCTCACTTCCCGGCCGGAACGAATCAAGACGGCACGCGGCAATTGTTTCAGAAGCTCGGCGCGAAAAAATTTGCCGAGTGGATGCGCGGCGAACAACGTGTCCTGGTGACGGACACGACAATGCGGGACGCGCATCAGTCTTTGCTTGCCACCCGCATGCGCACCAAAGACATCGCCGCGGTGGCCGAGGCCTATGCGAAAGGTCTGCCGCAGCTGCTCTCTCTTGAATGTTGGGGCGGCGCCACCTTCGACGTTTCCATGCGGTTTCTGGCCGAAGATCCATGGGAGCGTCTGGCTCTTGTCCGCGACCGCGCGCCAAACCTTTTGACCCAAATGCTTTTGCGCGGTGCCAATGGGGTCGGCTACACCAATTATCCGGACAATGTGGTGAAATACTTCGTGCAGCGTGCCGCCGCCGGCATCGATCTCTTTCGCATTTTCGATTGCCTGAACTGGGTCGACAACATGCGTTTCGCGATCGATGCGGTTTGCGGGACCGGCAAGCTTGCCGAAGGTGCGATCTGCTATACCGGCGATATTTTGGACCCGGATCGGGCCAAATATTCGCTTAACTATTATGTTGGCGTGGCGAAGGAGCTTGAACGGGCAGGGTGCCATATTCTCGCGATCAAGGATATGGCCGGATTGCTGAGGCCCGCCGGCGCGCGGGTTCTTGTGAAGGCGTTGCGAGAGGCCTGCGGCCTGCCGCTGCATCTTCACACTCACGATACTTCGGGGATCTCGGCGGCGACCGTGCTTGCGGCTGTCGATGCCGGTGTCGATGCCATCGACGCGGCGATCGATTCCATGTCGGGTACGACATCGCAACCTTGTCTCGGTTCAATTGCCGAAGCCCTGCGCCACACGAGCCGCGAAACCGGACTGGATCCCGCGGCGATCCGCCAGATCGGTTTCTACTGGGAGGCGGTACGGGTCCAATATACGGCCTTCGAGAGCGATCTCAGATCCGGCACCTGCGAGGTTTACCTTCATGAAATGCCGGGCGGCCAGTTTACCAATCTGAAGGAGCAGGCGCGCGCCCTCGGCCTCGATCGCCGTTGGCATGACGTCGCCAAGGCCTATCGCGCCGCCAATGATCTTTTCGGCGATATCATCAAAGTCACGCCGTCCTCCAAGGTCGTCGGTGATATGGCCTTGATGATGGTGAGCCAGGATCTGACTCCCGAGGACGTGCTCGATCCGCAGCGTGACATCGCCTTTCCGGCCTCGGTCGTCGAGATGCTTAAGGGGGATCTCGGTCAACCACCGGGCGGTTGGCCTCCGGCCTTGCAGGCAAAGGCACTCAATGGCGAAAAGCCGATAACGGTGCGACCCGGTTCGCTTCTTCCTACAGCCGATCTGAGCGCCGCTCGCGCCGAGGCGGAAAAAGCCTGCGGCCGGCAAATCAGCGATGACGACCTTGCCTCTTATCTCATGTATCCGAAGGTTTTCGTCGAATTTGCAGCAACGATACGACGCTACGGGCCGGTCTCCACCCTGCCAACGCCAGTGTTCTTTTACGGCATGCAACTCGGCGATGAGATTGCGATCGAGATCGAGCCCGGCAAGACCTTGGTCTTGCTTCTGTTGACTGTCAGCGAGACGGACGACGAGGGACAGGTCAAGGTTTTCTTCGAACTCAACGGTCAGCCGCGGGTCATCAAGGTTCAGAACCGCGCGGCGGCGGTAAAAGTCGTCGCGCGCCGTAAGGCCGAAGACGGCAATGAGTCCCATATCGCCGCGCCGATGCCGGGCTCGGTTTCGACCATCGCGGTGCGCGTCGGCCAGGACGTGAAGGCCGGCGACATCGTTGCGACTTTGGAGGCGATGAAGATGGAAACCGCGCTCCATGCGCAGCGTGATGGCAAGATCGTGGAAATTCTGGTGGGACCCGGTCAGCAGATCGATGCGAGGGATTTGTTGATGAGGTTGGAGTAATCAAACCAAGCCGGTAGCCAGCAAAAACCCAACCATCACCATGCTGATCGCGACAATACGCTGGACGCTTCGCAACGTCACTTTCGTGACGAGGCGCGCGCCTATATAGGCTCCAAGAAAAGCCGCAACAGTTGCAGCAGTGACGACGCCAATGACATCCGGCTGGAGAGTTCCCAGTTTGTCGCGATAGAAGGAAAAACCGTAGATGGCTAGGCGGACGGTGTCGACGATAACGGTCGACACCACGCTGGTCCCAATGAAGGCGTCGCGATCCAATCCGGCCTTGATCAGGAATGCCGCGCGCAGCGCGCCCTGATTGCCGGAAAGGCCGCCAAAAAACCCCGAGAGCAAACCGCCAAAAACAATATAGCGAGGCGGAAATTTCAGATCGGCAAATCGGGGACTAAATTCGAGCAAGGCGAATGCGATAATGAGGAGCCCGATCACCACATTGATGGGCAAAACTTCATGCGTGCGTCCGGCAAAATCATAGGTCCCGATCACCGGCAGACCAACGAGACCATTCAGCAGAGACGCTCCTATGAGTGCCGCGATTGCGGCTGGGAGGCTGAAACGCAGCACGACACCCCAGTCGGCCTTCCGCCCAACAAGCGCAACTTTGAACAGATTATTGGCGAGGTGGACAATCGCGGTCGCCGCGATTGCGACGGGCAAAGGAAAGAAAAGCGCAAAGGCTGGCATCAAGACCGTGCCGAGGCCGAATCCAGAAAACAGAGTCACGCCGGATACCAGCAAGGCGACGATGCAAATAATTAGGTAGTCCATGTTGCCTCAAAGAGATCCGAGGGAGGAGAATTGCACCGCTGGCAGTTAATCCGCGCTGGGCAGACGCCGGATGGTGAACTCGATGCGGTCGCCGGAAAGCTCGCGCCAGGACTCGATTTCGGTCATATAGGCGGCCTTCGGAAACTTGAGAAAATAGTCACGCGCTTTATCGCGCGCCTCGGTACGGGGCAGGGTATAGGTCTCCCGCCGCCACGTACCCTTTTGGGCCGAATTATCCGCGCGGGCGCGTACCCGCTTTCCAAGCCGGCGCGCGACGTCGGATGGTTTTTTGTATTCCGCGCTCATCGACCGGTTCCTGCGCCTCCCGCCTATCGTAGTGGGAATAATCGAACGTCCCAAATCTTGACCGCAGGCGGCCCGCGACTTTGGTTGCACGCCTAGGGCTAAGTCCGCCCGCCGTCCCTTGCTTATGTCGTTGCACGCAGCGTTTCGTCCAGCAGTTTGGCGAGACGAGCCGGTTCTTCCGGAAAGCCCTCCGCTATCCAGCGGGCTCGCAGATCTTTCAAGGCCTCGCCAATGGCGCGGCCCTCGGGGACACCCCGGGCGAGCAAGTCGGCGCCCGAAAACGGCAACTCTGGTACCGGCGTAGTTTGCAGAAATTGTCGCGCCGACTGCCATTCGCCCTCATGGCCGGGACCGGCATCGGCTTGGCTGAGCGTGATCGCGTCAAGCGCGGCTTGGCGGCCGTGCAGGAACAGCAAGACCCGTAATTTATCCGGCCCTGGCGGCGCCTCGATCCCGTGCAATCCCATGAGGACCGTGGCGGCGCGTTCGAGACGCACGTGCTCGGCGTTCGAAAGACGCAGGCGTTCGCGCAGGCGCTCGGCATCTTCCGAAAGATGCAGGCAAAGAGCGGCGACTCGAAGGAGCGGGTCTTGTGGCGCACCGGCGGCGATCGCCACGACGCGGTGAAAACGTGCGGGATTGGGCGCCGAAGCCAGCAAGGGACCAAGCAGCCCATCAGCGCACATTTCCGTGACGATTTCGGGTGCCCGTTGGGCGCAGAAGAGTTTTAAAAGCTCCGCGCGTACTCTTTCGCGGGAGAGGCGATCGAGGCCTTCCCTGAGACGGAGCGCCGCCTGACGTCCCGCAAAGTCGAGGGAGCCTTCGCCGAAATCAGCCGAAAAGCGGTAGAAGCGCAGGATGCGCAGATAGTCCTCGGCAATCCGTTGCGCCGGATCGCCAATAAAGCGGATCTTCTTTGCCGCGATGTCGGCGAGGCCCTGCGTGTAGTCGAACAGCCGTCCGTCACGAGTCATCGAAAGCGCATTCACAGTAAAATCGCGGCGCATCGCATCCGCCTTGAAATCGCGGCCAAAGCGGACGGTCGCGTGGCGGCCATCGGTCGCTATATCTTCGCGGAGACTCGTCACCTCATATGTTGTGTCCCCGGCGAGCAGCGTCACCGTGCCATGCGCGAGACCGGTCGGAATAGCGCGCAGACCGGCGGCTTTGGTCTGCGCGATGATGGCTTCGGGACCAAGGGTGGTTGCGAGATCGATTTCGTGAACTGGCCTGCCAAAGAGTGCGTTGCGCAGCGCGCCGCCGACAATTCTGGTCTCCTCGCCTTTGCGGTGGAGCGCGGCAAGGACGCGAAGCAGATTTTCATCATTGAAGAGCACAGCAAGAGCGTCCGGCGCCTTCGAGCCCTCGCTTTGTGCGCCGGCCTCCTTCATTGAAGCCGTCCGGGTACGAGCTTTCCGTCTTCGATATGGGCCGGTAAATAAGCGCCGCCATGGCGTGGCGCGAAAAAGCCGAAGACGAGCATGCCGGCGACGGCGACCGCAAGTCCTGCCAAGGTCAGCGTCGAGACGGCGCTTCTGTTCCAATGTTCAAGTGCAAAAGGGTAATTTCGGCGTATGACCAGATAGATGACATAGACTGCGAAGGGCGAGCCGAAAAAGAGCAGAGGTTCAAGGAGCGCGCGCCACATCAGGAATAAAGCCTTTCGTAAAGATTGCGCAAAATGCCTGCCGTCGCGCCCCAAATGTTGCGCGCGCCATAGGGCATTGCATGAAAACGGCGCAGCTTGCCTTCGAATTCGCGGAGGTGTTCCGTGTGATTGGCTGCGTCCATAAGAAACGCGAACGGCACCTCGAAGGCTTCGTCGACTTCGTCCGGATTGATCTTAAGAAGGAGGGGAGGGGTAATCCTAGCGACCACAGGAATGATACAAAAGCCGGTGCCTGTCGAAAAGGGATCGAGATAGCCGATCGGCTCGACGTGGCGAGCCTCGAGGCCGATTTCCTCCTGCGCTTCGCGCAAGGCGGCGGCGGCGGGGCTTTCATCCTGGGCATCTATCTTGCCGCCCGGAAAGGCGATCTGGCCCGAATGGACGCGCAAGGACTTGGTCCGTTGCGTTAGAATAACCCTGACTTCATCTTGGTAATCGGTGAGACCAATGAGGACTGCGGCCGGGCACGCCGCGACCGCACCGTTGGGATTTGAACCCGCCACGATGATTTGTGAACCGCCTCCATCCTCGGCCAGCGTCAGCCGGGCGCGCAAATGGGCAAAAACTTTGGCGGGCGCAAAGCGCGCATCTGAAAGGGCCGCGTCGTCGCTGGGCTTTCTATGTGGCATCGGCCTGTTTTTCATCGAATACTTCGACCTCCCGGGCATCGGCGATCGCAAAGAAGGTGCCCCCGGAAGCTATACCGAAAAGCCGCTCGCCTTCCTGTTCCCTGATTTCTCCAAGCTTGACGAGATCCAGAAACAAGGCACGGGTGACAAGGGCCCATAGATCGCCGCGAATACGAACATAGGGTTTCAGGCCGCCGGCCGCGGACTTCTCGAATCGAAGCGGATGGCCGGAATCGACTGTGACCCAATCCCCGACATTTGTACGAAAACATAGGCTCTGTTCCGACTCCTCCTGCGCAACGGCCATCTCCACCGCGACAAAGGGCGCATCTTCAACCCTGATTCCGACGCGCTCGACCGGCGTCACCAGAACGTAGCGTTCGGGATCTTTGCGCAAAATCGTCGAAAACAGCCGGACGAGAGCGGGGCGGCCAATGGGCGTGCCGCCATAAAACCAGGTTCCATCGCGGGCGATCCGCATGTCGATCTCGCCGCAAAA